>QNFP01000578.1 GCA_003645535.1 Gammaproteobacteria bacterium | reverse complement strand
ACTGCGCATCGTGCTCTATGGCCAACTTACCCAAAGTGCCTATAGCATCAATACGCGCCTGACTGAACCGGGGCGCCGAATCCCTGTCGAGGAAAACGCGAGTCATACCAAGCTGCCAATCCGAGCTATGGATGAAGCGTATGGATTGGTTATTTGTGGTCATTTGAGTTTTTATTCGGCTATCGATAGCGTCTCCGGGTCCCGAGCCGTGTGCCAGACGCGTAGCACGGATAAAACTGGGCCATGTTGCTCATAGTAGACTACATATCGATCCACCGGAAATGACCGAACCCCCATTGCGATGTCCTGCCTGTCCACACCCATACCGGGTTGACCAGCAAGTAAGACGCAGATTTCCTTCAATCTTGAGATGTACTCGTCGGCGTGGTTGTAATCTCCGTCACCAGCAATTTGCAGCCAGATCTCAACCAGGTCTGTCTCGGCAGCGGCCTGGTACTGAACAACGGTCACCGGTTGCGATCACGCTTGGCTAGTAGTCGACGCCCGATAGTTGTGATTCTCTCGACCGCAGCTTCATCAAATGGTATTTCCCGGCCTTCGGCATACTCTGCGCGTGCCTCATTGATTGCAGTGCGTAATGATGCCATCTTCAATTGCTGTGCTATTTGGAAATCCTCAAACGACTGCACGACAACAAACGGCCTGCCATTTTTCTCAACGGTGACCGGCTGTCGTTGTGCATCATCAATCAATTGGCCAAATCGATTTTTGGCATCTTTTGCCGCCACTATTTTCATGGTGTTCTCTAATTTTAAATAACTATTGTAGCTATAACAGCTATTGGATCCAACAAATTCAAACCAAATGCAGGCTGGGCAAAGCATGTCAATGAGGCGATCAGAGCGGAAGTGGTGATTCTGGGTAGTTCTTGTAGGATATTTGCTTTGGGAAGAAACTGGCCAAAAAAGCAACACTGGAGCAATATTTCCAGATTACTAACAAACCTCAAATAGTTTTCAATGCTGCATAACACACATTCCCAAAATGTATCCGGCCCCTTTTGTTTTCATCATACATAATAATCTTGGCACCTGGGTGGCGCTTACGTGGCGGGGCTTTTTTTATGTCCGGTATCGACCGGAACGCGTAATATATGGAGTTGGGTAAATTGAGCACACAGGAATCCGAAGTAACTTTAGAATATGTTATGAAAACAGGAAGAAATAGTCCGTGCCCCTGTGGGAGCGGCAAAAAATACAAACAGTGTTGCCTCGCAAAGCCGGGTTTCGCACAGGCTATTGCTGACGAAATTGCTGAGACTGCAGAAGAACAGCCATTCTTTTCACTGGAAGATCTCAATGCGTTTGCTAAACAGCAAATGAACCAGCGTAATCGAAGGATGCTGGATGAGTTTTGCGGGCTATCACCCGAACAGATGACCCACTTGCTCTACAAACCATTTGATTCCCCGGAAACCGTATATTTTAACGCGGACGTTGCGTCAACCCGGGATACAGAAATCATGCGGTTGTTCATTTCGCTGGTTGAGGCCATCGGTGAAAGCGGCCTGAAAACGACCGCCAAGGGCAATCTGCCGTTGAAATTCTGCAAAGCCATGGCAGAGCAGTTACGGCAGGCAGATGACGAAGAAAGTGGGGGCATCCGCCTGTTGCGTATTGGTGGTATTAGCAGCGAGGTGGACCTTGAGGTACTGCATTGCACCCGCCTGGTGGCACAACTCGCCGGTCTCATCCGCAAGTATCGCGGAAAATTTGTCCTGACCAAAAAATGTAAAAAAATGCTTGTTATGGGTGATTATGGCAATATCTATCTCGAGCTGTTTAAGGCATACACGACAAAATTTAACTGGGGTTACAGGGATGGTTATCCCGAGGCCGGGATAGTACAGCACTCCTTCCTCTACACACTTTTTCTACTGGCCTCGTTTGGTGACACCCAACCACCCCAGCAGTTTTACGAAGACAAGTTCCTGGCGGCCTTTCCAATGGCTTTGGATATGTTCCCTGAGAGTTCATATAGCGCTGCCGAAGAGGAGGCCTGTCGCTGCTATTTCCTGCGTTCAATAGACCGGTTTGCCGTTTTTTTCGGCCTGGCGGAGCTCAATTTGAAGCCACGTAAGTTATACCGGGAAAAATACCGGGTGCGCAAATCGGCATTGCTTGATCGTTTCGTGGGTTTCAAATAGGTTAAGAACCATGAGGAAAAAGCATTCCCAATTCCCCAATGCACCGAGGCGGGTACGTATAGCGAGCAGTTCGCAGTTAAACCCATTGTTCGAGTTTTCTGATGTTGAACAAGACCAACTGGTAGCCAAAGTATTAACCGGTGGGTACCCCAGTGTTATGGAACTCAATGAGTCCAGAAGAACAGGGTGGCACAACGCTTACGTGCGGAGCATTGTGGATCGGGACATAGAAGATGTGGTTCAGATCAATTGATGCTGAAGACCTATTGATCAGCGATGATGGTTTATCTACTATTTTTGTACCCGTTCCGAATATGCCTTATTAAAAAGTTCTT
>QNFP01000577.1 GCA_003645535.1 Gammaproteobacteria bacterium | reverse complement strand
ATTACAAATTGCGCCATCAGGACGACCGCCCCTATGAAGTAGATTTGAAAGGTTATGGCAGAACCTTTCCCCATGCTTTCGGACCCGCCGAACATCCGTTGTTTTTTACCAGGGTGCTAGTCAGTCCCGAGGGCGACCGGCTGCTGCTGGATGTCGGCAAGGCGCTTATCGAGGCCGAGCAAATCGGGCAAGATGAAGTAAGCGACTATTTGTCCATCAGCTTCTCCGGGGTGGACGCCGTCAACCATTTTTTCGGGCCTTCGAGTCTTGAAAATGAAGATGTGGTACTACAACTAGACCGCACCCTTGCGGATCTATTCCAGTTCATCGACAAGCAGGTGGGCCTGGACAAGACCCTGATCGTATTTTCCGCTGACCACGGCATGGCAGAAATGCCGGAGTATGCCACCGAGCTGGGTTATGACGCCGGTCGAATCTATGGCGACGAGGTATTGGCGATGGCAAGAAAAATCAGCGGCGCAGTATTCGGCAGTGAGGGTCTGGTAAAAGACTTTTTCCGCCCCTACCTCTACCTGGACGGCAATGCCGTCAGTGCCAAAAAGCTCAACCGGCAGAACGTTGCCACCGCTATTGCAGAAGAACTGGCCAGGAAACCCGGCATAGGTGGCGCCATCCCAAGCAGCGGTATTTTACTGGGCCAGCTCTCGGGGCCTGCTGCTGCAGTCCGCCACAACCACCATCCCCAGCGCGCCGGAGATGTCTACGTCTTCCAGCAGCCCTACTGGTTTATGTTCGACCGCGGCCCGGTGGCGGCCATGCACGGTTCGCCCTGGCGCTATGACACCCACGTGCCCATTATATTTGTCGGCCCAGACATAGACGCCGCCCGAGTGGGCCGCCTGGTACACCCCATTGATGTGGCTCCCACCTTGTCAGCGCTGTTAAACATCTCACCGCCGGCGGCAGCGGAAGGCACAGTCCTGGTCGAAGTGGTCGACCAATCACCTTGACCTCTAGCCCTGTTTAATAATTATTAAGGAACTTCTGATCATTCGGACATTTCGAGTATGTCGTCTTTCTCCTGTTCCCGACTAGTGTCAAGAGCACGGGCTTTCCTCATGATCTTTGCGGCTTCAAGCTCTGGCCCTTCCCCATCATCAACAGCGTCTCCGGTGTCGGACTTTTCCTGTAGCACATCTTGTTCCGACGTTTCGATACCGATTCGAAACGCAGCAAAACCTGGCATAACTACCTGATCAAGAGCTCGTCCCAGAACCCGACCTTTAAACGGCGACTGGATTTCGGTGCGCACATTAGTGATGGGGTCCGTCACCGTACCCAGCAATTCACCAATACTGACGTTTTCACCCAGTTCCACCTCACTGAATAGAATTCCACCCTGCTCTGCCCGAATCCACTGTGAATGGTAAAACACAGGTTCCGGATCGCCCCAAAACCTGATCCGCTTGTACATAGCCAACTTATTAAGCAAGGTTTCTATGCCTTTGACGCCATGGTTTACGGCGGCTTGTTGTACGCGCATCGGTTCACCGGCTTCAAGGGTGATAGCGGGTATACCCGCATCCGCAGCGGCACGGCGCAAGGTCCCCTGGGTGCCTGTGTTATGGAGCACAACTGTTGCACCAAAGCTCTGGGATAAATCAACGATAGCAGCGTCGGTCAAATCAGCACGTACCTGGGGCAGATTGGTGCGATGAAATGATCCGGTATGCAAATCTACCAGCGCATCACAATGACGAATGATTTCATTAAAAAAAGAATAGGCAATACGCGCTGCTGAACTACCGCGAGGATTGCCTGGAAAATATCGATTCAGATCACGGCGGTCAGGCAGGTAGCGAGAGGTTCGATGAAAGCCGTGTAAATTGACAATAGGCACACCGATCAAAGTGCCATGAAGTTTTTCAGGCTCGGTCTCGTAGAGTATCCGGCGCACCATTTCAATGCCATTTAGTTCATCACCATGAATAGCGGCAGTCAGGCACAGCGTTGGTCCAGACTGAGCACCATTAACGACCAGCACGGGGGTAGGTGCCGCTATCCCCTCAAAAGACTGATCGGGTTTCCAGCTGAGTCGCGTAGACGTACCCGGCGGTACTTTTGCACCCAGGATTATCAATGGTTCGCCATGTTGCTCCGAATCGACAATAACCTCAGGCACAAGCTCTGTTGTATCGGTCTTTCGTGTGTCGGTATGTTTTGAGTCAGGATTTGTTGTGTCAGAATTTGTGGTATCAGGATTTCCTGGATCAGGGTTTTTTGTAACATGTACGGGCCCCGCCAATACAGAATCACCAGGGGTAGACGCGATGGGATAATCAGCTTGTTCGACGGGCTCACTAAGGTCGACACTCTGCGCCTGTGGGACAGGGCTAATATCAGCAGAAGTAGCTAAGTGAAATGGCTCTAGCTGATCCGAGGGTAGATCGGGCGCCTGGCTATTTGCGGGGAGTTCCGCAACTGTCACCTGGCTTTGAAGCGTCCGGTCTAGTAGACCCGTCTTACTAGTATCGCCTGTCAT
>QNFP01000576.1 GCA_003645535.1 Gammaproteobacteria bacterium | reverse complement strand
CATGAATTTATTGATGCAGAAGATTCAAGAGTGCGGTTCCTTGAGTTCGGTGAATATGCACAAGAATTAGAGTTATATGTATATATTAAAACAAAAATATTTTCCGAGTATCTAGAGCATCGGGAAGATATTAATTTGAAGATAAATAATATTGTTGAATCCGTCGGTGTCCAGTTGGTTATTCCAGCGAGAACTTCATATATCAAAGAATTGCCGGATTCGGCGGTTTAATAAAGAGTTTAAAGATAATAGTTATGCCGGACTGTATCATCGTAGGTGGAGGCGTCATTGGGCTGTTGACTGCGCGCCAGTTGTTTCTTGAAGGTGTCGATGTCCTGCTGTTAGAGAAAGGGCCGCTCGGCGGTGAGTCTTCATGGGCTGGCGGCGGTATCATATCGCCGCTGTATCCATGGCGCTATGACGATGCGGTTAACGTTTTAGCGGAGCGCAGTAAACAAATTTATCCCGTTCTAGCAGATCAGCTTTTTGAGCAGACCGGACAAGATTGTGAGTTACTACACAGCGGATTATTCACTGTCGCAGAAGATCAGCAAGAGATTGCCGACTGGGCAAATAAATGGTCAGTTGATGCCCGCTTTATAAATGATGCGGACTCGGTTCATGCCATCGAGAATACAGTTGGTAAAGTTGTCAATCAAGGCATATGGATGCCTGATGTCATGCAGCTTAGAAATCCAAGATTTGTCAGCGCGTTAAAAGCTTCATGTGAGTTTTTATCTATTCCATATAGAGAGCACGAAGCAGTAGAAGAGATAGTGGTAGAGAATAATAAAGTTTGTGGTGTGCGCACACGTCAGCAAACAATCTCTGCGGAGAAAGTTATTATCGCTAGTGGTGCCTGGAGTGCACAATTTAGTGCGACTGAGTCATCGGTTGATGTGGTGCCGGTAAAAGGCCAGATGATCATGTATAAAGGCGAACCTGACCTGGTCAAACGTATCGTCTTGTCTGAGGGGCATTATATTATCCCTCGTAAAGATGGTCGTATACTGGCCGGAAGCACACTAGAGAAGATTGGTTTTGATAAAACCATTTCAGCTGGTGCGCTAGCAGAGTTGCATCAGGCGGCAATAGAGTTAATTCCTCTTCTGGAAGGTCTGGAAGTTGAAAGACAATGGGCAGGGTTGCGACCAGGGACAGAGAAGGGCATCCCCTACATTTGTCAGCACGATGAGGTTGAAAATCTCTATGTGCATGCGGGACACTTTAGAAACGGGATTGTTTTGGGTGCGGCTTCGGCAGAGTTAATGACTGATATCGTGTTGGACAGGGAGCCGTGGTGTGATGTCACGCCCTATACTATTAATGCACAGGATTAGGTTGTTATATCGTAAGAGCTTGCTTTTCGTAGGAGCGGCATTTATGGATACGCCGGAATAGCTCAGTTGGTACTGATTCCATGGATGGCATCGGTAGAGTCGAGTCGGGCACAGAGGCCGAGAGCGCGTCCCCCGTAACGACGATGTTCGCGGTTCGATCCCGTGTTCCGGCACCAATATTTTAGTTGTAAGCAATAAGTTGTAAGTAAAAATGAGATTTAAAACTTGTTACTTACAACTTAAAATTATTCTTAACTAGAAGTTCGGTTTAACCGGCGCATCTTTATACATCTCAACGCTAGACATGATTTCTTCTTTGGCTTCATCCAGGTTGCCCCAGCCTTCGATACGCACCCACTTGCCTTCATCTAAATCTTTGTAATGTTCAAAAAAATGTGCGATTTGATCGAGTAACATAGGTTGCATGTCGTCAATTGTTAGCGCATTTGTATAGGACTTACACAACTTATCGATGGGCACAGCCAGAATTTTGGCATCGTCACCTGATTCATCGGTCATCTTCAGCACACCGACTGGGCGGCATTGGATTACTGAGCCGGCTATCAATGGTACTGGCGTGGTGACGAGAACATCGATAGGGTCGCCATCTTTCGACAGGGTGTGTGGTACATAGCCATAATTACACGGATAGTGCATGGCGGTGCTCATGAAGCGATCGACGAACATGGCGCCTGTTTCTTTATCGACTTCATATTTGACTGGATCGCTGTGTGTTGGTATCTCGATGATGACGTTTATCTCATCGGGAATATTTTTTCCTGAGCTGACTCTATCTAAATTCATAATAGTAATTTTTATCGGTTAAATTCTAGAGGTGAATGTTAAACAATTTTTTGTCACCGTGCAGAGGTTTGATTAATCATGGTCTATGCTAGGGTAAATATGATAAATAAATGACAAAAATAATAAGTCAAAATGTTGTTTTCTATAGAAAAATTACCGTATATCAGCCACTCATCAGCAATAATCCTCGTCTGGTCGCGATCTGCTGGCAATCCAAATTAACTAGTCTTAAATTACAATCATGAAAAAGAATACCGGATTCACTTTAGTCGAACTGCTGATAACGATAGCCATTATAAGTGTCTTGCTTTTAGTGGGTATGCCATCGTTAAAAACATTTATGCAGGGTAATCAGTTGGT
>QNFP01000575.1 GCA_003645535.1 Gammaproteobacteria bacterium | reverse complement strand
GCGTTGCCCCTCAACACAAAGTTGAGCATCATAAATTCCCAAAACTCTAACGAGGTCTGGCGTTTGTTTGGCGAATCATGAAAAATAGAATATAACCGCGTGCCTTTTGCAGCAGATCGTTGCCCGTCAATCCCAACCTGATAAACAACCAACGGCAAAGAGGCCACATTCTCAACCAGCAATGACACACACGCCCAAACAGTAGAAACCTGCAAAGCAGAATCAACACCAATCGTCGGCGAATCATCATACGCAGTACTCAAAGGTCTTGAATCCTGCGTGCCTTTGCGCTGCCCTGTGGCATTACTACTAAATAACCCTCGAATTACAGAAAATAGGCTCATATCATTATGGGGTCATTTAAAAAATCGTCTAGGTTTACGGTTTCATCAATCAACATAGCCCGTCCTACTGCCATGATTAGCGCTGCAGCCGGGTCTATCTTTTCTGATGATTTATTTTTTGCTGGCTTTATATTTCCAGCTGGATCTTGATCAGCTACTAAATTACTCATAGCCCAGTTTAAAACCGGGTCATTAGGGTGCGATATTTCTTTACTTAAATAACGCCGCTCCAATTCTTTCATCGGTGCATTCATGCTGGCGTATCCTTGCCCGAATGCCACCATAGGTGCGTTCATTTCCATTAGGTCATTGACTAGCTGAGAACTATTCCACCTGTCAAATGCAATTTCCTTGACATTGAACCGCTGCATAAACGTTTCAAGGTCAGCTTTAATCCAGTTGTAATCAATTACATTGCCGCTGGTTAGCGTTAACCATCCATCCTCGTTCCATTTCATAAATGGAACGGCTGTTTTCCTGATTTTGTTATGAACTGCATCTTCTGGCAGATAATGCCGTCCAAATGTTCGCCAACTTCCATCCGGCATAATAGCAACACCACCTATGCTGGCAATATCTGAAACACTCGCAAGGTCAATACCAAGATAAACTTCTACTGGTTCCAGTTCATCCTGTTTGTAATCACCCGCACAATCTAACCAACGCTCAACATTGCACCACAGGCTGTCACCAGTGACCCAGATGTTTAAATGTTTTGTTAAAAAATTGGTTTTGGCTGTCGGCATCACCGCCGCTTGCCTGGCCTGCTCCCTCAAATAATCAAGAGAAACCGATACATGTAAATTAGGGTTTGCTTTTATCCAGTGGGCCTCGTCTTTCCAGTCGTCACCCTCATCTAGCGTGTAAATAATGCTGAAAAACGAATCATCATCAACAACCCCAGTTAAAACTTTTACGCCGTAATCCCGAATTTCATAACAGATACCGTTTTTATTAAAACCTGCAGTTGTTATGGCCCAGATTAACGGCTGACTTCTAGCCCCTAAAGCTGATTTTAAAACGTCCCACACTTCAGGCGTTTTATGAGCGTGTAGCTCATCAACTAATGCAAAGTGTGGATTTAAACCATCAAGACTATTTGCATCTGCTGATAACGGCTCAAGCTTTCCAAAATTCCTTGTGTTTAAAATACGATGTTGCTGTACATCTAGCCGCCGCCGCAATGGAGTCGACTGCTTGACCATCCTACACGCCTCTTCAAACAGTATTCTTGCCTGATCCCGTTTAGTTGCAGCGCTATATATTTCGGGTCCGCCCTCATCATCCTTGGTTAAACCATAATTTGCTATCCCAGCAAGTTTTGTTGTCTTGCCGTTTTTCCGGGCAATCTCTTCATAAACCGTTTTAAACCTACGTTTGTCAGTATCAACATGTTTCCACCCAAACACACAGGCAATAATCCATGCTTGCCACGGATCTAAAACAATGGGTTGTCCTGACCACTCCCCTTTTGAATGTTTTAAATAATCAAACAGTTTAAGTGCTTTACTAGCTGAGTCCTCACAAAAAAAAAGACCTCTATCGGCCCCTGTTTTTAAATCGTTATCATGGCGCTGTATCGCCAGCTTTGTTAATCGCCCGGTAACAATCTTACCCGTTAAAACATCACGACCATATTGAGCCGCACGCTCTAAAGGATCAGAAATTATCGAAGTCATCAAACAAATCACCCTGCCCTGATTGCATACCGCGTTCAGCTGCAGGCGCTAAACCAAACTCACCAACTAAAGACCGCCATTTACGCCAATCATCATTTAACTGAGCAACCTCAGGCCGTGACTTTTGCTGATTGCCATTACGCCCGACAACAACATAGGTCCAATCGTCATCATCCAGCATTTTACGCGCATCAGCCAACCGCCTAACAATCCGGCAATACTCACACAACGCATCAACAAAATGAGGCTTCAACCGCCCCAACATGGCAAGCTGTGGAGCCACCCGATCCCAAACAATAATTTCAGAATCGGTTAATAAATCATCAGGCCGCAAATCATCAGCTCGCGCTTTATGAGCCGCTTGAGGATCATCATGCAAAGGCAAAGCCGTAACATTAAGATTTTGTTTTCTCCCTCTAGCCATATAACCTCCTAAAAACTAATGGGCTTTCCCTATTTAAAAACCCCCCAGCATAAACAAAAT
>QNFP01000574.1 GCA_003645535.1 Gammaproteobacteria bacterium | reverse complement strand
TGCTCATATAATGCAGATAATATGTTAAATAAAGCTATTAACACATTGATAATAAAGATCAGATTGATCCTGAATAGTCAATCTTTCGAGAGCCTGTACGCAGCTAAAATGAGATTGATTACAATATTCTTCTACTGTCGATTAGCTCATACGGTAATTATAAAAAACTGTGAACGTCGGATTATTTAGCTACCTCGCTGCTTTTATAGCTTATCTCGCCCTGACGATTCTGCTTATCTTTTCATGGCGCAGAAACGCTGCCGGAATTCGGGTGCTTGTGGCCAGTATCTCGACTACGGTTTGGGCAGGCCTGGCAACAGTGTCAACCGTGTTTGTACTGTCATTACACGAAGCCCTCGAGGAAGCCTTACAGCCGGCAATACAAATCGCTGAACTGGCAAGAGATGCCGGCTGGTGCCTGCTCATGCTCAATATCCTCGAATTACAAAAGGAAGAGAAGCTGGCTGGCGCACCGATATCCAAATGGACAAAATTATTCGTCGTTATTCTTGCTGTTGCTATTTCAATCTTGTTTATAGCACCTTTTTTTATGACCCCCACTACCTCTATCACCTCCATCACCTCTCAAAATGATACTTTGGATAGCCTCGCTAACCTCAGCCTCATGGTTTGGGTAACCCTTGCATTGATTGGGCTACTGCTCGTTGAACAGGTTTTTCGCAACACAACTCCTGCGCAAAGATGGTCCATCAAATATCTATGCATAGGTGTGGGCCTTATCTTCGCTTACGATTTCTACCTTTATTCCGATGCATTATTGTTCAGGCAGGTGAGTCCTCCACTGTGGGATGCGCGGGGTTTGGTAAACGCCATCGCGGTGCCGTTGATTGCTATTTCTATCGCACGAAACCCTACATGGGATCTGGGCATCCACGTTTCCAGAACAATAGTATTCCATTCAGCAACACTATTGGGCGCAGGTTTCTACCTGCTCATCATGGCCGGTGTCGGATATTATGTTCGTTACTACGGCGGAACATGGGGAGGAGTTCTTCAGGTAGGCTTCCTGTGTGCTGCGGGTATTTTGCTTATAATTTTATTATTTTCTGACAAAATCAGAGCTCAGGGTCGCGTTCTGATTAGCAAGCATTTTTTCAGCTACAAACACGATTATCGTGAAGAGTGGCTAAAGTTTACACAGACAATTGCCAGTGGCGATGAAGAAGTACCATATCGTGTCATACGCGCGTTGGCGTCCCTGGTTAACAGCGATGGTGCTCTGATATGGACAAAAAATGAAGGGAATCAGCTCTCTATTAGTGCAGACTGGAACATGGCTGTTCCTGAACCAGATAATCCCGACTGGAGTAGTCAGCTGTTAACTTTTATCGAATCCACAGGCTGGATTATAGACCTCGATGAGTACCGGCAAGATCCTGAAAGCTACCGTGGCCTGGCGCTGCCTGAAGAATTAATCAGCATGGATAAAGCGTGGTTAATCGTCCCTCTACTGCTGCAATCTAAGGCCCTGGGAATTGTGGTAATCAAGCGCTCCAACATAAACCAGAATATAAATTGGGAAGACAGGGATCTATTAAAAATGGCCGGCCAGCAAGCAGCAACTTATCTTGCCCAGTACCTGACGGATAAAGCACTTATTCAGGCCAGGCAATTTGAAGCATTTAATCGTCTGTCGGCTTATGTTATCCACGACTTAAAAAATATACTTGCCCAACAATCCCTTATTGTTGCCAACGCCGAAAAACATAAAGACAAACCCGAATTTATCGATGACGTTTTTACTACCATCACCAATTCGGTCTCACGTATGACGCGCTTGATGGAGCAGATGAAAAGAGGAGCCCGCGGTAACGAATCGACTGACTTCAAATTATCGGAATTACTCAGCAACGTTGTTACCAGACGCGCCATGCATCTGCCCACGCCCACACTTAAAACAGACGTCCCTTATATAGTTGCGCGAGCAGATCAGGAGCAATTAGCCACTGTATTTACACACATCGTTCAAAACGCGCAGGAAGCGACTGAAAACGACGGGAAAATATCAATCAGCTTGGTCGAAAAGGGAAATCAGGCCATAATAGAAATTCGGGATAACGGGTCGGGAATGGATGCTGATTTTATCGAGCATCGTCTTTTTCAACCTTTTGAATCAACCAAAGGTCTTACGGGTATGGGTATAGGTTTATTCGAAAGCAGAGAATACTTACGATCAATCGGTGGTGACATTAAAGTCTACAGCAAGCTGGGAAGCGGTTCTGTATTTCGTATCCAGCTACCCTGCCAAACACCGGTCAGTGATGAAAATAATTATCAGGCAGTACCGGAATAGATGAATAAGAAAGTAGAAAAACACCTGCTGATCGTCGAAGACGATCCCGGCCTACAAAGTCAATTGCGTTGGTGTTTCGATGGTTATGACATCGCAATTTGTGGCAATCAGCAAGATGCCATTGCACAGGTACGACGTCAACTTCCACACGTAGTGCTACTCGATCTCGGTTTACCACCAGATCCCGGCGGCGTGAGTGAG
>QNFP01000573.1 GCA_003645535.1 Gammaproteobacteria bacterium | reverse complement strand
TCCGGCTATCTGCTCAACGAGCAGACCGGCAGGCACAACGTAGTGATTACCCTCTAAGTCCAGCTCCCGCCTGATGGGAGCGTCGTTCAGGTATTTGGGACGATAGTTATGGTTTTCTTGTTGTGGGCGTGCTACCTTGGTATTATCTCAATCGTTTTAGACCGTATTATGCCCTGCTGGTAGACGATGAGGAAACGTTTAGTGGATACCAAAATAGGAGTTGGTGAAATGAAGAGAGCATTGTTTGCTTTGATAATACTGATGTGTGTTGCAGCAGCGGCAAGCGCAGCCCAGTTTTTTACCGAGGATTTCAGTGGCGGCACCTTACCCGGCAACATGGAACTCACGACCCACTGGGCACACCCCTCGCTATATGGAGGATCGCTTACGGAGCACGTTGATTATGGAAACAATTATGCGCATTGGGAGGAAATGACGTACTATCGGCAATATATCCGGACCAAGGATTCAGATTATTCGTCGGTTAGTTTTGTGTTTGAGGCGACCGTAACGGTAACCAATGCATCTTACGGCGAGGTCATCTATGGTATGGGTGATGTCACGGGTACGGTGGGTAGTGGCCAGCCCGGACACCCTTGCATTGGTGCGATGGAGTCGAAGCACAGCACAAGGCGTTATAAGCTCATTTCCACCGCAGATAACGACGATGGTCTTACCGATGCCTCCTGGGGTAATTTCAGTAATGCGAATCGTCGGCCAAACCCGAAGGAAGCTCCTTTTCGTGTGCGGATGGAATGGGATGCAACGGCCAAGACGGCGACGATGTCCATTGATTCAAACTTTGACGGAATATTTAATGCGGATCAGAGTTTTGTGATCAGCAGCAACGAGGTTGCCGGTGCTGACGGTCTTACCGGTGGTGTGTTTGATGCAAGCAACTCCCACCTGTTTATTGGCGGCGGATTTGGGGTAACGGTGGATGACATTTCAGTTTTTCCTGCTTTGCCGCAGGAGGTTTCCGAAACGGCTTTGGCCCACTGGCGTTTTGAAAACGGCGAAGCGGGGCAGACCCATGCCGTCGACAACGACGACTGGTATCGCGATGTTTCCGGTCATGCGAACCACCTTTCCAGTCTGTCGTCAAGTTTGCGGCCGCTTATCAGCGCCAGTGTCCCGTTCGACCGCGTCGCGAGAGTCGGCCCGAACGAGCTGTCCCTCGATTTTGTGGGCGGAGACAATGTTGGAACCTACAACGGCAGCAAGATGATTCAGGGCTATTCGTTACGGATGCCTGGACCATCGAATGTTCATTTAATGTGGATACAGCAAACAGTGCCAACATGGTTCCCTTTGGAAAAGACGGCTATGTTCAAACCGGCATTAACGAGCAACCCTTTGCTTTCAAACTCTTTCCCGACAGTGATACCGACGGCATGCGGGAGCTCCGCTGCCTATGGTGGTGGGATGGTGCGAACCGCGACGCTATTACCACGGCCGATTTTGTTGAGCCTAACAAATGGTACACGGCCGTCGCGGTCTATGAGGGGGATTCCGTCACTTTTTATCTCAAGAGCGAGGACGAATCCGGGTTTACGGCCATCGGTAGCAAAACGAGGGCGGGAGGTTGCAATCTTTGTCCGCCTCTGATTGATCCCTCGGATAACAACTGGGTGGTTGGCCGCGGCCTGAGACAGGGTGTGTTGAACTACTTCTTCGATGGCAAGGTGGACGAAGTCAGAATCAGCAATATTGCACTTCATCCGTCAAAATTCATTGGCATGCAGAACCCGCTGGGTGACATGGAAGCATGGACGCGCGGATATGGACTCGACCCGTACGGCAACGGTGACGAGTCGGAAGACCCCGACGGCGATGGGCTGGATAACCTTGCCGAATATGCCCTCGGCGGGAGTCCCGTTTCGGGTGATGCCGAGATGGTGCTGCCCACTTCCGGTCTATCCGGCGGTTTCCTGGAATATGTCTACAATCGCCGGCTTGATGCAAGCAGCCATGGCCTGGCCTATGGCTTGAACGAGAGCACCAACCTGCTTGGCAACTGGGACTACGTTGGCAATGCCTACGAGACGGCCTCGATTGTGGTCGATCCGGAGTTCGAGGTGGTCACCAATGCGATCCCGACCGCCGGACAGGACCAGGGCTTCGTCGACCTGCAGATCACGGGAGACTTCCGGTTCCCTGCGGTGAGTGGTTATTCGCTCGAGGATGGCAGCACCAAGGCCGAGGATGAGAACGAGGTCTTGAGCTGGGATGCCGTCGAAGACGGGGACTACTACATTATTTACTTCAGTGCCAACGAGTCGCTTGTGGCCGCTGGAGATCCCAGTATTTCGGTAACGAATTATTCGGGCACAACGTTCGAGCCCGGCTCGCTCGTTCTTTATTCGGACTATTATTGGAGAGTCGACGCTTTCTCCAATGACGAAAATATTGGTTTCAAGCCGGGAGCGGTTCATAGCTTTGAGCCAACCATCCCCTCCGAGCTGGGGCGCGGACACCGAATCTTCCTCAAGCGCGGGTTCCAGGCGGGTGCAACGGT
>QNFP01000572.1 GCA_003645535.1 Gammaproteobacteria bacterium | reverse complement strand
CTATGGTGCAAGTGCCCTAACAGCCTAAGCGTAACGGGCGAGCGCCTTTTCTTAGGCTTAGACCTACGCATACGGCTAGACTTACCCTTCTTTATTTCTTTTATGTAGCCGGCTGAGTATTTAGGCCATTTACCTACGCCCTTAACTGGGCTTATGCCCTTAAGCATTGATTTTATAATTGATAGTTTTAATTTCAAAGGGCCGCGCTTGACCCACTCGCGGCGCATAGCTGGTATATAGCCGCCGTTACCCGCCTGACTTAAAAGCCTTTTAGTTTTGCCCGTTACTTCTATCGTAAATGCGCTTTTTGCCATTACTCGCCCGCAAACTGTTCGTTAAGTATTTTAAGCATAAAGGCTACTTCCATATTCGTCGACCGGGTATCAAAACTTACATACGTTTTAGAAGTTTGCGTGTCTAGCCTGACCGCTAAATATTTATAGCGCTTTTCTGGCTCGCCGTTTATTATTTCATTATACGCTATTCGATAATCACACATATCTTTGTCGGCTGGCGTTCTATACCTGTCTAATAAAACTAACTTACCTTCCATTTTGTCGCCTCTGTATTGCTTGCGCTACAAATGCTTCTAAACTGCTTTCGCTAAATAAACTTTCTACCGTTACGCCAGTAGCAGGCGCTGTAATGCCCGAAGTAGCGGGCGTTCTAGTAGCTCTACTGTCGTCTATGTCTACAAGCTCGCCGCCTTCGTCTTCTAATTCTTCGCGCCTTCTTTGCTGACGTTCTTCTTCTGTAGGCGTCGCTGATTTTATAATTCTTCTAATGTTATCCGTAATGCTTTTTACAAATAGCTGGTCGTCGGCTGGTATATAGCGGCGCTTAGGCATCTTAGATTTACGCGCCCACGATTTAGCCTTGTCTGACATTTGATTATGTCCGTCGGACTTAGGTACTTCTTTACCCTTATGGCCGATAAATAATTTAGACCCTTGCGCGTTTTTAATTTGTAAGTCTGAAAGTAAGTCGCCTTCTAACTCAAGGTTAGCTGTACGCACGCCGCCCTTTTCGTCTTTAGCGTAGTCTTTATCTAAACGCTGAAAGCGGCCTTCGCCTTTAACTGGGCTTTTACCGTCGGCAATGTCGTTAAATATCTCTTCTTCTAAAATTATACGTACTTCTTCTTTAACTTCGCGGCGCTTAGTCGGCGGTACTTCTTCTAGCCCGTAATCATTTAGGTCTAGTAAGTGAAATAAAGTAGAAGTGCCGTTTGCCTTTGTATTACTAGCCATTTCAAAACGTCCAGACTAGGCCGCCCCAGCCGGCCCAGACTAAGGCGATTATAAAAGATATGCCGGCCAGTAAATAAAACAGTAATAAAATAGACCAGAAAAAAGCCCTCATTCTTCTAGCGCGCCCTTCTTACCGAACGGCGACGCTTTCTTTTTGATAGCGTCGCTTTCGTCTTCTGGGTCTTCGCTTTCTTGCATTAATGCTACAGCTTCTTTTTGCTTTTTCTTTTTCTGCTCTTGTATTTCTACTTCGCGTTCTAAAGCGTCGTCTTCTGATAAGTTAGGATTGATAACCATATGCTTTTCGTGATCTAAGCTAAGGCCTATTTCGTCGCGTGCTTTAATATTGTCGATTGTTTCTTTATCAGAAATTAAAACTTTAGGCTTTTCAAAATATACTGTTAGGTCTTCAGTCTTTGCAAATGTATTTTTCTGCATGGCTTTTTCGTAAGCGCTTAACGTATCAAATACGCCTTGTTCAATAGTAGCAGCGTACATAGATTGATTTTCTTCTATTACGTCTTGTACGTCGGCTTCTGATAGTAATCTGTCAAAGCCAGAGGCGAAGCGTTCGACGCCCCCCTCTATGGTACCTTTGGCTTTGATCTGCTGTTCATCTAAGATGTTAGATAAATCGAATTTAAGTACTTCTAGCTGGCCCGCTAAGTCAGGGCTTGCGCTAATGTAATCGGCTGTAGTTTCGGCGGCGTCTGCTTTTTTACTTTGCGGTAAAGCTAACGCTGTAAACATGCCCATATGCGCTTCTTTAATCGGCTGGCCCTCCGGATGTTTTAAAACTAATTGCCCGTGCCCTTGAGTAGCGGCTGCTGTTTTTAAATCAGAAAAAGATACATTCCATTCAATAGATTGTAGCGGTAAGTTTGTACGTATCGGGTAATCTATGCTTGTATCTCTCTGGTAATAAGTGCCAGGTAAGCGGCCTAGTACATTCTTTGTTTGCTTATCAAATACTACATCTATTTTAGTTTCGGCGGCATTGCCGTGCCCGCTTGCTCTTTTAATGGTTACCTTTGCGAACTTATCTTTAGACCACATAGAATAAACTTTAGTAGTCGCGCTTGTATCACTCTGGCTTTCTTTAATGGTTTGTTCAAAGCCGTCGCTTTTACCCGCGTTTTGCGTAACCGTTATATCAGGATAATTTAAAATAAAGATAATCGGTTCGCCCGTTACTTGATCTACTACTAAATCAAATTCGTCAGGCCTAAGAGCATGTAATATATAGCGGCCTTCTTCTTCTTTGCGTTCTTCTGGGTT
>QNFP01000571.1 GCA_003645535.1 Gammaproteobacteria bacterium | reverse complement strand
TTGGCTTTCGATCCACCTATGCTTAAAAGCTGCTTTCGCATCTCAAGCCACTCCGGTGTGCCCCATAATAAAGATTGCGACTTTAAGGTTTCAAACTCTTGCAGCAGATCTTTTGCCAGGGGCTCACTATCGAAAAAATAGCCCACCTCGTTGTTGTACAAAATAGAGCGGTAATCGAAATTGCTAGTACCGACAAACCCCCCCATTTCACCCAGTAATACAAACTTGGCATGCAGCTTTCCATAGTAAGTATCACCCCCCAACAGCACTGAATCATTCCTCCCGGTCTGGTAAATTTTAACTTGTGGATTGTTCACCATCTGCTGCCACAGGGGCGAGGTCAGCAGCTCAACATTGTATTCGCTGTTGGCCAGTTTTCTATCGCGCCATTGCTTTTTCTGCTCCTTGTTCAGCAACAATCTCGGCGCCGTATCCATGTCGATCATAGACTGTGCAAAAGGGTTGTCGCTTGTTAATACGGAGTTGGTAACAATTTCAACTCGACTCTCCGGGTACTTTTCCAGCCATGTAAGCAGGTTGTCTTTCCCATCCTTGTAAACCGTGCCATCTGTGCGCTCATAGCGCCCGATAAACAGGTAGGGCGATACAATACGTATAACACCGGTGCCAGGCTCAATACTATTGAGCAGCCCCATAATGGAGTTTGGATTGCGCTCGCGGTTGCTGTCGTAGGCATTCACCACGTCGACATTGGTGAGATTAACCAATTCATGCGCCAGGCGTGCGTCCCCTTGCTTTAAGTCTGCCAGATACTCCGGCATCTCCCGATAGGCTGTATCGAAATCGGAAATACCGCGCAAGGTGGCTAACTCACTCTTGAATTTGTCGCGCTGCCCCTGATAAGCCAGAGTGCTGGATAACTGTTTGTTGCGATTGTGGGAAAACAAAATACTGTAATAGTGCTCAGTGAGCAGACCAATGGACTCCTCTGCACTTTCGCCCACACCCTTTGCAGGCCGCAGTAGTATTTCCATGTCCTTGTAGGCTGTTGGATCAGGGCTGCCGTCGGCTGAAAGGCCGTAATAATCCAGGGAAATATTGCGCCCGCCGGTCATCGCCCAAGCCTTTGTCGGGTAGGCACCATCAATCACCAGCACCTTGTCATGGGAGCGCCGATTGTAGTTAACGAATACTTTCGAAACAGCGTTAAAAACCACGACCTGGGCCCGTGCCTTGGTCGTGGTCACTTCCCCTTTGGCATTTTTTACAAAGCCACCGTCAATCGCGCAGTTCGACAGTGCCTTCATTTCGGAGTGGCTGATATTCACAGAGCCGAGTGAGTCGACCATAAGCCGTACATCCACACCCCGCTGGACCGCCTCGCACAGGGCTCCCAGCACGGCATAACCAACCATGTCGCGTTTGAAAATATAATAGATCGCATCAACCGTGTGCTGCGCATGATCTATCAACCAGATTTTGGCAGCCAGGGAGCGCACTGAGTGGTCATAGCTGCTGCCAATAATCCGCATTTGGGCCCGCTGGACTGGCGCCTCCTTTTTCAAGCCTATTTCAATAGGGTCAAAGCCCAGTTCATTGGGTTTGTGCCAGCGACGCTGCGCCTGCTGCTTTGCAACTGTCTCATCCACTACCGCGTTGGCCGGAGGGCAATCCTGGATGTTGAGGCGATTTGCATCGCAGGGTGGTTGAGCGGGCGTTCCTGCACAGGCGCTCAACGCTGCTATCAGTGCAATTGCCAGGGCAAGTTCAATTTTCTTGAGGAATATCACTGTGCTTCCACTCCAACTGATCCAGACAACTTAATATTGGCAACAACCGCCCGGTGGTCTGACAACACCTCCGCCTCTGTACGGTAGCTGTTGAACTCATTGTCCCGGCTGAGCAGTATCCAATCCAGGCGTTTGTCCTTGTAGGTACTCAGGTCTTCATTTTCAGCATCGTAAACGTGCATGGATGAAGACTCGGCAAAGCTATCCACGGTATATTTTTTTGCCAACAACTCGCTGTTAAAGTCGCCCATTATAACCAGTGGATTATTACGCGGAGTAATCAACTCCGCCATTTCATCAACCTGCCCTTTACGAACCGACTTGCGGGAAAAATCAAGGTGCACCGATACGATATCTATAAGTTGCGGCATATCCTGTGTATCCGGATTGCGCCAACGTATTTGCGCCAGCGTTAACCCCTTGTTAGTGGTAGGCGGAGAATCGGCAAAGGTCAGGCCAATCGCCTCTTCTATGGGCCAACGTGACATTATAGCCGTGCCGTAGTTACCCATGGTGATCTGCGCATGCTCCGTGTATACATAGTAGTGAAACCCAGCTTTTTTGGCCAGGTAGGCCACATGGTCAAAGCCACCGCTCCATGCAGAGGAATCATCGGCTTCCTGCAGTGCCACCACATCGGCATTGACACGAATAAGAAATGCCGCGATGTCATCAAGGTTGCTGCGCGTCTTGTCGGCACTGACCAGCCATTGATTCAGGCTGTCTTTACGACCATGGGCAAGGTTGATGGAGACGAGGTTCAAAGTCTCACCGGCGC
>QNFP01000570.1 GCA_003645535.1 Gammaproteobacteria bacterium | reverse complement strand
GCTAATTCGCCGGCGATATCAAATAGCTCATACATAAAGTTGCCGACGCCAGAGGGACCCGGTTCAGCGGTAATGCCATAGTTGACTGGTGATGAATCGCTGGAAGATACACGCAGCAGGAATTCCAGCTCATCACGTGGTGTATAGGCGAAGGAGATGCGGCCGCCCCATTCATCAATGGCGTTGGCATCGTCGATACCGGGTATTTTATTTTCTTTCCATCCATCCGATTCCACCCAGGTACCTGCAACGCGCATCGCAAGTGCATCGTCAATCAGCACCGTTTGGAAAGCGCCCTGAAGTTCCTTGCGGCTGTATGTTCCGACACCAGCGGTAATATAAGCTTCCTGCTCAAAACCGGCACGTTGGGTAATAAAGTTTACGGCGCCACCCGTAGTGTTCTTCCCGTAGAGCGTACCCTGGGGGCCGCGCAGTACCTCTACGCGTTCCAGGTCATACAGTTGCACACCCTGTAGAGCCGGGTTGCCCTTGTAGACTTCGTCGACATAGATCGCAACCGGGCTGGATTGGTTGAGTGAAAAATCGCTCATGGAAATACCGCGCAGCGAAACAACCGGGAAGCCATCACCCAGTGGCGTGGAGATCTGCATATTAGGCACTTGTGCTGCAATTTCCGAGCTGGTACGCAGTTGTAGGCCTTCCAGGTCACCCGAGCTCAGAGCGGAAACGGATATTGGTACATCCTGCAAACTTTCTGTGCGCTTCTGTGCAGTTATCAACACCTCTTCAATTTCAACTGCCTGAACGGCGCTAACAGTTCCCGCCGCAGCCAACACCAGAGCACTGGCTATTAGGGTTTTATTAGATGCCTCTCTGTGAATCATTGCTTTCTCCTCTCGCTCCAACTTTGATAGCTCATCTTTGGTTTCTGTTCAGTACGCTAACCAGACACCACCTGCCTGGACTTTGAGCGCGGTGTCAAGGATGACGCAAGAGAATTTCAAATGATTGACAATTGAGGACGCAAGGTTAACGATAGAGGACTATCTTTGTATTTAGAGGCCTTTCCGCAAATGCCGCACTCAGACAACAATCCATTAGTTCGGATGAAATGGTTGGTTGACGCCGCCATGGAGAGAGGCATTGCCCCTGAAGAAATGCGAGAGTTACTGGTAGCACCGGAGGAAGCCGAGCCTGATTGGGATGCGCTCCCCATGGAAAGTTATATCAGGCTATTCAATTGGGTGGCTGAGCGGATTGGCGACCGATACCTGGGGATACACCTCGCCAGAGAGGTTGATCTGGCCTCCTTTGGTGGCGGCACCTATATGATACACCACAGTTCCAGCTTAAAAGAATGCTGCCAGTATCTGGATCGTTATGACCAAACTATTTCCCAGGGGGTGGCCATTGCCTTTATCGAAGGGGCTCGCGACAGCCGCCTCGAGTATCGTGTCTTCCAACATGCCTCGGCGGATACCACGCAGGACATGGAGATGGCCATGGGGATGCTCGTTTGTTTTATTCGGCGACACTTGGGGGCTCAGTGGCATCCCGAACGAGTGCACTTTCCACATGCCACGCCAGCACAGCTTGAAAAATTCCACACATTCTTCGGCACAGAAGTATTGTTTGATCAACCTGTTACCGCGATTTGGATTAATAACGAAGACCTGGATGCCAAAATCAGTAATGCCGACCCATATCTGTTGGAGGTTTTACGTAATCATGTGGATGAATTGCAAAAAAGTATTCTTGACCAAAACAATATGATTTCGCGAGTTTGTTACCATATCGCCCAGAGCCTGGGATCAGAGGATTGCACCGCAAATACCACCGCGGAGCGACTGTTTATGTCACGGCGTAGTTTGACTCGGCACTTGAGTAAGCTGGGCACATCATTCCAGGAATTGCGAATTCAGGTTACGGCAGAGGCTGCAAAGAAAGCCCTGGCGGAAACCAACTCAAATATCAGTGAGATTGCCCTGCGTTTGGGGTACTCTGAAACCAGTGCCTTTGATCGCTCCTTTAAAAACCTGACCGGCAATTCGCCAAAGCAATACCGCGAACTCGCCCGGAAAACCCATCACTGAGAATAAAGTGGTTAACACAATACCCTTCTCGCTGTATGCTCTTCTACAAACCTGCTCTCAAACCCAAAAGGTATCCTCATCATGAAGACCCTATATGTAGTGCTTGTATCGCTAGCCTGTTTTTGGGGCAATAGCATTGCTCTCGCGCAGGACAAACCTAACATCGTCTATATCCTTGTCGATAACTGGGGGTGGGCAGACATCCGAATCCAAGGAGGGTCTATACCTACACCGCGGATCGATGCGCTGGCTCAGGAAGGTCTGCGCATGACCAATTTCAATGTGGAAAACCAGTGCGTACCAACACGCTCGGCCATTATGACAGGACGTCTACCGATACGCTCAGGTACACACCGCGTGACCTACGGATTGCCTTACGGTATGGCACCCTGGGAGTACACGTTGCCGGAATTGCTATCAGACTCGGGGTATAAGACCGCCCTGTTTGGTAAATGGCACCTGGGTGATGTCGAGG
>QNFP01000569.1 GCA_003645535.1 Gammaproteobacteria bacterium | reverse complement strand
ACTCGGAATTGCGAAGAATCATAATAGAATCTGAAATCCATCGAATCGGTGGTACAGGATTCCAGTGAATACCATGGATACAAGTGTGAATGAGTTGATCGGTTGCTCCCATGACCCGAATGGGAATCCCGCCAAATTCGGCCTCAGAAGATCGTTCCCAATAGCCCATTCCCAGGCTCCCGTTCAGGTCATGAGCTAAAGAACGCCAATGCAAATCAATGCTGTGCCCCTTCCCATCATCAAATGGCGCCGCATGATCCAGTGGGTCAAAATCCCGCAGAGGCTGTAATTTTGGCTGCCAGCCCAGCTCAAGAATTATGGTGTACGCCTCCTGGGCGACATTCTCCCGAACCAGGAAATCAATATCATCCATAGGGCGCAGGCCGTAGCTGAGCTTTTCGTTGATAACAAGGGCGGCGCCCTTGAGAAGAAGAGCTTCGATACCCGCATCGTGCAAGGTCGACAGGACAGACTTGGTCCGATCGAACAACACCTGATTGCTCATCCAGAAACGGCGATAGAATCCCTTGTACCGTGCCATAAGAGGACTTTGAATCGAATGGTCGACCAAATTTCGGTAAAGGAGGGGAAGTAGGCGTTGAGAGCCATAATCAATATCATTAAAATCGACGAGTTCAGCCCACTGTTCCCAAGCATCAATTGCGGCTGGTCCTTTAAGAAGAGCGGCGCGCAATAGCAGAGACTGTTCGGTAGTCGGCCAACAATCCTTTGAATAACCGGACATATTTTCCTTAATCTCCAAGAAAATTCCCTCAGCGGCTTTCTCAGCCAATACGTTCGAATCAGATCCCAAAAACCCTCATTTACGAATCCCTTCCCGTGAGTATTCTTCCTTTATCGAGTTGATATACGTGGTCGGCCTCTCGGAGGACATCACGATCATGAGTAATTATGAGAACGGACGGTCGGAAGTCTATGGTCTTGAGGTTTCCCATCAACTGCCGGACCGAATCAAGGTCAAGGTGGTTGGTCGGCTCATCGAGCAGCAGAAGCCTGGGCCGCCGTAGCAGAGCTCTGGCCAGTGCAACACGTTGCCGCTGGCCGCCGGACAACAAAACGCCTCTATCCCCAACAGTTGTTCGATATCCTCGTGGGAGTTCCTGAATGAAGTTGTGCGCGGCGGCCAAACGTGCAGCCCTGACGACATCATCAATATGAGCATCAGGGCACCCATAAGAAATATTTTCGATCAGGGTGCCATGGAAGAAGGTTGGGTCTTGCGTCACCATACTCATTTGGCTCCGCAGGTGCATGATGTCCAATTCATCATAAGAATGTCCATCAGCCAATACCTGCCCGGATAAAGGTCGATAGAGCCCCATGATCAGATATGCGATTGTCGTTTTTCCTGCGCCATTGGGCCCAAAAAAAGCGACGGTTGTGTTAGGGGAAATCTCAAGATCAATCTCTTCAAGCACCGAACGGTCCCCATAGTTGAAACTGACCTTTTTAAAAGTAATCTCCCCGCCAAAGGGAATTCGTTTTCTGCCCGAGTACACGGGAATGTCAGATTTTTCCAAGAATTCATACAAAGACGTTAATGAGCGTTGTCCGGAAACAATGTGTGGGATCGACGTCCAGATAACGTTTAAATATTTCGACAACAAACCGACAACGACATAAAAAGAAAGCAATTCTCCAATCGTCATTGTTCCTCTTGAGACAGACCAACCACCAACCAGGAGGATGAGAATGCCCGAAGTGGTGACAATGCTCCCTTGGACCTCATGATAAACGGCCTGTAGCCAGAAAAAGGAAGTGCCCGTTTGACTCAACCGTTGGATATTCTCCGCCTGCCGTTTTGTTTCGAAGGTTTCAGCAGTCTGAATTTTTGTAAGGTCTATCATTTGCAAGGCGAACAACATGCCCTTGCTGAAAAGATGATCTGCCCGACGGTATTCGTCACGAGATCCGCCGAGCCTTTTGTTGACCAGACTATTTGTCAGCATCAGGATTGGAGTTACACTGAAAATAATCAGAAATAGCATGTGGTTGAGAAAAATCAGAAGCGTAGCCAGCGTGACGCAGATGATTGTTGATGGAAAGAGCTTCGCAATCAATGCGTCAGTCATCGTATTCAACCAGGCGGTGTCTTCCACGAGCCGGGCATGAACTATGCCCATATCCAGTCTGCAATAAACTGAACGAGAGAGGCTGTAGTATTTCTTCAACAATTCCGTACGGAGCCTTTGTGTGCCGGAACGAACACTCTTGAGTACCCAATAGCGGCCTCCGAGGGCAACCGCACTGTTCGTGAAATAGAGGAGTACAATACCAGCGCCCATTAAGAACAGAAGGTTGAGATTTTCCTCCGGAAGTACATTATCGAGAAGGTGCCGAATAAGATAGGCAATCAACAATACAAGCAAAGATTGAACGATTGAGAGAGCAATACTCAATCCAAGACCGCTGTACGAATTGAAATAGAATCTGCGGTAGAACCTCCACAGAAATGCCGATTGGCCTTCTTTCACCTCAGTCTCCAGCCCGTCGTCGATCAAGGGAAGATTT
>QNFP01000568.1 GCA_003645535.1 Gammaproteobacteria bacterium | reverse complement strand
GAACGAGATCACGGATTCTGCATACGAAGTTACCAGGGATATCGAGGGTATGTTTATTCAGGAGATGATACCCGGCGGAACAGAAATAGCCATGGGCATTTTCAATGATGCAAACTACGGTAAAATGCTTATGCTGGGTTTGGGAGGGATATTCGTAGAAGTCATTAAAGATGTTGTCTTCTGGCCGGCAACAATTAACACCGAAGAAGCCCTTTATCTAATTGAACAATTAAAATTCAAGAAAATTGTCGAAGGTATAAGAGGTAACATACCGGTGCATAAACCCTGGCTGGCAGAAGTAATTAGTAAACTGGGAGCACTCGCAATACATTTTGATGAAATTGAAGAAATGGACATCAATCCACTGAGTGTTAATCATGATGGTCAGGACTCATTCATCCTGGATGGACGAATTAGAATTAAGAGTTAGATCTTTCAATCATTCTTTTATGTTTTGCTCAAAAAAGGCAACCAGATTTTCCAGAGGACGTCCCAAAGTAGCTTTATTCCCAGCGATAACGATAGGCCGTTCTATTAATTTTGGATGACTGCTCATTGCTTTTAGTAATGTATCATCCGGGAGGTTTTGATCCTTCAATCCCAAATCTTTGAATTCCTTTTCACCTTTCCTTAGTATGTCCCTTGGAACAGCACCCATTTGTTCAAGCAGATCTTTGATCTCATTTTCTGTAGGGAAATTTTCCAGGTAGTGATAGACATTCAATTGAACACCATTTTCTTCTAAAAATTTAAATCCCTCTCTGGATTTCCTGCACCGTGGATTATGCCAGATTGTCGCTTCCATCTTTTCCCCAATTCGGATTAATAATAAATGATAAAACGCATATTACGTTATAATTTGATATTAATAAACAAATTTTGACGAATCAACCAGAAAAGAGAATACCCACACCAACTACCGCTAGTACAGCACCAATAAATGTTCGCAAGGTTATCTTTTCTTTGAACCAGAAATAAGATATTGGCAAGATCACTATCGGTACAGTGGCCATAATCGTAGATGCAACACCAACATCTGCATATGTAATTGCTACCAGGCTTGCAGTAATTCCCAGGTACGGGCCAAAAAAACCACCTACTAACAAATACCTGAATCCCGGTTTATTATTTTTAATCATATCCAGTGGTTTTCTTTTCCGGTATAGAAAAATAAAAACTGGTAACATTAGAACACTTGCTGCGGCAATGCGATAAACGGTGGCCACAAATCCATTTATATAACCGGTTTGAAATGCCAATTTTGCCAGCACCAGGCCAACTGCCTGACCAATAGCGCCAATCAGGGCTGCGCTGATACCCAGCCATAAATGAGTCCGCCGGGAGACATAGTTACTGTTTTTCTCAAGAACAACAATGATTATACCGGCAATAGTGACCGTTATTCCTACTACATCCAAAGGCAATAGTTGTTCATTCAAATACCACAGTGCCAATATTGAAGCAAAAACCGGAGCCAACGACATAATTATCATGCTGATCCCGGCGCCGATGGTCTGAAAAGCTTTGAATAAAAAACCATCACCAATTACCAGACCCACAATACCACTAAAAATCAGATAGGATTGCTGCTCGCTGCTGATGACAAAGTCGAGATTGAATAACCAGATTGTCGTGAATAATAAGATATTGGCAATAATCAGCCTGATGACGTTTACAAAAAAAGATCCGAATGCCCGTGAAGCTTTTTCGAAAGATAAGGCGGTAACAGCCCAAAATACTGCGGTAAGCAGCGCGCTTAACTCTCCGATCATAATTAGAGACAAGGTAACTCCCGTCTAAAATTGTACAAATATCCCAACCAAAACGGGGACCAAAAGGGTTAATACCAACCCATTGATTATGGCAATCAACATAAATTCTTTTCCTGAATAGCGTATAATCACCGGCAGTGCGGTATCCATCGAAGTAGCTCCACCAGCAGCTATGGGTGCCAGTTTATTAAATAATTTTGCGATCAAAGGCGCGGATAATATGGTAATCATCTCCCGCATGAGATTAGATACCAAAGCCAAAATACCGAGAGCCTCTCCTTTTACATCAGCAATGATCACACTGGATAAAGAGTAATAACCAAAACCAGAAGCAATCGCCAGGGAATCAAAGAAAGAGATATGTGGGATCATATTCCCCACGAGAATCACACCAATATATGACCCCACGATAACCGAAATTGGAGCCAAAAGTACTTTTATGCCGGTAATTTTTTTAATATCGTTTATATGAGGATCTCTTCCGATGCTGAGACTTATTGTAAAAAGTAATGCGATTAAAACCATATCGGAATAGTCAGTGATGACCAACAGAAAATCCAGACCTGAATAGACAGAAATTAATGTACCGATGATAAAGACAGCAAAAAGCCCTAAGCTATTTCTCATTTGTCTGCCGAAGATAAAATATTTGATAAACAATTTTAGCCACAATCACACTTCCCAGCATAGCTGCCAGGGTAAGTATGGATATTTCAACTCCCATCTGCCAAATATTTTCCAATAGATCCTTTCTTTGACCCAAACTG
>QNFP01000567.1 GCA_003645535.1 Gammaproteobacteria bacterium | reverse complement strand
GAGAGGTATTTGTTATCTGAGAGTGACGCCGGAATGAATGTCCGGCTGTGCGGCTCCATCGTCTCGCCGTCATACTCGAAGTGATCCGGTCCATCGACCTCGACATCTTCGTCGTCGAGACGGGCGAACCATCGGAGCTCGCCGGGTAGCGCCGGGTTGGAGTAATCGGGATCGAGCCATGGGCCGAAGTATTGAATGATCCACTGGCCCTCGGCTGTTGTTGGTGGGTTGCCTGCCATTATCACGCGGCATCTTTGGCCCGGTGTAGCAGATCGGTTCCACGCCATTAGAAAGCGAACCTGCGTCTCGGTGAAGTCGGACACCTCATCGAAGAACTTGAGGTCGTGCGGTCGGCCTTTATACTTGGATACATCACCTTCGTACTGCACGGCGCCCATCTCGATCGTGCGTTTACCATCTACGAGCATCGTGTTCGATTGTCCGTTGAACCTGCCGCGCTCGCCGGCGATCTCTTTGACTCGGCTGATCACGTCTTTGAGTTGCGGGAATTCACGTCGGAAGATGATCGACTTTTGGTGGTTGAGGAATGCAACGCCGATGCCGGTGTCAGTCTTCGACCCACCTGCCGAGCCGCCGAAGAATAGAACGTCGGCCTCTGACTCGATCGCGTCAACCTGTTTCGGCTGCGGTATCCAGAGCGGCTCTAACGTGTCCTCACATCCCATCTCGGAGACAGCGAGGCTCATACCTTCGGCGAAGGGCGAAGACTCAACCGGCGAGAATTCACAGTCGAATGCTGAGCCAGTCATCTCTAATCTTCTCTTTGGTGGAGTTGTCGTCAACGTAGCGATCCACGGTTCGACCCATCTCCTGCATGATGCGGCAGAGGTCCGCGCGGGTGACGTGGTTGTCGCTCTTCACTTTTTCGATCCGGGCGACGATACGCGATATCTCGGCAAGTAGCTTAGAGGTCGTTTCAGGGTCCGGAGGCATCCCGTTCCCGTCCACGTAGTTGTGGAGTACGGAACGTAGGAACGCGAGTTCAGGGAGGAGATTGAGTGGGTCGGGATCTGTTTGGTATTGCTCGATGACTGCTTTAATTTCGGGTCGCTTGATCTTGGAGTAGCGCCCGTGGGTGACGGTCGCGCTAACTCCAGCATGGAGCTTGCATCGACCTTGTCCTGCGTGATCGGTTCCCCATCCAGCCGGGCGTTTACATAACCCTCCGGCTCGTGTCTTGCCGCCGCATGTGTCATAGAGGGCCACTTAACGACCGTCTATCATGGAGGTTCATCAAAAAAAGAGGAGTAACCATCTCCTCTCTAATCTATACGGTTTTCCGTACATCGTCAAATTTTGTCCGGGTTTCCGTTCAGTTATTGAATCTTTGGTTTATTCATCGACCGCATGGCATTGTCTATGCCGCTTCGCAGCTCATCAGCCGACGTGAAGTGCTTTATAGGAAAACGCTCCATCATTTTGAATGCGTCCTCAGTCATTATAAGGAACTTCCCGCGCTCCATCGTCGCCGATTCCCGAACATCCATCCCGTAGACATTCAGAGCGCGCCTGTTATTCTCAGTTTCAGATATGTGATGATGAGGCACATTCTCAGCACGCGCCATCTCTATCAGTTCGTTTATGCCGCCATCAGCCGACACGACGAGCACCATATCGTTATGCCATCCGAGTTTGCCTACCATCTCATCACGCAGGTCCATGATCCCTTTGATTGTGATGCTCATTCTTGCACCTCCTCATCGAGCCATTCCCTAATCAATTCAGTATCACAATCCCTGACGCCTGTGATCGCGCTGAATACATCAATCGGATTAGGAGACTCCCTGCCTGAATTTCTCCATGCTGCATTCAGCGTCATCCCGTAACGCCAGAGCGCCCACGCGTACCCGATGCGAGTGCGGAATCGTGAACGGTTGAATGTGAGTGGTCGCTTCATAAGTCCTCCTTATGCAATCCAATTGCCAGACAAATAACCCCCGCGCACGCGCCTGCGTGAAACGTTTCGCCTGAATGCCGTCTCGCGCACGAACCTATATACTACGTATATAGTATAATCTACGGAGAGGCGTCAATTACTCTTCCGGCCATTCCGGCTCGGTGTTCATTTTGGCTCGATTCCAAAAAGGCGCGCTTTCCACTCTCCCTCTCGGGTACTTAACGCATCCGCTGCGAGTCACAGAGTCATCTTCTATTGTCCTGGTCATGTAATCCATCTCCCATAGCGCGCCGTTCTCGTCAAGCGCCATAGTCTCGCCTGAGAACTCCACACCTCCTGGGTGCGATACAATCTGCACGATCTTCCCCATCACCGGCTTTTCAGGATCAACGAACACGAGACGTGCGATTCGGGTCTTGCCGTACGCGCTCTTGAGGTTTTCAGCTCTCGCCTGCGCCTTTTCCAGTGAGGCGTGCTGAGTCTCCGTTTCCAATACGAGTTCCTCGCCCATGCCGCCATCTTCGATCACCACCACATAAATATCACTCATAACCCCTCCATTCGCTCTCAGTAACGATCATCTCCAGATTCAGCCCATCCGCAACGCATCGAATCAACCGCT
>QNFP01000566.1 GCA_003645535.1 Gammaproteobacteria bacterium | reverse complement strand
TTTCCCACGAGGATGTCTTGTGGGCGGAGGATCATATCATCCAACTCCGGTGTCGGCATACCAATCCCCTCAAAAATTGGATCGAGGCCGGTCCCGAGGTTGAACGTATCCTCATGGTCGTTTCGAATGTATTGGACGCCGCCCTGGGCCACTGGAATAACAAGCCCCCAAGCCTGACTGAGCTGAGCCTCAGCTTTTTCGATTTCCAAACGTGCGCTATTCAGCGTCAGATTGCGGTCATCTGCAGCCGCAATCGCTTCAGCAAGCGACAGCGGTTTGCCCGGTGTAAGTTCCGGACTGTCAAGAAGGCCCTGCTCAAAATCCGTAGCCGAAACTTGAGTGGACTCTTTGGGGGTTGGAGGTACCCCTTTTTCCTGCGCACCCGCGGAACTGGTTAATATTGTAAATAAAATCAAAATGCCTAGACTTCTATAATAGGGCCGAACTCGATCAAACATACTTCGATTCCTTTCTCTATCATTTCGTCAAGAATTGTGCCTCTCTCGACAGAATGCCTATTGACATTGCACTTATATCTGTCATGTTTCGACCAGTCAACCATTTTGGTCGAAAGGTATTTTAAATGCATCCGGACTCCCAGACCTCCTGACCTAGGGTGAATGAGAGCTGTCCGGTCCTACGTGTTGCGATTATTGTGAATCGGCCTGGGTCCAGGGAAAGCGAGTCCGATTTTTGGCGAGGGAAGTATTTCAAATTGGAGGCGCAGATCTGATCCTGGAAAGTTGGTTTGGGAGTCGGTGAGGGTTTGGCAAATGCGGGCTACTGCCTCGGTACGGTGAGGCGCAGAGAGGATGAAGTGTGACGACGAGCTTAGAGTCTGCGACGCGGATGTCTGCGCGGGCGTTTAGGATCTCATGGATGAGAGTTCTTCCCTCGTCGTCGACGCGGGCGTATTTGGGGCCGATCTGGGTGAGCAGGTCACTTTCAACTTGGTAAGCGATCATCTTGACGACATTGGTCAAGTGCTTGCGTTCTGTGGCGAGTTTGATGACAGCGTCTTTGGAGAGTTCGTGGATTTCGACGCGAGTTGGAATTTTGCGGCGCTCTTGCAGGAGAGCATCCAGCTTGTCGGTGACAGCGGCAAGTTTTGTTTTGTTCTTATTGTAGGCGTCGGCCAGCGAGGTCAGAGCTGGCTGTTTGTTGCTCTCGGCTTTGATGACTGATGCACCGAGCGACTGTTCGAGTGCTTTGATTTCCATCTTCTCAGCTTTGACTTTTTTTGCAATTTCGCGTTTGGCTGGGTTTGGAACGGTGCGTGTGGGGTCGTCGGGCTCAATCTGGTAGTCAGCAAGGGCGTCAAGGGAAAACTCTTCGCGCATGTACTTGAAGTAGTTTTCCTGTCGCCATCGATCAAACATGCGCATTGCGATTTCGATAGCGGGTAGGTCGAAACGACTGGTGACAATCTGTGTCTGGTGGTTGCCTTTGTTGAGTCTTGTAATTTGGCGTAGCTCGAGCTTTCCATCAAGAAAGGTTACCCTTTGGTCGTGAAGCAGGTACTCGACTTTGCGACCATCAATAACAGCTGCTTGTTGGGAGAACAAACCAGGATCGATTTGCGGTGACTTTCCCTTGCGGTAGGTGAGGATGTCAAACCCGAGGTCATTGATGATTTGTTTGAAGAGTTCAAGCTTCCAGCCACCACGGTCGAAGACGATGGTAACGCGGCGCTCTTTAACGAGCTCGCGAACTTGTTCGAGAACAGGGAGCAGCATTTTTGTAAGACCGGCGTTGGCCTCGGCGGTGACGACGAAGAGTGGGTCGCCAGCCGCGTCTCCCACCCAGTAGTCCTCTGTGGCCGCCATGGAGATACGCATTCGTGCGACGTGCGTCTTGGGGATTTCGCGTTTGCCGTGGTAAGCGCGAACGTGTCCGGCTACATAAAGAAAGCCCATCATGGCTGAGCGTTGCTCAACACGGATATGAGCGAGTTCCTGCCCAAACTGCTCTGCTTTGTGGTCCGCAGCAAGGCGAGTCAGCTTGCCACGTACGGTCTTGACTTCGGGTGCGCGGTCGAGACCGAGAATAATCCCCAATGACGCGGGGTCGCGCTCTTTGAGACCCTCGGGACTTTTGATGCGCCACAGCGCCATGAACAGTAACACGAGAAATGTCGTGCGCAGGCCATAAAACGCTGGACCGATGTCGCCGTACAGTTTAGTCGCGACGCGGAAGATTCCGCTTTGAACCAGAGCCGGCAAGACAAACAGAACCCCCGCCCCGACGACGCCTTCCACGTCGTCAAACATCGGAGACGCATCATTGAGCTGACCGAGGCACGCAAGCGAACGGTTGATGAAACGTTTACGAGGAACACTGTCATACCGAAGAAAGCAACGTCCATTGTACACCTCTGGCCACGACTCCAGTACTCACTGAGGAAACGACAATGAACTCTGATTTTCCACACTTTGACATACATCAAATCGGACAGCCGTGGGTGCGCACCAATGCGTACTCTGATCCGTATATTTTCAGAAGTCAGGAGGCCTGGAGTCATAAGAAGCCTGAAAGCACTCGCTCTTCAA
>QNFP01000565.1 GCA_003645535.1 Gammaproteobacteria bacterium | reverse complement strand
TTTGATCGCCGAAATATTTATATAAGGCCTGATAATACGACTGATTTGCAAAGTTACGAATTTGATGATGAGTGGGTTTACGTATTATCTGTAATGTCGGAGGCGGATGCTGATGAGAATCTAGATATAACAGCCATAGATGGATCGACTGAGCAGTCTTTGCTAGGTTACGTTACCGTATCGATGAGTAAGCAAACACTGCTTTTGCTACAGCGCAAGTCTATTCAAACTAATATTTTCCTGTCCTTTTTAATAGCTGCTATCGTGTCAGTTATCCTGATGCGAGTTTCACGCAGACTTACTCGCCCCATCGAAGGGCTAGCGCAAAAAATGAAGCTGGCGGAAGAAGGCAATACCGGTGTCAGGGCTGAAGTTAAAGGTCAGCCCGATGTGACAGTTATGCAGCACGCCTTCAATACCATGATGGACGTACTCGAAAAGCGTGAAAAGGAATTGGAGCTCGCTCGCGACAATGCTGTAGAAAATGCACGCATGCGGGGAGAATTTGCCGCCAACGTTACACACGAATTGCGTACACCTATGAATGCAGTATTAGGCATGCTAGATCTGCTAGCCGAGTCTGAAATTTCGTCTCGCCAGATTGAGTATGTCGATGTTGCAAGGAACTCAGGAGAAACTTTATTAAACCTCATAGATGACATACTCGATTTTTCTAAAATTGATGCGGGCAGGGTTGTGTCTGATACCAGCGATGCCAACCTTAAAGAACTCATTGAAGATGTTATAAGATTACTGGCTTCGCAGGCCTTAGCTAAAAACCTGGATATAGGGTTTTTTCTGGAAGAGGACATACCGGCTACAATCCCACTCGATAGATCGAGAGTTCAGCAAGTTTTAATTAACCTGATTGGCAATGCCATCAAATTTACCGATGTTGGTGAGGTCTCACTGACGGTCAGTCACAAAAGTGACGACCAGGGATTAATATTATTTGAGGTGGCTGACACCGGTATTGGAATTGGCGAAGCAGATCGGGGGAAAATATTTGAAGCCTTTACTCAGGCCGATGCTTCGACAACACGAGAATATGCTGGGACCGGACTAGGTCTCACTATCAGCAAACAAATTGTTGAGCTAATGGGTGGTGACATTGGGCTGGAAAGTGGCCTGGATAGCGGATCAAAGTTCTGGTTTACGTTACCCTGCCCCCGGGAGCCCGCACCAGTTTCGCTGGTCAAAGATGAAACCAGCGCTGATGAGGTAGCCAGGGTTCTACTGATATCTTCAGCCCATATAATCAGACGGTTTTCGCAACAAGTATTTGCTCGTAAAAAATTGAACTGGAGTGTAGTGGATGACTACCTGGAAGGTGCGCAAGCACTTAAACATGCATATGAGCATGCTGAACCCTTTGACTACCTCATAATCGATGAGGATATCCTTTTTCTTAAACTGACAGAATTCCAATCTATTTTTAAAAACCTTATAGATACAAATACTACTTCTATAGTGGTGCTGACGAACCCCTTCAAGCCATTACGAAGTGCAGATTTAAAATTCTCTACTATTGATAAGCCTCTATTTTCTAATTCCTATAACGACCTGGTTGCTGGAAAAGAACAACAAAGAGGAAAACTTACCGGCTCAGGACGCCCTGGTTCACTCGTTGGGTTTGACCATACAAGAATCCTGATTGTCGATGACAATAGAGTAAATCAACAGGTAGCCAGGGAAATGGCACAAAAACTCGGCTGCAAAGCAGATCTGGCAATTAATGGTCAGCGGGCATTAGAAATGGTGCTTAAGAATAAATATGACCTTATTTTGATGGACTGCAACATGCCGGTGATGGATGGATATGACGCCACTAATGAAATTAGACAGCTCGAAGGAATAAACAAAATCCCAATTATAGCCATGACGGCAAATACCACACACGCAGAGAGACAACGATGCGAACAGGCTGGCATGAACGGATTCCTGGCCAAGCCAATCAGACTGGGGGCGCTGGAAGATGAGCTAGCTCACTGGTTACCGGAAAGCACACTGACCCTAGAAGATTCACCGAAAAATACTGATGTTACCCTGCCTGATACGGAAAACTACGATACAGCTTTTATGGAAGAATTATTCAACTCCGTAGGTGACGTGGCTTATCGTATGATTGAAGCATTTATAGAGGATACGCCGGTATATATTGACTCCATGAAAGCAGCGCTTGCTCTGGGAAATGCCAAACAAGTTCGCGAGCTCGCTCACACGATAAAGGGTAGTGCAGCCAATTTTGGTGCCCACCAGCTTGTAGGGGTAGCAAAAACAATCGAGCAATTAGCACAGGATAGCCAGCTAACACAGTGCGAATTGCATACCGGTACCTTAATCAACCATTTCGCTGCTCTTCGCCATGATCTGGAACAGGATGTTCTGAAAACCACCTCAAATGACACACAGGAGTACCAGGTTGCCCACCGCTTGTTGATCGCTGATGACGACAGGACAATCAGGTTGGCTCTCAAGGATATATTCAAGGGTCGTGAATTTGAAACCATAGAAGCTACCAACGGTAGTCAGGCCGTTGATATCTGCAAAAGAAATG
>QNFP01000564.1 GCA_003645535.1 Gammaproteobacteria bacterium | reverse complement strand
CCCTGTACCGCCAGCGATACACAAAACACCTATACTTAAACACCCAATAGAAACACCCATAAGAAACACTACTAATGGGGTCGTGGTGAGCATGGTTGACCTCCGTTGGCCTGATGGCTGGACAGACGCCGATGAGTTTTATAAGCGGTATCCACGGAAGGCAGGAAAACAGGCTGCGATAACTGCTTGGCGCAAGCTAAACCCAAATGATGCGCTGATAGATAAAATCCATGCTGACCTTATTGCTCGGGTACAGCAGGGGGCTTGGTGTACCGGGCAGGGGAAAAGTTTCATACCCCATGCGTCAACATATCTAAATCAACAGCGCTGGGAAGACGACATTACTCCTAGACCAGAATTCAAGAAACCTCAAGACTTCAGCCTATTGGCAGCACAAGCGCAAGATTTAACGGAGAATTTATAATGGACGCAGTTGAGCGTGATGATTTTGTACATGCCCTTGGGCAGACACTGGCATTCTACGGCAAAGATTTGAGTATGATGCAGACAAGCTTCTGGGTGACGGCATGTGGTGATAAATCGGTGTTTCAATTGAAACGCGCATTGATTGAATACACGAAGGTTGGCAAGTTCGCGCCGAAACCGGCAGATATTTTGTCTATTGTTGATAACATGGGTGCGCGGCATGGTAGGAAAGAAAAAACACTTCCCCCGCCAGTAACCAGTTGTCCGCCGGAAGTGACCAAAGCATGGATGTGGTTTATTGGCAGGATGGCAAAAGGAAGTAAAAACCTTGACGGGCTTTTTGATAAACATTCTGATGTGGACGTAGCCACTCAAGAAAAATATTTACACACAATCAACCATGAGGCCCACAAGTACGGTACACCAGATGCGGTTCCTGAAGAGTTCAAGCTAAAAGAGGTTTGGGGATGAGCCACAAAAAAGGCAAAACCCGGCAGCAGATTTGCGCAGAGTCAGACGCAAGACGCCAAAAGCTACTCAACTGCCGCGCCTATTGTGAGGGCGAGCGGTTTGGTACTTCAGAGGCTGGCAGGATTATGAAGTGTGATCCAAAGGCCGTTTATCATGTACTGGAGAGAATGGTGAGGGCCGGATTATTGCAAAGCCACAAAAACGGCGACTTCAGGCAGTATTCAAAGCCTGGAGTGGACTGGTTACGGTGTAGCTGGCGGACGGTTACGAATGCTGAAATTCACATACAGCCAGCTACAGGGCCTGCAGAATGGCGATGATTGAGCAAAAACAACTTAGCCCGAGACACTATGCCGCTCAGATATTACAAGAGCAGGACAGGGATAAGCGGATAATGTTGTTGGATAGTGTGCCAGGGCAATGGCGTTCGCTGGTGAAATGCCATGTAAAAAATGGGTGGGGGCGTCGTGCGATACGGTAGCGTGTGCAGCGGCATTGAGGCTGCAACCGTGGCGTGGGAGCCGATGGGGTGGGAGACTTCGTTTCTATCTGAAATAGAGCCATTCCCACGCGCAGTATTGCAGCACCACTACCCAGATACACCGTTACACGGCGATTTTACAACTATCGGAGAAAATGACTATGAGCCAATTAACCTTCTTGTCGGAGGAACTCCCTGCCAGTCATTCTCGGTCGCAGGATTGCGAAAGGGATTGGATGATGACCGTGGCAACCTCGCGCTCGAATTTCTTAGACTTGCTCAGAGAACACGGCCCACATGGGTGGTTTGGGAGAACGTGCCTGGCGTCCTGTCATCAGGAGGAGGACGGGACTTTGGTTCCTTTCTCGGGGGCTTGGGCCAGCTCGGGTACGGGTTCGCCTACCGAGTGTTGGACGCTCAATACTTCGGTGTGGCCCAAAGACGCAAACGTGTGTTTGTTGTCGGATATCTTGGAGACTGGCGACCTGCCGCAGCGGTACTTTTTGAGCGCGAAAGCCTGCAAGGGCATCCTGCGCCGAGCAGAGAGAAGGGGGAAGAAGCTGCCCGTTGTCTTAGAGGCCGCGCTAACAGCAGTCACAGAGAGGATAGCGACAACTTCGTAACCACAAACAGAATGCGCGGGTTTGGAGATTATGAGATTGACAGTGTTGCCAGTACTGTGAAATCTCGGGACGCTAAGGACGCTAAGGACGCTACTGACCTAATTGCCTTTGGCTGGCAAAACAGTTCATCACGGGGTGATAGTTACAGTGAGCATGTAACGCCGACGTTGGATAAATCAAAAGTACCGGCCGTAGCAATCCGAACAGCAAACACCACAGCAAACGGCCATGGTATAGCTGAAGAAGTCACACACACACTGGATCAGGCACAAGGGCAGGCCGTGGCATTCGCTCAAAACTCACGCAACGAGCTCAGGCTTGAGGGCGGTGATGGGCAAGTGTGCGGGGCATTATCTACGGGTGGCGGGAAACCAGGACAAGGGACGCCGACTATTGCGACGGAAATGGCAGTGCGCCGATTAACCCCGACAGAGTGTGAGCGGTTACAGGGATTCCCGGCGATAACAAAAACATGTACAATTACAGTATGGTCTACAGAGCATCAAAAACACTCTGCGCTTGCGGGCGAGAAAAATCACAGGTCGCCAAAACCTGCTGG
>QNFP01000563.1 GCA_003645535.1 Gammaproteobacteria bacterium | reverse complement strand
TACTCCTGTTGGCAGTTCAGCAATATTATTTAACCCGACAACAATAATGCCCAGTTTTGATGTTGATACACCAGGGAGCTATACCGCTGCACTGGTAGTTAATGACTCAAAAATTGACTCGCTTCCAGATACGGTCACGGTCACAACAGAAAATTCAGCGCCTATCGCCCATGCCGGACCTGATCAGGCACCCTTTGTGGGAGATACGGTTAGTCTGGATGGTAGTCTATCTTCCGATGTAGATGGTGATGCTTTTACTTTTAGCTGGTCACTGACTAGCATACCCGCAAATAGCAATACCTTATTAATAAATCCAGCAACCGAAACCCCCAGCTTTCATATCGATGTACCAGGCAAATATATCGGGCAATTGATTGTCAACGATAGCCATAAAGACTCGTTACCTGATACAGTCACAGTCACTACAGAAAACACCCAGCCCATTGCAAATGCAGGCTCCGATCAAATGGTGCCAGTGGGTGCTACAGTTAACCTGGATGGTAGCTTGTCAGAAGATGCTGACGGTAACGAGTTAAGCTACGCCTGGTCGATCACCACAAAACCCCTAGGCAGTCAGGCAGAACTATCAGATCCTGGTGCTGCTAACCCAGATTTTAATGCCGATATTCCAGGTATGTATATAGTGCAGTTGGTGGTCAATGATGGCCATATTGACAGCGATCCCGATACCGCAGTCATTAACACCGAAAACCAGGCACCGGAAGCTATAGCCACGGCCAGTGCCCATATAGTACCCATAGGTACTCTCGTACAACTGAACGGTAGTACCAGTAGTGATCCGGATGGTGATGTTATCAGCTACCAGTGGTCACTCTCACGCCCCATTGGTAGTAACACCACTCTTTCAGCTACAGATGTTGCGAACCCAGACTTTACCCCGGACGTGCCAGGTACTTATCAGGCGACACTGGTCGTCGATGACTCAAAATTAAGCAGCGCTCCATCTGTGGTCAGCATCACAGTCTTAGTCGCAAACAATCCGCCAGACATGATTCCGGCAGGTAACCGTATTATCCCGATGGAGCTAATTTTTGTTACTCGATTGTTTGCGGTTGATCCCGACACCGCTGATGTATTGACATTTAGTCTGACCACGGCACCTAATGGAATGACTATTGATGCCGATACTGGCGACCTACAGTGGTTACCGACTATTGATCAGTTAGGTAGCAATAGTATTACCGTCCAGGTGACCGATATGGGCGGCCTATCTGATACTGAAAGTTTTAGCATTGAAGTCACGCAGCCACTTGCTACTCCAGCCACTAATGCGCCACCGCAACTGGCTCCCATAGGTGATAAGACACAAATAATAAATACCCAGCTAACAATACAGGCGAATGCCAGCGATGCAGATGTAGGCGATACACTGACCTTTGAATTTGCCAACGCACCTTCTGGCATGACCATTGGCCCAGTCAGCGGCGCCATTAACTGGACACCGAATGAGCCACAGATTGGTGCGCATGATGTCGCTGTCAGGGTGACTGATGCCATCGGTGCAGTAGATGTGGGTAGTTTTATTGTCATGGTTAACAATATTAACCGTGCTCCGGTTGCTGTGGATGATATTTATACGGCCAGAATTGGTGAAACCCTGGTGGTGCCAGCCCCGGGTGTGCTTGAAAATGACTCCGATCCGGATGGGGATACGCTGGCTGCTGTATTGCAGAGTACTACCGTTAATGGCAACCTGGTATTCAATACTGATGGTTCCTTTGAATACACCCCGGAGATGCAGCAGGATGATTTTGAATTTGGGGCACAAATGATCTGCCAACCCGCAGAGCGTCGTGGAGTCGAAGCGGTTCCACTGGTAATAGATCTCGATGGCGATGGTCTCTCGGAAATTGTGTTTACGGGTGGATATCAGACCAGTGGTGCATCAAAACACCACATCACAGCAATGCGACCAGACTGCACAATACTCTGGTCATATGAAAGTGACGGCTTTGCTACCCCTATCCCCAACGTGGGTACTACAGCTTATCACCGACAGCCAATTACTGCAGCGGATATGGACGGTGATGGGGATATTGAAATATTTATCCTGATCGAGTCGGATATTTCGATAGAACGGGCTAACCGCTATGCAATCCTTGACCACCAGGGAACAATGATTGGCAAGACGGATATTATTCCCCAGATAAGCAATCCTCATCTACTGATCTCTACTGCACCTGCTATAGCTGACCTCGATGGTGATGGCGATGCCGAGTTTATTGTCGCCTTTATTCAGTCCAACCTGCCATATCTCGCTATTTTTGATCACAACGGAAACCTGCTGGTAGTTAATGAGAATGCCCCGGCAACTGCGAATACCAGTAATTCACTGGGAACCAAACCGGTGGTTGTTGATCTGGATATGGATGGTGTTCCTGAAATTCTGATGACCAGCCATGTATACAGTAACACGGGCGCCTACCTGCGAACCTTCCCACTCAATGAAAGCCTCGGTGCCCCAACCGTTAGATCAAACCCAAGGGCGATACCTGCGGTGGCTAATTTTGATGCAGATCCGGATCCTGAGGTATATTTCCAG
>QNFP01000562.1 GCA_003645535.1 Gammaproteobacteria bacterium | reverse complement strand
CTTCGAAGAGTCAATCAGCAAAAATCAGCGCAACAGGTTTCACCTCGCCGGCTGGTGTACGAAAGAGGAGTTGGCCGTTTATTTTGAAACGTCCTGGGCTCAGCTCAGCCCAAGCTGGTTCGAGACCTTCGGGCTCGCCGCTCTCGAAGCGATGGCGTACGGAGTTGGGGTTATCGGCACAACAGCCGGCGCCTTACCAGAACTCGTCGTCAATGGTGAATCTGGATTGCTTTCTCGTCCCCGTGACGTTGACGCTTTGGTCACCAATACTGTCAGAGTACTCAAAGACGGGGAACTGGCACGCAGTCTGGGCCGGGCTGCCACAAAGCGGGCACGCAGGTTTTTTCCATGGTCCAAGGTTGTGATGCAACACCTCGAAGTCTACGAGAGCTGTTTGAACTGAGATGAGCTATTCTCAGAAACTCAGCTAGAATTGAATTCGAGCCTCGTGGCATCAGCCACGATTTGGCTATTGGGGGAGCGATATGAGAATCACTGGGGTTGTGGCTGTGTTGGCGGCTGGCGTCGCGATTGCTGCGTCGTCGATGACGAGTGGAATCTGCGTCGACGTTGTTGATGGCGATACCGTCATCGTCGAAATCGAAGGGCAACGTGAAATGATTCAGCTTGCCGAAATTGATGCGCCGGAACCTGACCAGGCTTTTGGCGAACAGGCTCGGCAGTTTCTCTCCGAGCTCGTCATCAACAAGCCGGTCGAGCTTGTATTCACTGGAACAGGACCTGCTGGCCGCATCGCACACATTCGCGTCGGCACGACGCCCGTCAATCAGGAGATGCTCGCCGCTGGTATGGCCTGGACCAGAAAAACCGAAAATGAAGCGCTGATCCTCGCCGGGATGATGGCGAGGGGGGATCGCAAAGGATTGTGGCAAGACGATAAACCCATTCCACCGGAAACATGGAGAAACCGCAGACCCGTTGAGCCGACTCCAGTGCCGGTCGAGATTTCTCGAAGTTTGGCTGACGCAGGACGAAAGCTCGAACTGCGTAAGAACGCCGATGGCAAGGCGATCATCGCCGGCTTGCCGATGATCGATCTCAGCAAGGATGAAGAAGGCGAAACCGAAGCCGAGGAGAAACCGAAGGATCTGAAATACGAATTCCTGTGTGCTAAGGAGGGGACTGCCGACTGCGTCAGACAGAAGTTCGTCTCGAAGTTTTCTGAGGCCTACGAGGGAGATGGACCAGGCACCTACGCATCGAATCCCGTCACTCAGGGCGAGGGCCAACTGACCGCCGTATTTCAGGGTACAAGTGCCATGGGACGAGCCTATACTGTTGGTGCGGCATGTTCTTGTAATGACGATTCCTGCCAGTGCGTCATGCAGTTCGGCAAGTTGCAGACAACAGAAGATACGTCGTCTTGAGACGATTCTCTGTTTTCGATTGTCATTGATGACGAACATGCGAGTAATGGCCGTGAGCACGCTATAATCCTGCGCGGGAGGTCGCCGAAATGGTGCAGAGTGACCAGACGAGTGAAAAAGACCGAAGCGCAGTTCTCCGTACCCTGCTGATCACTGATCTGGTCAACAGCACAAAACTGCTCGAAGAACTCGGAGACAAACGCGCCTTCGAGATTTTCGGCCTACACGACCGGATAGCCCGTGATCTCCTCCCTCGTTTCAGCGGCCGGGAAATTGACAAGACCGACGGCTTTCTTCTGCTTTTTGACCGGCCCATCGACGCGCTCGGTTATTCGCTCGCGTATCACCGGGCGCTCGACGAACTCTCCAAAACCGAAGAAGTAGACCTCGCAGCACGAGCCGGTATCCACCTCGGCGAGGTTTGGGTGCGTGAAAATACACCCGAAGATATTGCCCGTGGCGCCAAACCGCTTGAAGTCGAAGGTCTCGCAAAACCGATGGCGGCACGCCTCATGTCGCTCGCCAAGGGACGCCAGACCCTGGTAACCCGCGGAGCGTACGACCTTGCAAAGCGGGCCGCTGTCGATCTCAAGGAGAGCCGGCTCAGCTGGTGTTCGCACGGCGCTTATGCCTTCAAGGGAGTCGATGAACCGATCCGCGTCCATGAAATCGGGGAAGAAGGATTCGCTCCCCTCGAGCGCCCGCCGGATTCGGCAAAGGTCTGGCGGGTCACGCGCAGCGGAACGCCGGTTGCGAAAGCACGAAGGCGCGTGCCGTTGATCATCGGTGGTGTCGCGGCCCTCATCATCGCTTTGCTTGCGGTTGTATTTATGCAGCAATCAACTTCGATGGATGATCGTTTGACAGTCGCTGTTTTGGGATTCAAAAACGTCAAAGGTGATCAGGATGCCCAATGGCTGTCAACCGCCCTTGTTGAAAGTTTGGGCGCCGAACTGGCCTCGGGCGGGCAGTTACGAACCGTTTCGGGGGAGGCAATTTCCCGTGCCCGAAGGGATCTAGGCATCGACTCGGTGCAGACTCTTGCCGAGGACACGCTCGCCTTGTTGCACAAGAGACTTGGCGCCGACCTCTTTGTTGCTGGTTCATTTATGAAAGTAGGGAGCGGGATCAATCTCAGTATCTGGGCGCAGGATGCCGATACGGGCGAACAAACGG
>QNFP01000561.1 GCA_003645535.1 Gammaproteobacteria bacterium | reverse complement strand
GGCTGTGCCTCGTTAAGACCGTAAACCGAAGAGCTGCTGGCATAGCTCAGGTTTTTTACACCATTGTGTCGGCAGCATTCGAGTATGTTAGTGAAGCCGACAATATTGCTACTGATGTAGGCCTGCGGGTTAGTTAGGCTATAGCGGACGCCTGCCTGTGCGGCGAGGTTGCAAACAGCGTCGAATTGCTGTTCTTCAAACAGGACATTTAAATTTTCACTATCTTCAAGATTAAGTTTTATGAATTGGTAGTTTGGGTATTTAGTGCTACCAATGCAGTGATTGTAGGCGATGTCACTCTGCGAAATTCCCGCACGTTCAAGACGCCCATACTTTACTCGCTGGTCGTAATAATCATTAATATTATCGAGCCCTATAACTTCGTCGCCCCGTTCGAGCAATTTAAGAGCGAGATGAGAACCAATAAAACCTGCGGTGCCAGTAACAAGTATTTTCATTTAGGTCGGCGTCTTGAATGGTAAAAGTTAGGCTGTTTTTGATGTTGTAACTGTCGATGCTACGGCAGTTGACGTTACGGCAGTTGATGCCGCCTCTCTCGCCGGGGCGATCTGGCTACGACCCATAGCATAATAATCCCAGCCATCGCTGGCCAGTCTTTCCGGAGAATAGAGGTTGCGACCATCAAATATAACCTTTTTGTTTAGCCGCAGGGCTATCTCGTCGAAGTCCGGGGCGCGAAATTGTTGCCATTCTGTGCAAATCACCAAAGCATCACAATCATTTAGTGCGGAATATTTATCTTCACAAAGTTGCAGCCTGGTTTCGTCGGCGTAAATGCGCTGTGCTTCTTTCATTGCTACGGGGTCGAACGCTTTAACATGAGCTCCAGCCTGCCAGAGAGCTTCCATTAACGTTCGGCTGGGTGCTTCGCGCATATCGTCTGTGTTTGGTTTGAATGACAGACCCCACAGAGCAATAGTTTTGCCAGCGAGATTTTCGGTGCCGCCAAAATAATGGGTGAGCTTGGCAAAAAGCCGAGTTTTTTGCTGGTCGTTAACGCTTTCGACAGACTTTAACAGTACGGCATCGTAACCCAGTTGCTCCGCTGTTTTGGCCAGGGCTTTAACATCCTTAGGGAAGCAGGAGCCGCCATAGCCGCAGCCAGGGTAAATAAAGTGGTAGCCGATACGCGGGTCAGAGCCCATGCCTTTGCGCACTGCTTCAATATCAGCGCCTAGTAACTCAGCCATGTTTGACAGCTCATTCATAAAGCTTATTTTGGTGGCGAGCATAGCATTAGCAGCGTATTTGCTTAGCTCGGCAGAACGGATGTCCATAAAAATTGTGCGTTCGTGTTGGCGGTTAAAGGGCTCGTAAAGCTGGCGGAGCATTTCCTCCGCCTCAGCCGAGTCTGTGCCGATAATAATGCGGTCGGGCTTCATAAAGTCATTAATTGCAGCCCCCTCTTTAAGAAATTCAGGGTTGGATACCACTGAGAAGGGAATATGCAGCCCTCGTTCCTGCAGGGTGCGATGTATTTCCGCTTTAACCTTATCGGCAGTGCCAACCGGTACGGTAGACTTATCGACGATAATTCGCTGTTCGGTCATTCGTTCGGCGATAGTTTTCGCTACACTAAGTACATATTGCAAATCAGCTGATCCATCTTCATCTGGTGGGGTGCCCACTGCGATGATCTGGATCAAACCGTGCGCTACCACGATGTCGGCGTCACAGGTAAATTGCAGACGACCGTCCTCGCGGTTGCGGTTGACGATGTCCTCAAGGCCTGCTTCCCAAATAGGTAGAATTCCATTGTTTAGGTTTTCTATTTTGTTTTGGTCGACATCCATACAGATAACATCGTGGCCAACTTCAGCCAGACATGCTCCAGTGACTAAACCTACGTAGCCAGTGCCGAATACTGAAATTTTCATTTATAAAGCCTATGTGTAGGATTAATGAGTGAACTCTCTATACGTAATCGCCGGGCGTGGCGGCTGATTGTGGTATTGTGCAAGGCAGTTGAGTAGGCCCGCTTACTACGAATTCTGTGAAAGGGCGGGTCAATACGGGCATTGCGATAAAAATCCTTTAGCTTGGCTTATCAACGGGCTCATTATACCTTCCCGGTCAGCATCACTCATAGCACGCTTATAGGGTGGTGATTGGCTTTCGTCGGGAATATAAGCGTAGTATTAAGGCGATGTTTGTTATGGTGCTCTTGAAGTGAAGTTTTGCTATTGCTCTTACCGTGAGGAAATAACTTGATGGGAAGAGTGTATGGGCACAAAAAATAGCAAGTGGTGAGCATAGCGTGTCTGTTTGAGGGTTTGTTTAGGTAATTTGATGCATCGTGTAATTTACCACGAAAGCCGCGCATGTTATTGCGCGTAAAGGTATTCTCATAAGGTATTCTTATTGTGATCCAAAGCAAATATATCTTCTCTGCAACTGGCTTTACTACGAAAACCTGCGTCGGACTAGCGTTTTACGTCATTACTATTACATTTTCTTTGTGTGCGGCTGCGAAAGACTTGCCCGATGTTATCGATAGCTTACGCGCCAGTATTGTTGGTATAGGCACCGTTAGACCGGAGCGAGGGG
>QNFP01000560.1 GCA_003645535.1 Gammaproteobacteria bacterium | reverse complement strand
CACCCCTAAACTCGAACTTGATACCTGAGGTAGTTTTATGCCTGGCGATCAACGCCATTATTTTGCCCCGTGGGAGAGAGCCTTCCTGAAGGTGCTCACTCCCTTCGAAGAGTTTATTCATCGACAAACCACAACAGGCATTCTGCTGATGCTCTGTGCTGTGGTGGCGTTGATTATAGCCAACTCACCATTACTTGACGCTTATGACGAATTGTTACACGTAAATATGGGCGTTCTTATCGGCAGCTGGCAGATTAAGCACTCATTACACCACTGGATAAACGATGGGCTGATGGCTATTTTCTTTTTTGTCGTCGGTATGGAGATCAAGCGGGAAGTGCTTGTCGGTGAGCTGTCTAATATTAAAAATGCGACATTACCTATCATCGGTGCCATTGGGGGCATGGCAATCCCGGCTCTTTTCTACTGGTTTTTTAATCAGCAGGGGGCGGGTGCAAGTGGTTGGGGAATTCCGATGGCAACGGATATCGCCTTCGCCGTAGGCGTAATGGCGCTGTTGGGTAGTCGGGTGCCTCGAGGCTTGCTCACTTTCCTGGTTGCTCTGGCCATTGTTGATGACCTGGGGGCGGTGACCGTAATTGCACTGTTCTACACCGATAGTATAAATATGGCTTATCTCGGCGGGGGTGTGTTAATAACGGTGTTGATGGTGGCGCTTAATCTTATTGGTGTGCGTAACCCACTGCCTTATTTTCTGTTAGCCCTGTTTTTATGGATTGCGATGGAGGGTTCAGGGATTCATGCCACCATTGCCGGGGTGATCGGTGCACTGACTATTCCCGCCTACGCTCGTTACAGCCCGAAAGACTTCAGTGACGAGATTCGCGGCGCTCTGGATCAGTTTGACAAGCACGAGATTACCGATGCGTCATTGATTAATAATCCTCATCAGAGCAGCCTCGCCTGGAAAATGGAACGCACCTTTAATCTAACCATATCCCCTCTGCAACGACTGGAAAGCGCGTTTCATATCCCCTCGACCTATATCGTTATCCCGCTTTTTGCCCTTGCCAATGCGGCCATACCTCTGGATAGCGAATCAATTGTCGAAGCTGTTGTTGATCCGGTTGCCATTGGTATTGCCGTGGGCCTTGTGCTGGGTAAAGTGGTTGGTGTTGCCGGTTGCGTCTTGCTGGCCTGGAAGCTTGGACTTGGTCAACTGCCTCAGCAAACCACACCATCGCATATTGTCGGGGCCGGCTTTCTTGCCGGTATAGGTTTTACGATGTCTATTTTTATCTCCGAACTCGCCTTTGCCTGGGATGGAGAGCAGGTTACCCTCGCCAAGATGGGTATTCTCTTCGCCTCTCTGGTGGCGGGACTTGTTGGCTATGGATGGTTGCGCTGGGTTGCCCCTGCACCAGATGAGGTAATGGACTCCGACCACTGATCAGAGCTTCCCCAGGTTTTTGAAGCGCAACAAACGCGCCAATGCCATAAAAAAAGGCGCTATAAAAGGACGGTATTAAAGCGGTTTAACAGCGGACTAATTCATTTGCATCGGTATGCTCAAAAGTGCGCCCATATATGTCCAGGGTAGTAGTTTCTGAATAGCTTAATCGATCTTTTTCCAGTGTCAGCCTGAGCGTGAAGGCTACAGTTTTTGCGTTGTCGCGCATAAATGGAGATTGCACGATGCCCCAGTCCGGGTTATCGATACCGGCGCTAACATCCAGAATGATCGCTCCATTGTCTGGCGCTTCGCCATGTTGGCCACCAGCCAGTAAACCGACCGCGCGGGGAATTACCAGCGAATGCACTACCGTCGCTGTATCTTCATCCCACATCCAGTAACCCGTTTGATCATGAAATACCTCATTATTGGAGTTACGGCGCACGATTTGCCGGTAATGTAACACTGTCAGTGTTTGTCGCTCGGCATTGCAGACGTCGCCTATTGGTTCGAAGGTGAGTGTTTCGTGATAAGGGCTAGTTTCAGATCCGTCAGGCTCTGGTGCCAGATCTAAACCTTTATCTCCTTGCCAGGTACCAATCAGCCCAGCCAGAGGGCCATAGTTAATAGTTGTTTGTTCATCATTCATTAAGGTATAGACTCCTTTTTTCTGGAAAATATGACTTTTGCAGCCCGGTCAATTCAGCTCAGGCATTGTAGTACAGTTGAATAACTCTCGGGACTAATTCTAGTGATTAAACAGTACCGGTTAAACAGTACCGGTTGAACAGTTCCGCTTAAACAGTACCGGTTAAGCAGAAAGAGCGTTCAAATAGACAGTAACAAAGGCAGGCTAAACGTAGTTGGCTACACCAGTGGCAGGTATAATCGACCGGTTAGTTTACTGGCGTGTATATTTGGCAGTTCTGGCAAGACATAAACTTTGGTAAGACTTAGACTCTGGTAAGACACTGCTCCTGGGTTCAGAAAAAAGGCAGAAGTGACTCCCCGGTTGTTATTCGATGCACCAGCAGTTTTTTGAGCAGGCTCTGTATTAAACACAATTCATTAAGGCTCTAATGCGTAGACTAAAAACTATTTTTATTTTCCTGAGCATTGCATTTATTGCTTGCACAGCAATCGTCGCCATTCTTCT
>QNFP01000559.1 GCA_003645535.1 Gammaproteobacteria bacterium | reverse complement strand
GGTTGTTCAAATAGGCCAGCCATCACCATGGATTAAGAAACAGAGCGGAGAAATTTTTCAGAACAACTCTGCCGTTCTCCAGAACTTCGTACCCCACCGGGTATTGCATCCATGAGTTAGTAGCGATGATAAACAGACCGCTGGCCTGGGTACCTATTGCCACCATTAAAGCTGCCACAAAATGCATCCGGTTACCCAAAAGTTTTTCACCAAAGAGAAACAAGCCGAGAAAGGTGGATTCCAGAAAGAAAGAGAACATCCCTTCCATAGCTAAGGTTTGCCCGATGATATTTCCGGTCAGCTCCGAGAATTTGGCCCAATTAGTCCCAAATTGAAATTCCATGGGAATACCGGTCACCACTCCAATGACAAAATTTACGGCGAAAATTTTTGCCCAAAACTTTGCTGCCTGGTTATAGCGGGATTCCCCGGTTCTTAGATAACGCCATTTGAAGAGAACGATGATCAAGGAGAGTCCCATGGTCAACTGGGGAAATATGTAGTGAAATGAGATGGTAAAAGCGAAATGCAGACGATGATAGAGGATCAGGTCTTCCATAAAATTTGCCGTTCCCTTAACAAATATATGATTTTAAGAATATCACACTATCGCAAAATAGAATTTTGAGATCCCAAAGGCAAGTGAGGAATTTATTAATGACTGAAGATAGTAAATTTCTCGCTTGGAGAATGAAAAAAGATTGGTGTCATTCCGAACTGCTCGCCTACAGGGTAGGTGAGCAGTTCAGGATGACAAATTGGATTTTTCCCTTTTTAAAATTGACTCATCTATTTTAAGGTTAAATATTCCCGCAGGTCCGATTGCAAAATCCGCTGTAACTCTGCCAAATTTTCCATTCTGGTCTCAGTGAAGACAAAACCGAAAAGAGGATACTCGTTGAAATCCACCGGTCTTATTTCCAATGGACGTTCAAAATGAGAGGACAATTTCCGGTAATCAAAAGAATCAATTCTCTCCTCTTTGATACCACTGGAATTGTCCAATACGATAACACTGTATACCAATCCATCTTTATCTTTAAGGATATTATCCCAATCCGGTTTTTTCTGATGAAAATAGTAGAGATAGGGGTTAAAGCCATAAGCAAAATGCGTCATATCCGCAGTAGTACACCATCCCCCGAAACGCATGGGGTTGATTTCGATGGGCAGAATATTATTATTATCATCGACCCGTATCTCCGCATGCAGCGGGAAATTTCGCAACTTCGCCAGGTCTCCGACCTTTCTCAAAAATGATTCGAAGGATTGTAATTTTTCCTCTATAATATCCTTTGAAGAAATGTACACGCGGTCACTCACGTCTTCATCAGAAGCAAAAAGATGCTTCAAAATATTCAGAATTACCGGTTCGCCGTCACTGTCAAAATAGGCGTCAATGGCATATTCATCACCTTCGATATACTGCTCGATAATTAATTTTTCGGCATTGAATACTTCTGCCGGATAGAGTGATCTCACTGACCGGATCTCATCTGTAATTTTTCTTCTGACCGATTCCCACTCCTTATTTTCGGAAATTTTGTATACAACCATACTGAAAAATCCAACCGCCGGTTTGATAATGAATGGTTTTGGTATGCGGGAAATATCCAGATGTTCTAATTCAGAGATTGAGATCTCTTTGAAATAATAATCCTTGAACAGGGGTTGTGTCAGCCGGCGAAAAGAGACTTTATCTTTAAACAGATCGATTTTCTCCGGCAATTCTGTATCCGCCAGATTATCTTTTATCCAGCTTATGGCATTTTCAGAGTTGGAATAAATTTTGCCATTAACGCCCGTTTTAATTTGTTTTAGCGCATCCTGCGCATCGATGAGCTCAAACCCGGAATCCCTAAACATTTTCACTGCAGTGGGGTTTTTCAATACGGGAATGTTGTTCTTCCTTATGGTCTCTTTCAGAAACTCGGACACATATGGTTTATCTAAAATTATCATTATTTAACCTTAAAACTAGAAAAGAAATCTAAAAGACCCTCCCCAGAGCCGATAAATCGGTCTCTTTCCCCTCCCTTTATAAGGGAGGGGATTATGGGGTGGGTTAGCGTTCTTGATTTCAATTTTTTCCTAATAGAGACACAAAATCTCTTTCTTATTTAACCGATTTATGGATTCCCGATAAGAACATTCGGGAATGACAAAAAATAATCGCGCCAAGAATGAATAAATTCGGATTATTTAGGTTATTTGTTTTCAGAAAACCAGGTTTTCAGATCATCGAGAAACTGGTCTTCTTTCAGATAAATATCCGGGCTTTTAGGTAAAGCGCTAAGAAATGATTTTCCGTAACGCATTTTAGCAACCCGGGTATCGGTAACGATCACGATCCCCCGGTCGTCGGCGGAGCGGATCAGGCGACCAAAACCCTGGCGGAATTTTATGATGGCTTCGGGTACGGAATAATCAAAAAATGAGTTGCCGCCGTTTTTCTCCACCTCCCGCATTCGAGCGTTAACCACCGGATCGGTGGGCACCTCGAATGGAAGTTTTGTGAGCATTACCAGCTCCAAAGCTTCACCGGGTACATCAACCCCTTCCCAAAAACTG
>QNFP01000558.1 GCA_003645535.1 Gammaproteobacteria bacterium | reverse complement strand
TTGTGGCTGCTGATATGATCTGGATGATTGTCTGCTTTTAGCGAAAGCGGACATTTGACTGCTCCAGGTCGGGGGCTGCTATTGGGCCGTTCACACCACAAAGCCGACATTTCGGGAAGCGTTTTCTATTCCAAATCTGGCTCTTGTGTAAGTGAAAAGTCACCTGGCAGGACGCTGGGCGAGCACAGTATTCATGCGTCTTTCCCATTGCTCAGTCGATCGAGTATCGACAAGGTTTTTTTTGCAAATTCAGGCAGTCATTGGCTATCTCGAGCCTTCGGTTTAAACGACTGTTTTCTCTCTCAAGCTGTTCGATCTGCCGTTGCTCCGGCGTCCTGGAAGCCGCTGGACCGGGAGCGCTTTTACTCAACCCGGCTACGCCATTTGCTGAAAATTCTCGCCGCCATTCAGAGAGTTGACTGCTGTAGAGCTTTTCACGGCGCAGCAGTGCGCCAAGCTCACCATGCTTGCAGGCATCGGCTTCAGCGATAATGCGCAACTTGTACTCGGCCTTGAACTGGCGGCGCGTGCGTTTCTCCAAAGCCGGCTCTGGTGTAACCTGTGTGCCAGGCCATTCTGATATTGATTTTGGCATGTTGTGCGTCCAGTATCTGTTGCCCTGAAATCTATGTTATCCCAAGCAGGGAGTGTATGGGGGCAGGTTGACACACAGGGTAACGGGCTTGATCCGAAGTCTATCTAAGTGTTTTTTATGGTATCGTTGCCAGTTAAATTGAAAGATGGGTTAAGGAGAGCTAGAATTACATTGGCTTTCAAAGTGAAGTTACGAGCTATGAATGGGAGCTTGCGAATAACGGGATGAACAGATAAAACGATTAATGGCACCTGTTCAAGAAAAGAGCCCGGGCTGGCCCCGGGCTTTAGCTGCTAACCACTGTGGCTACCAGTGAAATTACTAAATTCAATCAGGTAGTGAAATATTGCCACCGCCGGGCGACCCGGAGTTTGTGTAACCTGCAAATACACCGGTTAATATTGTAATTTGTAGATAGTCGTCCTTATCAGGTCCTGTATCACCGCTGTCGTCCGCTGTTACTTCAAAATATCCACCCTCTCCAATGCTCGGAGGGATAGGTTCATAGTGGCCGACATAGCCCGCATAATAAGCCGCACGACTTTCACATTTCGTTACAAGAGTGGCAAAAACCTCACCCTGGATAGCGAGTTTTTTGGGTTTTCCTCTCCAGGTTGCGCCCTGGCCCTCGTATTCATCAACCGTCACGCCCTGGTCATGATAGGTCATGTGGCCTCCTGCACTGTAGGAATCGGGCTCGCAGTAGAAGTCAAAGCCAAACGTCGCTTTCCCGGCGTCAGGCCCATTCGCTGACCACATCCAGCCACCACCCGAAATATCGAAACACCCAGCAAGAAATACGGAGCAAAGTGTCGCCAGAGAGAGTAGTTTCATTCTTTGTAGAGTTTTCATAATGATATCCTTGCGTACACACGCTTTGATGAGTAGATATCTACACTGGGTTGGACTGTAATAGCCCACCCACGGTAGCCAGGTACACATATACTACTCGGCGGCCCTAAGTACATCAGGGCATTGAATTCTCGAGCCCGCATGGCTGCGGATTCAGTTTATTTTCTGTACCTAGTGGTAATAAAGTAGATCATATTCAAACTACCGCAAGATCATTTAAACCTATAGAGCCAAGGTTTATATCGTTGCATCGAATATTGAGAAAAAATAATTAGTGGGCTAAAACATTAGGTAATAATGGGATTTTTCTTTGCAACATTGACTTCTATCGAAATGCTATTTGTTGGCTCGAGCCTACCTTTTTTTAGGGCCGAATACCCGCCGTTTGTCAGCATAGTTGTCGTGTTTATTTACGCGGCTGCGTATTCCAGACGAAGATTGCCACCTAATCCACGCCAAAGTTGCCACCTATTCCACGGGAAGGTTGCCACCCATTCCAGAGCAATGTTGCCACCCCTGACGGGGTGATTTAACACATCAGCAACGCAGGATAATTAACCGCGTATTCTGCCCCCTTTTTCTCTAGATAAAGGATGGGCAGATGCCAGCAAATAGGTTATCCATGCGTAAAATTAAAGAAGTCCTGCGCCTGACATGGGCGTGCCATCAAAGCCAGCGGCAAGTTGCTCGGCAGTGCAGTTTATCCAGGCCCTGCGTCCGCAATTATCTGCGTCGCGCCGATGAGGCCGGATTATCCTGGCCGTTGCCCGCCGACCTGGATGATAGCCGGCTTGAGCGCCTGCTGTTCCCCCCAGTTCCTAAACCGATGCCCGCCGAGCGTACCGTGCCGGACTGGACCACGGTCTTCACCGACATGAAGCAAAAGAACGTCACCAAGTTCCTGCTCTGGCAGGAATACCGGGGCCTACACCCCACTGGCTATAACTACAGCTGGTTCTGCGACCATTACCGGCGTTGGCTGGGAAAGCGCGATCTGTCCATGCGCCAGAATCACCGCGCCGGTGAGAAGCTGTTTATCGACTATGCCGGGCATACGATTCCTGTCATTAATCGCCACACTGGTGAAATTACCGAGGCACAGATTTTCGTGGCTGTCATGGGGGCC
>QNFP01000557.1 GCA_003645535.1 Gammaproteobacteria bacterium | reverse complement strand
CCAAGTTACCAGCATCTGATTATTTACACAAAAGATGCAGATAAAAGCGGAAATGCTTATCAGAACGCCCTTTTGGTTATATGGGAGGGGACTCCTTCAAAGGTTACAGTCGATTGGGAGTCTGGTGCTTATCGATCGGTTTATATTGAGTATTCAGGATCGGGGAATATAGACGAGAGGGTCTGGTTAGAGCGTTTTCAGGGAGTAGATCCTTCGGCCAGTTTAGGTCATATTCATAATATCGGAAACAATATGATAAACCAAGGCACAGTCGGCATGCCAGGTTTTATGGCCGCCGAGAGCGGCTGGATGGAAGAGATCGTGTCTGGATTGGCGGCAGGAGCTTATATTCTTTGTGAATACGACAATGAGGAAGATCAGTTTGGAGGGGACGATTACGCTGTGACGGCACAGCAGTTTTCAACACAAATGCTGGATGATCGTATTTCCATGTGGGGGGCGCGAGGAAGAGAACCATCGGATTATCATGAATTTGTTACAGCCGCATATTATCTTGCAAAACTTTATGATCTTCCCGGGCGGTTTCATAATACGACCCGCCGGGATTATTATAAAAACTGGATGAAAATATGGGCAGATAGACTGGTTAATGATAACCGCCGGGGTGCGCGGGTCATGATGTCTCTATGGCGAGCCTATGAGTTAACGGGGGATATAACGTATAGCGACAGATATAATTCCTTGAGATCAGACTATGAAGTTTCGGAAGAAACCGGGCTTAAGCGGTATGGAATCTGGAAGACGCCTCGTGATTTTTATGGTTATGGTGATTTCTTAGGTGCTATTGGCCGACGTGGCAATGCTCAGGATGTTGAGGATATCCAAAAATTAATTAATTATTTGGCCAATCAGAAAAGGTGGACGGATAACGGTTACATGGGCGTGTGGTGGGAAGTAACCGTAGAGAATCACAACTATTTTGGCCGGTGGTGTAAGGGGCTTGGCATGGAAAGCTTCCCGAAGACGATTGTAAGCATAAGTGAATTCCCGCGTTACTATAAAGACGGAGAAAATATTGTTATTGATCTAAATGGTAAGCCGGCGATTTATAATCCATCCTACTGGGATCAGGATGTTATGAGCGATTATGAACGCTATGTTCCCGGTAGGCTCGCGGAATCGATATTATTTCGTATAGATAATATTTTATTGAAAAACGATTACCATAACAACTGGTGGACAGGTAGTTCTAATACCAGTGTTATAGCTGATTTGAATGCCATAAGAGCCAAAACCGCCTCTGTACTTGCCTATGTTAATGGCGGTGCGGGAGACTATTCATCCTCGATGCAGCTTTTAAATGAATGCGGTACTCTATATGGATCTGTGATTAATCTAATAGAGTCCGATCTGACTACAGAAGCGATCGTCACTCGGATGAATAACGATCATCTTAAAGCGGTTCTGCCAGGATTTGCCACCGTGGTACTTGGAGATCTATTGCAGACGTGGGATGGCTCCGCCAAAAATGTGTCCATCGCAACAGATCCGGCGGGACTAACGGTTGATCTAACTTATAATGGCTTGACGAATGCCCCGGTTGGCCCGGAAAGCTATACGGTCATCGGAGTCGTCAACGACCCAATCTATGAAGGCAGCGCGACCAATACCTTGGTGATCCAGATGCCTGCCGCCTATGACGCATGGAGAGCGGTCTGGTTTATGGAGGAGCAGCAAACCAACAACGCTGTCAGCGGCCCCGAGGTCTATTTTGACGGGGACCAATATAGCAACTGGGAGGAATACATCGCCGGAACGAATCCAACGGATGGCACGGCCGTCCCCAGTTTCCAGATGCAACCGGAAGCTGCCGTGCCGGATGGATATGATTATATTCTGGACTGGAACTCCGTGTCGGGAAGGGTCTATTCGGTGAACTGGTCGCCTGACCTGTTGCAACCATTTACTCTGCTAAAAACGAATATCCAGTGGCCGCAGTCTAGCTACACCGACCAGACCCATCAGGTAGAGACAAAAGGATTCTATCGGATGAATGTTTTCCTGCCGACAGCCACCACCAATGCAGCGATCACGTTGGGAAGCATCGCCGAGGGCGTTGCAGGCGATCTGTTCCAGGGAGCCGCTGTTACAACCAATAGCGTGCTTATTCCGTCGACCGTTGCCACAGACCTGTTTAGCAAAGGGTCTCCCGTAGTTGCGGAGAATGTTATTTTTGCGGATAACACAGGAGACACTTTGTCATTCGTTGAGTTCAATATTCCAAGAGCGGTGAGTCTAGGAAATATTACCATTGGGTTAATCGCCGATCCAGACGGCATTCGGGCTCTCAGCCATATCAAGGTTTATGCCGCCCCTTCGGCAGGAATCGTATTGGATACCCTAGTTGCCGATATCGCGGTTGATCCAGACTACGCGACTGCTTATGGCAGTAGGCTGATTTCGGTATCGATCGATTTGGCCGTAAATGCCCGGTTCTTCCGCGTAGAATTCACGGATGCAGATGATGTCCGGGCGCCACGGGTTATGGAGATCGACGGGTTCGCCCAGTAACATTAAATAAGCGGGTTTTTTCACCTAGGCGGAAATGCGTAAGAACAT
>QNFP01000556.1 GCA_003645535.1 Gammaproteobacteria bacterium | reverse complement strand
TTTAACGGCGTCATTAATACCACCGGCGGAGACAGTTACTACCCAAAAGGACAGCAACATCAACAATCGTGTAATCAGGTGTTTTGAATTTTTATCTGCAACTCTATAACCGTGCATGGCTGTGCAATGCCTCTGGGGATGGTCAAGATCATCTCAGTATAGCGCTATAATCTGGGGCACTAACCGAAAACTGCCGTCTCCGGGAACCAGTGTGCCCAGACCATCCAGAATACGCCGTTGTGTAGCGCTCTCTTTTCGAGTTTTCCCGCTGAGGTTTGGCCGTGAATATCAACGCTTTGTACATCGACCACGCGACCATCGATAGAGCGCTCATATAGATTCACCACATCAAATTCAGCATTGTAGATGATGACATATTCACTACCACCCAGGCTGAATTGATAAAGGGGATTTGCCCGCAAAAAAGCCCCTGTAAACGCCGCTTGCTCGCCGCCAGCATCCAGGCCCCAAATCTGCTCCTTTGCCGGCAGTCTATCGTCCTCCATCGCCAGCGTCGGAAATATCGGCCCATGCTCTTCACTGAACTGATTCACCATTGGACCTTCAAACGCAGCCATCAAAATATTGTCCAGCGCTCGATCAAACTTGTATATAAATACTTCCGCGTCCGGATACAGCTTTTTAAAGTTTTTCCAGGACATCATCGTGTTGGGGTAGGATTTGATTTTCTTCTCAGAAAATTCAGTCCGCCCCGTGATCTGCTGAATCAGTTCTCCCGATGCACTATCGACCATCAACAGATTATTGTGCGTTTGCAGCAAAATATTTAAGTCGGATTGGCCATCGCCAATGTTTTGATCGTACACAACGGGCAAGTTACTCAGTGCGCAAAATGTCATGACAACTTCTTCACCACCGATCTCGGCGCCGGCGATATGGGGGATTTCCAAATGTCTCTTGGGGTAGCCTTTGGTCTCCCCATTTATTTCCACTGCATAAATAACTTCATCATCAGGCAATAACTTGTTCGCTTCAGCTACGGTCACATAGTTGGCGCCGTACTGGGCTGCAGGGAAAAGCGCCGTCAGCATGAAATTGGCGGCGATAACACAAATAATGACGCCTGTGCTCGCCAGAATCATCCAGATATTGCGCCAAAAATGATACTTGTTGTTCAGCCACCACAAGGCAGCTAACAGTGACAGGTTGACAATGATAAGCAGCCATCTACTGGCAAAGTAGCCTACTACCCATTCTCTAGGTAGATTCAGGCTTTGTCCCGGCTCTGTCATGAGTACTGCTGAAAAAATAGAAAATAATGCGGTGACCACCGCGAGCGTGATAAAAACCGGTAGGGGTCGGGAATTTTCTTGGTTCATGTTGCTCCACGCTTCGACTCATGAGTGTATTTTTTAATAGCAGTGCCATCAAAGGAAAACAAATTATATTATAATAATAGGCATTATTAAAGATAATATTCTGTATATTAATGCATATGCTATAACATTTAACTATAAAACATCCCCCAATCGATCTCAGCCCACCGTGCGCAAGCAGGGCAGGCTTCCGCATATCCACAAACCGGTGGCTTCGATCTCAAAAATAGCTGGTCATCCTGGTACTTACCTGTAACTGTCATATTTTTTGGGAGTGAACTATATGCACAGTGGCCACTGTCTATGCGGTCAACTACGCTTCGAGGCGGACGGCGAGCCCCAGTGGGTATCCTATTGCCACTGCGCCAGTTGCCGGCGCCACACGGCATCGCCGGTTACCTGCTTCGTGAACTTTAAATCGGATCGTGTCCGCTTTAGTGGCGACAGGACGCTGTACGAATCCTCTGCAGGCGTTACGCGCAGCCACTGTGCGATTTGCGCAACACCTGTCTCATACGAAACAGTGAGCAGGGATGACGAGATCGATTTGTACCTCAACGCCTTCGATAATCCACAGGACTTTAAACCACAAATACACGCATTCTTCGAAGAGCATATACCCTGGTTCGACACACAGGATAATCTGCCGCGCGAACCATAATATGAACCGGTGGCGGCAGGCCGTCCCGGTAATGCTCATCCTGGGAGGGCTCACCATATTCACCACCCTGCAGCGCCATTTGATTTATTTCCCCAGCAAGGCGCAGGCCGATGAGTTGTCGCGAGAAGCTGCGCGAGTCGGCCTGAAGACCTGGCATGATGGCACCGGATCAGCCGTCGGCTGGAAACCGGCCGGGAGCCGCAACGCTCGCAACCGGATGCTGGTGTTTCACGGCAACGCGGGCTACGCGTTGCACCGTGATTATTTTGTGGCGGGCTTCCAGGCGCTGGGGGATGAATGGGAGGTGTTCCTGTTCGAATACCCGGGATATGGCGCGAGGGAGGGCACGCCGTCTGCGGCCGCCTTCAAGGCCACCGCCGGGCAGGCCCTGAAGTCGTTATTGGCGGCCGACTCGCGACCAATATTTGTTATCGGAGAGTCCCTGGGCAGCGGCATTGCCAGCTATCTGGCGGCCACCTTCCCGGAGCAGGTGGCCGGCCTGTTGCTGGTTACCCCCTTCTCGACCCTGGCCGATGTTGCGGCGCACCACTACCCCTTTCTGCCTGTTCGCACCCTGTTGCGCGCGCG
>QNFP01000555.1 GCA_003645535.1 Gammaproteobacteria bacterium | reverse complement strand
CGTAGAGTTAGGCGACTTTCCGATGATGAGTCACGCTGATGCGATAGCGCGCTTCGGCAGTGATAAGCCGGATTTGCGCATCCCCCTTGAGCTGATCGAAGTCAAGGATCTGATGACCGATGTGGACTTTAAAGTATTTTCTGGCCCAGCCAACGACCCTCATGGGCGGGTGGCTGCGTTAAAAGTTCCCGGCGGTAATGGGCTGACTCGCAAGCAAATAGACGAGTACACGAAGTTTGTGGGTATCTATGGTGCCCGCGGTCTTGCTTATATCAAAGTCAACGACAGGGCGGATCTTGAAGCAGGCTTACAATCACCCATTGTCAAGTTTCTGCCTCTCGAGGTGCGCCAGCAATTGCTCGATAGATTGGCTGCGGAAAATGGCGATTTGATTTTCTTTGGTGCTGATCGTGGCAAGGTGGTATCCGAAGCACTTGGTGCTCTGCGTTGCAAGCTTGGTCACGACCTGGATTTATATACCTGTGAATGGGCACCGCTCTGGGTGGTGGATTTCCCCATGTTTGAAGAGATGGACAACGGCGCATGGACGCCACTGCATCATCCATTCACGCAGCCCACCTGTTCGCCGGAAGCCCTGATGGAAAACCCAGGTGAGGCTTTGTCCCAGGCCTACGATATTGTCCTTAACGGTACCGAACTGGGCGGTGGCTCAATGAGGATCCACCAATATGATATGCAGGAAGCGGTATTTCAGGTATTGAATATCGGCAAAGATGAGCAGCGTGAAAAGTTTGGCTTTTTACTGGACGCACTTACCTATGGTTGTCCACCTCACGGCGGGCTGGCATTTGGCCTTGATCGAATCGTAATGTTAATGGTCAATGCGGAGTCGATCCGGGACGTGATTGCATTTCCTAAGACCCAGTCCGCACAGTGTTTGATGACTGATGCACCGGGTGCCGTGTCTAATGAGCAGTTACGCGAACTTAATATACGTTTACGTGAAAAGGTGGCTGATCAAAAGCTGAACGACCAGTAAATAGAGTTAAAAACAGGCCCTGGGAGGAGAGCATGGCAGGTCACAGTAAATGGGCGAATATCAAGCATCGCAAGGCGGCGCAGGATGCCAAGCGAGGCAAGGTATTCACCAAGCTGATTCGTGAGCTTGTTGTCGCAGCCAAAATGGGTGGTGGCAATCCCGAGGATAACCCGCGTTTGCGTGCTGCAGTGGACAAAGCGCTGGGCGCAAACATGAAAAGGGACACCATTGATAAGGCTATTCAGCGCGGTGCTGGTGATACGGATGGTGAAAACTACGAAGAGGTCACTTACGAAGGCTATGGTATTAACGGTGTCGCGGTATTGGTCGAATGTTTAACAGATAATCGTAATCGTACCGTATCCGATGTGCGCCACGGCTTTACCAAACGCGGCGGTAATTTGGGTACCGACGGTTCAGTGGCCTACCTGTTTACCCGTACCGGACAAATAAGCTACCCGGTGGGTAGCGATGAAGATCAAATTATGGAAGCCGCGCTTGAAGCGGGCGCTGATGACGTTGTGGTCAATAATGACGGTTCCATCGATGTGTTGACTGCGTGGGAAGATTTTCTAAGTGCCAAAGACGCTCTTATAGCGGCGGGTTTTGAGCCTGACTCCGCAGAAGTAACGATGGTGGCGTCTACGACCGTCGTACTGGATAAGGACGGTGCGGAGAAGATAATAGCCCTGGTGGACAATATGGAAGATCTCGACGACGTACAAAACGTCTACACCAATGCCGATATTCCTGATGATGTGTTAGCCGAGCTTGGCTAGACCACATTTGTCAGGTTTTCCTGGTTAGTCCTTCTCGGTAAGACTGTCCTGGTTATACAGTCCATGAGGTAGAAATTTACTTTATTTCGAGTCAATAAGAGGTTCCACCAGTGATAGCTGGCAAATCGGTCAGTTATCATTTTTCACATAACTTTTAAATAAGCAACGAGTAGTCAAAGGAGTCATATAGATGAAAGTCATTAAACAGACAAGCGAATATACAGTTTATCAAAAACGTTCCGGGCGTTACGCCATTAAAGGTGCAGATAAGAATTGGATCAATGAGGCCGATAAGGTAGCCATATTATTGGCTGAAGATCTTATCAAGGCGCCAGAACCTAAAGCCCCTGAACCAGAAACTGCCGAGCCGAAAGAGACAGAAGCAGGGGAGTCCGCTGCCGAAACTACAGGCGAGGAAAGCCCTGCGGAGGAAGCTGAGCCAGAGCAGGCAGCGGAATCAGAGGAAACTAAGTCAGAAGACGAGGCTGAATCAGAAGAGAAAAGTTAATAGCAGATACGGTGGATGTACCCAGCGAAGATGGCAGTGGCGCAATGCCGCTTCGTAATTGAAAATAGAAAAAGCGAACCTTATTTGAGGATCGCTTTTTTTATGTCTCGACAGATCTGGATTTGATAAATCTGACAACGCTTACATGCGTAGCGCTAAATCGCTTCACAAAGTCTGTTGGGTCGAATAGCTGTTCATTAGTGGAACTTAGCACCAGGGTGGTGCTAAGTCATTGATTTTGGTGGACTGTGTGCGATTGATGCTTACAGCCTGAGGGCTGTAGTCATTCCTGCGGGGCGTT
>QNFP01000554.1 GCA_003645535.1 Gammaproteobacteria bacterium | reverse complement strand
CCCCTGGGGGATGGCCCTGTCCAACAGAGGCCGCATGGCCAATTTTCCATCTGCTACCCCGGAAAAAAAGGCCGGGCTGTACAGCCCCAGCCCCGCATAGGTATAACCCACGGCATCCGGCGTTTTTAAAGCCAGGGTCCCCTCGCTGTTCAGCGAAAAATCACCCAGGGGATGTTGTGGTGGATTATCTACCAGCACCAGATGTGCGTCGCAGCCAGACTCCACCAGGTCAACAGCGGCCAATTGCGCGAAGGGGTATTCCGTCCAGACATCACCGTTGACCACCATAAAGGGCGAACCGCCCAACAGGGGCAGGGCGTTAATGATGCCGCCGGCGGTCTCAAGTGGCTGCGACTCAGGAGAATAGGCGATGGATACACCCCAGCGACTGCCGTCGCCACAGTACTCCATAATCTGACTGGCCAGGTGCGAGACATTAATCACCAGCTCGGTGAGCCCAAGCTCTGCCAGGCGGCGAATATGGTGTTCAAGCAGTGGAATTCCGCCCACACAAAGCAAGGGTTTAGGTGTGTGGTTGGTGAGGGGGCGCATGCGCTCCCCTACCCCGGCGGCCAATAACATCACTTTCATGCCGGTGTACCCCCGGTGCTCTTTCCCGGGGCCTTGCTCATCCAGTTTTGCCCGGCAATCAAGGGAGATACCCGCCCTTTAAACCAGCCCTGGAACTCAGCAAATACAGGCACTTCCCCCGCATATTTTTCCAAAATCTCCTCCACATAGTGTACTACCAGGGGCAGGTCATGAAGGTAGCCGGGCTTGCCATCACGCAGATGCAGGCGGGCGAAAGTTCCCAACACTTTTATATGTCGTTGTAGGCCCATCCAGTCGAACCAGCACAGAAATTGAGCCTTCTCTACATCGGTTAACCGCCCCTTTTTCTGCATTTTGGCGTGGTAAGCCAGGGCCCATTGTTGCACCTGGCCGGTGGGCCAGCGTATATAACAATCCCGCAACAGGGATACCAGGTCATAGGTAACCGGGCCGACAACCGCATCCTGAAAGTCAATAACGGCGAGCTCCCCCGACGGTTGCACCATCAGGTTTCGGCTGTGAAAATCCCGGTGAACCAGCACCCTGGGCTGCTGCAACGCCGAGTCGATGAGCACAGCGTTAAACCGCTGAACCAGGTCTCGCTCCCCGGCATCCAATGAATAGCCCAACAGCGCTTCTACAAACCACGTGGTGAATCGGCCCAGCTCTTCACTGAGCAGGTCGAGATCGTAGAAACCATCGGACCAGTTACCGATATCAATGGCCGCCATTTCCTCAAGGAGGGTGAAAGCGTGCTGATAATAGCCTTCGACGGTGTCACTACTCAGCTCCGGCAGCAGGCTGCAGTTACCGAGGTCTTCCAACAGCAGGTAGCCGCGACCCAGATCAACCGCGTGAATTTGCGGTACCTTCACACCCGCCTGCGCCAGAATATTTCGCACCGCGACAAAAGCCTCATTTTTCTCCGTGGCCGGTGGCGCCTCGGCGACTATATAGCTGCTATCACCGCTGTCCAGGCGAAAATAGCGCCGGTTACTGGCATCGCCTGCTACTATTTTCAGGTCGCCATTAGCTTGCGAAGAGCTCTCAGCCTGTGAGCTTTCAGGCAGCGAGGCCAATGCTCAGGGCAACAAATCAGTAGGGACAGGGCGAGCAGTCATGCAGATCAAATTCCTGAGTCGTTAATTCTATTAGCCATGTCCAGGTGCCTGAGAATAAATATTCACGGACAAGAACGCGGCGATGCATTATTATTGCGTCCTTTGAAAACAATAAACACAGCGACGCAAAACTTTCTTGTAATGATATCCAAGCTCACCAAATTTGCACTGCGCCTGACACCGCTTCTCCTGTGTCTGACACTGCCCCTGTCCACGCAGGCACAGGATAGCAACCAATTGGACTGGTCACCAATTGAAGCGGTTCCCGAAGAGCTGCAGGATGAGAAATGTCAGATCTGTAAGGGCCGCTACATGGACCCGCTGGCGGGTGCTGACCAGGGCCCACTCCTCGAAGAGCAAGACATCACGGCCAGCGCGACCAGCACAGAGATGAGCGCCAGCGAAATCCTGCTATCGGGAGGCGTAATGCTCCAGCAGGGTAGCCGAACACTTCAGGGTGACGAGGCAACCCTGGACCGGATAACTGAATCGGGCACACTCAGCGGCAATATTGTGATTCGCGAGCCCGGCGTGCTACTGCGTGGCGAACACGCTGAATTCTCCTCTGGAAATAGCGAGGCCGTGGTCACCGGCAGCCAATTCGTTCTTCACCAACAACATATTCGCGGCAACGCAGAGTCACTGCGCCGGGACGGCGATGGACTTATTTACATTGAAGATGGCGACCTGAGTTACTGCCCACCCGGAAATGACGACTGGGCACTGAGCGCCGATAACATCGAGCTGAATCTCGACGAGGGTGTAGGCACTGCCCGAGGCGCCAGAATAAAAGTCAAAGACACCACAGTTTTCTACTTCCCCTGGATGAGCTTCCCTCTGGACGACCGGCGCAAAACGGGATTTTTGTGGCCTGAGATTGGTAGCGACAGCAAGGGCGGGCTCAATATTACAGCACCCT
>QNFP01000553.1 GCA_003645535.1 Gammaproteobacteria bacterium | reverse complement strand
GGCGGTTGTCCGGTTAAAATTCGTATACCGGAAATGCTGCACCTGATCGGAGAAGGTAAATTCAAACAGGCATTTGATCTGATTAAAGAATCCAACCCCCTGCCCAATGTCACCGGTCGCGTCTGCCCTCAGGAAATTCAGTGTCAGGGAGTATGTACATTAAATAAGCGACCTATCGAAATCGGACAGATCGAATGGTATCTGCCTCAGAGTGAAAAAGAGCTCAACCCGGATGATGATTTCGCGATCGATGACCACGAGAACCCATGGGCAAAAGCTGAAAAACCACCGGTTGCAATCGTCGGTTCGGGCCCCGCTGGAATGATCAACGCTTACCTGTTAGCAAAAGAAGGTTATCCGGTAACTGTGTTCGAAGCCTTCCACGAACTGGGCGGTGTATTGCGCTATGGCATTCCAGAGTTCCGCCTGCCTAACGAACTCATCGATGATGTCGAGCGGAAGATCACTATCCTTGGCGGTAAATTTGTTACCAACTTTATCGTCGGTAAAACCACCACACTTGAAGCACTGAAACGTGCAGGCTTCTGGAAGATTTTTATTGGAACCGGAGCTGGTCTGCCTCGATTCATGAATGTGCCCGGCGAACACATGAACGGCATCATGTCTGCCAACGAATTCCTTACCCGTGTCAACCTGATGAATGCACACCTTGAAGACTATGAAACACCCCTACCAAAAGTCAGAGGCAAACAGGTCATCATAATTGGTGGCGGTAACACCGCCATGGACGCAGCCCGCACTGCTCGTCGCCTTGGAGGCAATGTCACCATCGTCTACCGCCGCACCCAGGATGAGATGCCGGTACGTGTCGAAGAACTACACCATGCCACAGAAGAAGGCATCGACCTGAAACAACTACGAGCGCCTCGTGAGTTTATCGGCAATGACAAGACACATTTTGTCACCCATGCCATCCTCGATGTCATGGAATTGGGAGAAGCTGATGCCTCCGGACGTCGTCGGCCGATGATCACAGGTGATACCGAAGAGATACAGGTCGATCTCGTCATCATGGCACTGGGTAATGCTTCCAACCCCATCATCAAAGATGCAGAACCTGAACTTAAGACCAGTAAATGGGGAACCATCGAAGTGCGTTCAGGTTCACAAGAAACCTCTATGGACAATGTCTTTGCCGGTGGCGATGCCAACCGCGGTGGTTCCACCGCGATCAAGGCAGCAGGCGATGGAATGGCAGCAGCAAAAGAAATAGCCAGTGAGATCGCTTTCTCTGCTAGCGAGATACAATCACTGGTAAAAACAGCTGAAGCTTATACCAGTCAGGGTCAGGCACCACAGAGAATCCTCGAGAGGATCGAACTGGCCGAGGCAGTAGTAGAGTTAGTGGTCTACTCCCCTCTCATCGCAAAAGCGGCACGCGCCGGTCAATTTGTACGCGTATTGGCATGGGAAAAAGGCGAACTGGTCCCGATGACAATTGCTGACTGGGATGTAAAGCAAGGCACCATCACGCTGGTCGTACAAGGTCTGGGAAGCAGCTCAATGAAGATCAACCAGATGCAGGTGGGCAATGCCTTTGCCGGCATCGCAGGCCCCCTTGGCTTACCTAGCCAACTGCAACGTTACGAAAATGGCGAGACGATCGTCTTCACCGCCGGCGGAGTCGGATTGCCTCCTGTCTACCCCATTATGCGAGAACACCTGAAGATGGGCAATCACGTAACTTTGATATCGGGTTTCCGCAACAGGGACATGAAGTTCTGGGACGAACCGGATAAACGTGTCGGTCTGTTGCAGAGCGAGTACCCTGACCTATTGGACGTTATCTATACCAGCAACGATGGCAGTTTCGGCATAAAAGATTTTGTTACAGGCCCTCTACAAGAAATGCTGGACAAGATGAAACATGGCAGCGGCAACAGTCGAAGTATCGGCGAGATCGTCACCATCGGCCCACCCTTGATGATGCGTGCGGTCAGTGATCTCAGCAAACCCTACGGTGTAAAAACGGTGGCGAGCCTCAACTCTATAATGGTCGACGCGACCGGCATGTGCGGTGCCTGTATGGTACCAGTAATCATAAAAGGCAAGATGATACGCAAACATGCCTGTGTCGATGGCCCAGAGCTGGACGCACACATCATCGACTGGGATAAATTTTTACCAAGATTCCTGCAATTTAAATCGCAAGAAGACGAGAATAAAATCCGGCACGGGCTGACTTAAAATAACATTTATAAGTACAAGGGAATTTTTGACTTATGACAAGTTGTTTCTTAATTAATCCCTTACAATCGAACTAATAAATTAAACCGTTAGATAAATTACTGGAAAAAATCATGGTCGCTAAAAAAAAGAAAATCGTTAAAAAGAAAGCTGTTAAGAAAGCCGTTAAGATAAACGCTAAGACAGCCAATAAAAAAGTCGCAGCCAAAAAACCTGTCAGAAAAAAAGCCACTAAAAGCACAGCTAAGAATTCAACAAAGAAAATCAGCAATAACAGCTCTAAAATAAAAGTAACAATGGAACAACAACACAAGATGATATGCGAAGCGGCCTATTACATCTCGCTGGAAAAGACTTATGAAACCGTCAATCCGACTGAAGACTGGTT
>QNFP01000552.1 GCA_003645535.1 Gammaproteobacteria bacterium | reverse complement strand
CGCTTTTGGTTTGATTGTTGGAAGGCTCCCAGAGGTGCCCCCAACTACCGGTTGGGGGCACCTCTGGGAGCCTTCCAACAATCAAACCAAAAGCGGACAACCTATTTGCTACAGAACCGGACATTTCTATTTGTTGCTAACATTACGTGACGAGAATCCTTGCAACAAATAGGTATATATGGCCGAATAGCTTAGTGCGACTGGGTGTCGCCTTTCGTTTTTTCAAAAAAGCCACTATTAAGAAAGCTATTATATACAGCAGAGTAAAGGGACTGGATATGAAATACCGTAATCACGTAATGATCTTCGCGATCATGGTCACCGCCAGCTTCATGGTTAGTGCAGAGGAAGTCTATCAATCAAAGGATAAACAGGGGAATGTGGAGTTTAGTGATCAATCCAGCCCTGGCGCGAAGGTAATTGAGGTTAAGAAACCTACTATAGTACATTTGGAGCCGGGTAAGCCTGCTGAGCAAGATCCGGCACCTAAGGCGGCAAAAAAGCCGACCGCTCCGGATCAACCTGAGGTGGTTTATGGGGGCGAGAATTATGATGATGACGAGAACCGCAACCGATTAGGCCGTGAAGAACAGGAGCGAGAGCGAAAGGACGAGCGCCAGGAGCACCGGGAAGGTCAGTCAAATACTGGGCAGCAAGCAGTGCACAAGGAAGGGGTAAAGAGAGGGGCTGTACATCATGGTGGGGGGCGACGATAGATAGATGTGATCGGAAGTTTAACGGCCTGCTGAAGATCAGGCTGTGTGGCCTCTGCGGCATTCACCCGCAATATTCATTCAAAATAATGTTCACTACGAAAAAGTCCACTCCAAAAATACTCACTTCAACAAGGAGCTAACGAGGAAAAACAGGCTCTACCCAAAACATTTCACGGGGCAGGCACTGCTCATTTCTTACCCTTAAACCAGGCTTTGGCGTCCTGCCTCGCTAAGGTTATTCAGCAAGTTTCCCGCCTTTTAGAAAGGATACTGGATTTAACACAATGGACGATTATGCAGCGTTGTACGCCGAATAATCGTTAACTCCACTCGATGCCTTTATCTGCCGCCATCTAATATCAGAGCTGCGCTTCGTCAGGAACGACCGTCAGTAAATCGGCTTCTATGCGGCGTGCTTTTGAGGTCATAGGTTCGGTTTCAGTGTCGGTGATAATCCGGCCATTTTTAGTCGTGATCCACGCCATTTTACCATCGGCCCGCATGATCACCTGCCAACTGTTGCCAGGCGCAATATCGTTTTCGATACTCGTAATAACCGCCTCAGCCAACGACGGACTCTCGACCAGAAAACCCATTTCGGAATTCAATTCGACGGAACGCGGATCCAGGTTGAACGAGCCCACAAAGGTAACTTTTTGATCAAAGACCATCGTCTTGGCATGCAATCCGAACTTGGTTTTGTGCTTTGCTATCTGGTCAACAGTAAACAGTGCCCGTTCCGATTTCGCATCCGGACGCATTTCGTATAACTCGGCACCGATAGTCAGCATTTTATGACGTTGTTTGCGATAACCCACGAAGGCCGTGAGGTGGTTGTTGGAAGCCATGGAATTAGTGGCCAACTTGAATTTGACACCGCGCGAGATTGCCTGCTCGATGGTCTTGAGCCCATCCTCCAGCAAGATCAGGTAGGCGCTTTGAATATGAATGATATCTTTTGACTGATCGATAACGTGCCCTAGCGTGGTACCCGTACGATCAAGCGCTGGGTGGGTTTGTGGTCGGCCATTTTTTTTAGGAATGGCGTCAACCAGGAGTTTTGCTTTGCCCCATAACAACTCCGGTTTAATCCGGGCTAGTTCCTGGTTGAACGCCTGTGGATTGTCATAGAACCCCGGTGGGTAATGAGCTTGATCTGCAGCAAAAAGATCGAGCTGTTGCCACGCTTGTGCGGCCGATTCCTCGCTGGGGACGGAAGACACAACTTGCTCAATGGGAACGGTCCAGTCGCTATTCCAGTATAGGTCAAAGGCTGTCCCCGTTTTCTTGATAATTGGGTCCCATTGCGAGTAGATCCCGACTGCGGAACACCATTGGTCCGGGATAGTCGAAATATTCATTGCCAATATTGCGACCGCCGACAACGGCAACGCTGCCATCGACCACAAACAATTTGTTGTGCATCCGGTGGTTTAGCACCTTCAGGTCCGCGGCATAGTCAATCCATCGAAGCACCACTGACTTAGTTTTCGGACCAAACGGCTTGTAGAGTCGCAATTCGATATTGGGATGTGCACCAAAAACAGCCAGATACTCGGGATCAGATTCAGTCATGGAATCATCGACCAGGACGCGAACACGGACGCCTCGCTGCGCGGCTGCCAACAGGCGTTGCATCATGATCTTGCCGGCATCATCGTCTTTCCAAAGAAAATACTGAGCATCGATCGTCTGTTCGGCGGCGTCGGCGAGGATGGTTCTCCAGGACAACGCATCCTTGCCGCGATCTAACAGCAGGAAACCGGATTCACCTGTATGTTTACTGGCAATCGAAATAGCCACCTTGCCCAACCGGGTATTTTGTGGATCTTTGATCGCCCACGATTCCCGTTTATCTTCTGTGCTCGATTCGACCCACGACTG
>QNFP01000551.1 GCA_003645535.1 Gammaproteobacteria bacterium | reverse complement strand
TATTCATTGTCTAGCTCAATCTCTCCAGAAGTATTTACTACGACATCAGCATGAACTGTTCCATCAGCTATAATACTAATACTATTGTTGGCATAAATATCAAAACCTGATAACGCAGAGCTAGCCGCACCATCGTACACGATATGATTATCCAAAAACTTACCATCAACGGCTTCAAGGCCCTTAAACATTTCCGTTAGTTTCTCAACGAAATATCCTACAACTCCACCTAAAGTCCGTTTAACTACTACCCAAACTTCATCTTCTCTTGAAGCCCCAGGGATCACAGTTACAGCTTTAAAATCCCCATCAGTTATATGCCTATGCCAACCAACTACTTTATGCTGTCTCTGGTATGTTAGCCCTAAGAGAATTCCATCTGACCGTACTGCCCATATTATGCTGTCAGGAGTTTTCTGATATGACCAATCAGTAATCGAATAATGTTCCGTTATATGAGGCGACAGTACAGATAAATCCGAGGTCTTAAAATTATCATACGTATAGTCGTATACAAATTCATTTATTACTCGACCGTGACGTTCAATAAATAACGTAGTTGACCCAACGAGTAAAGGTGTTATTGCTTCAGAACCGTTCTTTGTCTGTCTCTGGGCTAATATGTTTTCTGGTGTCAACGCTGCTTGGTTATTGCCAGTAACAGTCCACTCATCTCCTAGAGTTCCAATATGGAGGGTCTTACTAGATAACATCCATTGGATCTTATTCTGCGTTCCACTGTCCAGAGTGAAGGTAAAAGCATCACTCGCTCCAGTGCCCGCAGTAAACCCATTGAAATTACCGGCTTCAGAACCCCATATAGTTTGCCGTCGTAAAGTATTAGCTCCATACAATATACGTTGTTGATGAAATGTTACAGTCTCTGGCCATCCATACACATCAGACCAATCGGAAGGACGATCTATAAACCCCTTGGTCTCTAATTTCCATATGTCATCATCATACCGCACGATTATAGTGGGTACGTATCCAGACTGAGCTAAATGCATCTCATCCGCCGACTGAGCCCAATCCATATCTTCGATACTAAAGTCAGCTGGCATGACTAAAGTAACTACCTCAGTAGTTAAAATAGCCGTTGTAGTCATATTAAGAGCTATAGTTAGATAATCCCCGTCTTCCAAAGCCGGAGCACCTATTGTTGTAACCGTACAAGTATTACCAGAATACGCAATTGTATACCCGTCAGAACCAGCACTCAGTACTAAAGTAGTATCAGTATCAGGGGTAGTAGAAATATCCGTATGGATAACTGACACAGTATTAACTGTGTCCGCAGGGTAATAAAATGCGTGATCCTCGCTCGGTCCTAAATAGGGTATCTTAACTGACGAGTCATAAGTATGTGTGCTACCCCCACCCATAACTAAAGTATCGCCGTCCCCTAAAACCATTCTAGCGAATCCATCCGTATGCATAAAAAAGATCATAGCATACGCCTGTAATTCATTAAATATGAACGGTATTTCTCGTACCTGAGGGTCAGCAATATCCATGCCTAAGTCTACTAGGTTATGAATATACATAGTACCAGGACGCCGAACAGCAGGTCCCTGTGTAGCGCATACCATGTTCTGTAAAACACTACAGCCATTTTTGTATCGATCAAAATCTTTACGAGCATGCATCAAGGGCGATAACTCCCCCGCTGTAAAGCTATGGTTTAACCGATGTACACTCATGAGGGCCAAGTTCTCCCAGCGTTAGGATCAGGATTGACATACCCGTCAGCACTTACAAAAGTATCATTCTCAGGGTCCTCGTCATGAGCTCTGTAGTCGTTACCAATATTCGCATCAGACTCCCAGCTCTCTGCTTGGGCTATACTATACTGAGTCTGTAGTAATTCAACTAATTTCTTATCAGAAGTTATAGCTGGGCCCATAGATACCGCTAGCCTAAGAGTTAATAGAGCTACATAAGTATCTGTAAATAAAGACGGATTAGTTATTTTCTTTGTGTAATATAGGTACACTTCGTCGGACAAATCACAATAAATCTTGTCTCCCATAACTCGCCATCTATCTTTACTGCCTAATTGCTGAATAGTTCTAGGCGTCATACAATCTACAGGGAGTTGCCACACGTATTGATTATCGGGAACAGTCATGCTAGTAGTATCAACTTGGTTCAAAGACGCGTATACCCGTGCAAAAGGCCAATCGAATTTAGCCAATAATAGATCCCGTGACATATCATAAAATACATCACACATCCGAGCCCTTTTATTATTTTCATCAAAAGCTCTTATTGGATCAGCTCCTAGAGCCGCGAGGGCTAAATTACATATACTTATCTTTGAATGTGCCATTATGCAATCCTATTCTATGCTTCTATAGCAGCTACTCCTGCTTTACCACGATACCGTGCATCTATAATAGCATTGACTATGTCTGCTTTAGGGCCTTTCGTTAATTCAACATTGTATAAATCAAACATAGCATCTGAAGCTTCAGAAAACTTCCACTTTTTAGCCATTAATTCTTCTTTTTCCGCAGTAGAAAAATCAATTTCACTCGCATCCAAGGGCTCAAAATGAGTAGGGCGACCGGTAGTATCTACTACGTCTCCGATGTTATAT
>QNFP01000550.1 GCA_003645535.1 Gammaproteobacteria bacterium | reverse complement strand
ATTGGTTGTGGCCCCGTGGGGTTGGCAGTGATTACTGCCCTTAAGCTAAAGGGTGTAGGGCCCATTATCGCCGCAGATTTCAGTCCGGCACGGCGAAAACTGGCCGAGCAGGTGGGTGCTGATGTGGTAGTGGATCCGGGCCAGAATTCCCCTTATCAGACCTGGAGTGATCTGGCGCGAATAGAGGGCGCTGGTGCTAGTGATAATCCCTTTGACACAGGCCCACAAACTCGCCAGGGCGTGTATTTTGAATGCGTTGGCGTACCCGGCGTCATTGAGCAGATGATCGTTGGTGCTCCCCGGGGTTGCCGCATTGTGGTGGTGGGCTTGTGCATGGAAGAGGATCAGTTCATGCCTTACCGGGCCATCAGTAAAGAAATTAATATTCAGTTTGTGCTGGGCTACGGCGGCGAAGAATTTGCCACCGTACTACACAATATTGCTGAGGGTAACGTCAATGTAGAGCCGCTGATTACCGGCAAGGTTGGACTTGATGGTGTCGCAGACGCTTTCAACGATCTCGGCGATCCTGAAAAGCACGCCAAAATACTGGTCGAGCCCTGGCGTTGAGAGCAGGGTGGCGTGCGTTGTTAGCTGATAGATCAGTGCACGACCCTCGAGCTATAGAAATAAAGCCGTAGAATTTGACAAAAGTGTGGTTTATTCTGCGACTTCGCTAATTTATGAAGCAATATGAGGTGGCTGAAGGCCATCTATCCAGATCACTTAACAGCAAGCCATATTTTTTAAAAGGAGAAGCCAATGGCCGAGTTCAAATTTCCAGTCGATGCTAGCCAAATCATGTTATTTGCCCGTTCAGTGGGGGATAACAACCCGATCTATCACGATGCTGAATATGCAAAAGGCATGGAGCCTGGCGGCGTCGTCGCACCTCCCACTTTCGTACAGGCCAGCTCCCAATACGATCCGAAATTCCCCCTGCGTCCAGTTATCGGCGAACCCTGGTTTGGTTCCGGTAAAGAAGCTACAGGTCTCAAACCAAAAGAAAAAAAGGCCAGCGACGGTGATAAGAAGAGCAGTGGTGATAATAGCGCTCGCATGCTCCACGCTGAACAACAATATGTTTATCACAAGCCAATCCGACCCGGCGATGACCTGACGGTAACCACAAAGCGCGGCAATAGCTGGGAAAAGGAGGGACGGCGCGGCGGCACCATGTCATTTAGCGAAGTGATCACCGAATACCGAGACTCAAGTGGTGATCTGGTGGTCACAGCCACCTCAGTAGGTGTGACGACTGGCAAAGCTGTGTCTCAGGACTAAGCCTCTGAGCTACGCCTCTAAACTATGCCTCAGGGCCAAGTAGGGCTACGCACTGCTCTCGGAGCATTGTCGTTCGGATTACTGCCCTTAGACAAGCGATTGCTTAATAAATGAATTAAAGAACAGAATTGAGGAGAGAAAGACATGGCACTAAAAGCAAGTGAATTAAAAGTTGGTGATTCCCACGAACAACAAGTGGCCCAGAATTTGTCACGAACGCAAATTGTTCAGTATGCAGGCGCATCCGGCGATTACATGCCATTACATACCGATGAAATGTATGCAAAAGAAATAGCGGGTTACCCCGGCGTTTTTGCCCACGGCATGTTATCCATGGGTGCCACAGGCGTCATGCTGACCAATTGGGTTGGTGATGGTCGTCTGACTAAATACAGCGCCCGCTTCACTCGACAGGTTTGGCCGGGTGATGACCTGACTGCCAAAGCGACTGTGACAGAAATACATGAAGAGGATGGCCATCAGGTGGTCGAACTTGATGTGGTGACAGTCAACCAGGATGATCAGCCAGTAATTTCAGGCAAAGCTACAGCGCGAATTGATTAGTAATGCTTTAGGTCCCTTTATAAGCCGTGCGTAGGTAAAGAGCCCAGAACAGATAAATTGTGATGTGTACTTCAGTTTATGCTGGGAGTATTGATTGCGATCGCCGAGCAACTCGGTGATCGACATGCGTAGCAGATTACGACGTTATTTGCTTTGAAGTTCTCGAGGTATTCGAAAAATTTTGTGCATGCGCCTCAAAAGAGCACAATAGAGTTTAGGTGACAGTATTTCTTTGGGATGACTATATTCCCTGGAGGTGAGGTGTTGCCTGTGCCTTGTCGGCAACCTTTGATAGGCCAGGTAGTGTGTTTGCAGATCGATTATACCTCCGAGATAAAAGCATGGCTGGTTTGTTGATTGGTCCTATATGGCCGTCTAAAAAGCTTAAACGCTGTCGCTGAGCCCGCCACACCCAAATGTTGATCCTCATACTCAATCGAGTTTGCTCAGATGTGTTACCACTGGCTCAGTGGCCTATCACGACTTAATTTATAGCCATAGCGGCTGAAATGATGGGCAGATACTGATCTGTGAAATCGAACGTAGTGTTTTGGCTATATTACTAAAAACCGTTTGTCGACCTATATTACCGTTTGGATGGTACGTGGGTTTTTATATAGTTAGCGTGATAAACTAATCTACTTTATGACATACCACACGGAACAAAGAGGCAACGTTCATGCAATATCCTAATCGATTCTTTGACGGTAATTTCTTTCGCCCCATTTGTTTGCTAGCGGCTATCACTGCTTCTGGT
>QNFP01000549.1 GCA_003645535.1 Gammaproteobacteria bacterium | reverse complement strand
GTGCTGCCCGATTACACCCACAAACTCGTTACACCCACAAATCTTAATCGACAACACCCCGAGTGTGGGTTTTATCGAACTTCAATGCCTCTTTCGGCCATATAATTTTTAGCTTCCTGAATGCTGTATTCAGCAAAGTGGAAAATACTGGCCGCCAGTACCGCATCAGCGCCACCCACCTGTACGCCATCGACTAAATGCTGCAAAGTCCCCACCCCGCCAGAGGCTATCACCGGGATAGAAACCGCGCTGCAAACTGCATTGGTTAATGCCAGATCGAAACCATTTTTTGTGCCGTCACGATCCATACTGGTCAACAAAATCTCGCCTGCACCGTAATCCTGCATTTGTTTTGCCCAGGTCACTACATCGAGCCCCGTGGGCTCGCGACCACCATGGGTAAATATTTCCCAACGAGCAGGTTTTTCACCCGGATTGGCTCGTTTAGCATCAATGGCAACGACTATGCACTGTGAGCCAAACTTGTCTGCGGCCTGTTTAACAAATTCGGGGTTTTTAACAGCGGCGGAATTAATTCCGACCTTATCGGCCCCCGCTCGCAATAAGGCGCGAATATCCTCTAAAGTGCGCACACCACCACCAACCGTTAATGGGATAAACACTTCACTGGCGATACTTTCCACAGTATGGATAGTGATATCGCGTTGCTGGTGGCTGGCTGTTATATCAAGAAAGGTAATTTCATCAGCGCCTTCCGCATCGTAGCGACGAGCCACTTCAACAGGGTCACCCGCATCACGAATATCAACAAACTTTACGCCTTTGACCACACGGCCGGCATCCACATCAAGACATGGAATAATACGCTTGGCTAACCCGGACATTGCACCTCCACTGATCTATTACCGTTACCGTTACGAATGAAGGAGGTCGCTACCCCATAAAATAAATATACCGACCCAGAAAACTAAAACTTTTTCCGCAACACCATGATTCCTGCTTCTTCACGCATTTCTACTCGACTGAGGAATGTATTGCCAAGTAGTATTTGTGCGGGGAAGTCACCATCAACTACTGTCGCTGCGATATTGTGTACAGTTATTGCCCCGACGCTAACCTTATCGAGGTTCACCACATAGGTTTCAACAATACCGCCTGCGGTACTAGCCGTAGATACGGGGCTTTTGCTGATATCAATGCCCAACCGCCTGGCATCGTTAAGGTTCATTGCTATCGCCGAAGCGCCAGTATCGATTACAAATTTAGCTGGACGCCCATTGATTGCTCCGCTGGCAAAAAAATGTCCATTTGCGGCACGCAACAATTTAACATCAACAAATTCAGCCGCCGTAAAACTTGCCGATATGCGTTGAGAAAGCTGCAATGTCATTTGCTTGCCGGCCACCTTAATAACCGCCTGCTTACTATCGCTACTGACCAGCAGTACCCCTTCAGGGCTGGTTTCCCCCGCTTTTAATAAGCGCGTGTTGCCGTCAATGGTCAACATAGCCTTGTTTTTAAAAAGGCCGCTGGCGATTATCTCCGGGTCTGCCCACAACTGGCTACTGAACATCAGTTGCAACATCAACGCAGCTGCCAAAATCAGGCAATAGCGATTCAGACGATTAACATAATTACTGCCATCACTGCCCATGCGCCCACTCCTGCGAGTAAATCATCGACCATAATACCAAAACCACCAGCAACTTTTTTATCAACTAAACCAATGGGCCACGGCTTCAATATATCGAAACAACGGAACAGAAGAAAGCCTGTCAGCCACCATGACCAAACCGCTGGCACGCTCGCTAAAGCAAGCCAAAGTCCGACGAATTCATCCCAGACAATGCCCTGGTGATCATGCCCCCCGAGATGCCGGTTCGCATAACTGCAGATAGCCGTTCCCACCCAAAAAGCAAGTAGCAATAACAACCAGTAACACCAGCCAGGCAACATAGTCAGCAAGGGCATACATAACAAAGCCACGAGAGATCCCGCCGTACCCGGAGCTTTTGGTGACAAACCGCTACCAAAGCCAAAAGCCAGTAGTAATACCGGATCCTTTAAAAGGACAGCAAAAGTCAGCGACGGTGGCCTTGACGATGGTAATTCAGTGGTCATGGCTATCAGTCATAAAGACTCCTCAAATAACCGTCTAAAGCAGTGTGCGAGCAGGGTGAACAGTATAAAAACCGCTGTTAATAGCACGCCTATGAAATTTCCTGGCATCTCCCAGAACAGTGATAAGCATCTGCGGCAGTTTATTCAACATACCCGTAACCACTACCCTGTCAAAAGTGACGGTAGCCAACATCAACAATATCGATGGCTTGACCTGCCGCATCCACACAATCTACCCCACTGCCTGGTACTATGCGGCCGATGGCCTGGGCAACCAGCAGGCCTTCACTAATTTTTTCTTCAAGCCCGCCCACTTTATCTGGCGGCACTGTAAAACAAAGCTCGTAATCGTCTCCTGCACTCAGGGCCAGGGCGATTGCATCCTCTCTGCCCACTGCCTCTATCAACGATCTGGAAAGAGGCAGCGAGTCCAGCGCAATCTCACCACCAACACCACTAGCCCTGACAATATGACCAAGGTCAGCGAGTACGCCATCAGAGATATCGATGGCAGCTGAAGCATAGTC
>QNFP01000548.1 GCA_003645535.1 Gammaproteobacteria bacterium | reverse complement strand
TGGCTGCAAAAGCATGCCACATAAGGCCAGCGATAACTATAGGTCAGAATTTCAGTATTTATCTCAGTGGTGATCCTTTTTATAGTCTCCAACAGCTTTCACAGACAGACAAACTTCCAGCGACAGGATATAAAATTATGCCAAGCTCAATCAATGACCTACTCAGTTCCGAGGAGATTTCGAGTATTCGCCTGCCCATAGAAAGTGCGCTCACTCTACCAGCCAGTGCATTTACAGATGATCGCTTTTATCAACTGGAGATCGAAAATATCTACAAAAAGCACTGGATAGCAGCGCAGTTCGAGTCGGAAATAGGCAGCCCCGGCGATATCAAACCCTTTGACGTGTGCGACATTCCCCTGCTGGCTGTCAGGGGGCAGGATGGCAAACTGCGGGTTTTCCACAATATCTGCCCCTACGATGGCTGCCTGGCTGCCATCGACCCCGCGCAAGCGCTACAGGAGATTGTTACTCCCTATCACGGCTGGACTTATGACCTTGAGGGAAAACTGATCAAAACACCCTACTGGGATGGCTCCGAGGAAGGAAACCTGGATGCCCTTGCCGGCAAGCAGGTGGACCTCATTCCAGTTAACTGCGAAACATTCCTCAATACGCTCTTTATTAACCTGTCAGACCAGCCAGAACCCTTTGCGCAGTATATCGCGCCATTATTCAGGGCAATGGACGAGTACGACCTGGCAGGCAGCAAGCCCGGTCTCGATAAAAACGGAAATGTGTACACATCAATCGCCTGTGTAAACACCAACTGGAAGACATTTTTTGAGAATGCCTGTATCAACGTATTGCACGAGAATTTTGTCCATGCTGTGTACAATGCGTCGCCAGAAGTACCACGTATAAAGAGCGACGGTATAAGCAGTTTTAATAATATCATTGACGAAAAATTCATGGCCCTGGGCTACAACCGCCTGGACTTCCAGAATACTTATCCACCGGTAGAAGCCCCTCACATGGGCAAAGACCCCGCCAAAGAACCCGAAGGTGAAACCTTCGGCACACTTTATCCCAACTTCTATGTATCTGCCTCGTCCCAATTCATTGAAACAGCGATTGTATTGCCAAAAGGCCCGGGTGTGGCAGAGTCAAACGTCTGCTACCATTTTCAGGCGGACGTTGCCGTGGCAGAGGAAGCTGTAGAGGAGCGAAGAGGTGTCGCCGATGGCTTCTACGGCGCTTTTATGGAGGATGCACGAATCGCTGAGGCAGTACAAAAAGCGAGAAAATCACCAGTCTACAGCCAGCATTTCTACGCACCATTCTGGGATGCCATGCATCACTATTTTTCTAACATGATTCTTGATGATCTTGAGGGCGGTTAGCGTACTGTGGGGAAGCTTCGGCGCTATAATTACCCGATTTACAACACGCCGTTGCTACCCCTGCCCCTATACCCCCCAATTACAGATATCATTGGCACATATCATGCCGGAGGTAGCCGCAAGCTCCATTCCGGAACCTGGAAATACTGAATTCCCCACCTGGTAAAGACCCTGAATTGGCGACTTGAAACAAGGTTTGACATTATTTATGGTGTCTTCCAGCCCCTCTCCCGTTCCTCCAGGCGTAAAGTTATACCGCTCCAGTGTTTGCGGTGTGGCGGCATCCTCAACAACAATATGGTCACGCAGGCCCGGAATTTGTTTTTCAGCCTTTGCAATCAACGCATCAGATGCGGCCTTCTTCTTTTCCAGGTAGGTCTGTGAACTGCGTTGTGGAAAATCATCATAAGCACATAGTTCAAAGAGAACAACGTTGGCTTTACCCGCGGGAGCCGATTTAGGGTCGGTATTGGAGGCTATGAGCGTCATGTAACCCCCGTCTTGAGTATGGTTATGAATAATCGCCGGATAGTCTGACAAATCCATATCGACACCCAGAAAAACCATAAGCAAAGAGTAGGGTATCTCCAGCTCTTGAATATAACGGATGAACTGCTCTTCAAGGTGAGCGCCATCAACTAACTGGAGATAGGTATTGCACGCATGTGCGCTGGATACAACCACCGGGCTGTTAAACGTCTTTCCCGCTGCCCTCACACCCGCGACACGATTGTCCCGTACAACAATCTCGTCCACTTTATGGTTGAACAGAACTTCAACACCCTGTCTTTTGATAAACTTTCTTAAGGCGTTCACAAAACGCTGCGCCCCGCCTTTTGAGTAATAGTTGCCGTTCCGGAAGTAACCATAACTGCGCAACAGTGTATGTGCAGGCGTTACGTCCAGATCCGTACCATGATAGATCATGAGCATGGTTAACATGTCTATCAATTCGCTATTTTTAAAATACTCGTTGAACTTTTTTTCAACCGAACAGGATAACCAGTCATAGATATGCGGGTTTTCCTGGCGGTATTGTTCTTCGGCTATCCCCAGTGCTTTAGCCACCAACTCGGGAGTCATTGCTACATTATAAGTATCCGCATACCGGTAATATTCATCCTGCGCTTTTTCGGCATCCTCCATAAAGGCGACCAGGTTTTCGCCTTCGTCAGGAAACATCTCCGCCAACATCGAAACCAGGTCTTCAAGGTTATCGGGTACTGTTAAATCATCCTCGGAAGTCTTGTACTGTATACCAGCAGCTTT
>QNFP01000547.1 GCA_003645535.1 Gammaproteobacteria bacterium | reverse complement strand
TGGTGAAGACCTTAGAGATGGACTGGATCGAGACCTGGGATTCCAAGTCTCCAGCTTGGTAAACCTTACCATCGACAGTTACGATGGCGAGGCCGAACAGGTCGGAATCAACCTTGGCCAGCACAGGGATATAATCCGCGTTGGCACCTTCCTGAAGGCCTTTATATTTGTTGTAGGCGTTTTCCAGGGCTTTTTCGATGTCCGCTGGCTTGAGGTCGCCAGCCGGTGCTACGACAGGCAGAGCCAGATAGGCCACAAGAGCCAATATTCCGACGACAATTTTCATTCGATTTGGCATTACTTATCCTCCCAGATTTGCAGAAAACTTGTATTTGAACGAGAATTGGACACGGAACGTATCGTAGTCCCAGCCATCCGCGAAGTTTTGTCGTCCACCGTACTGAAGTTCGACCCCATACATTATATTGTTCACGGGTGTGTACAGCAGGTTCATGAGCGCATACCGGCCTTCATTGAAGGTGTCGGCGGTCGCAGCCGTGCCGTCGTAGTCGAGAGAAAGTTGTGAGTAACCCATAGCTGTGGAAAACGAGCTGTTCCAGGCGAGGTCATAAAAGACCGTCAAACCCCACATGGGAATTAACTGGGTGCCACCAGGAGTACCGGGGTTGTCGGGATCGTCGATGAGGACAACGTCTGCAGTGGAGTCGTTCATGTAGTTCTGGATACCCTCACCAAAGATGTAGGCGGCACGCAAAGTACTGCCAGGAGGCCCAAATTTGATGTTTGTACTGAGGTTGAGTCCCCAACCTACGGCATCACCCGACATGTCACCGTCAGTCAGATCGGTATCATCCCAATTCATTTGACGCACGATACCTGCAATTTCACCATAACCCCAGGTTCCGGTGTGTCGGTATTCGGCGGAAAGATCAGGCATGGGAAAGCGACTGGTAATTCCCGCGTCTCTGATGAGTTCACCGTAGTCACCCAAGTCACCGCTGCCCCCTGGTTTTTCCAGGGCGATGGCCACATGGTTCTTGCCCATCACGGGCATGTACCGGATATGCACGTTGCGATAAAAGGCCATACCCGACGGGCCCCAGTAATCGAGGGAGTTGGGGAAGACGTCGACGTCCATGAACGGGCTGAAGTATTGGCCCGCGCCAAACTTCTTATACTCGGCGTAGGCATGTCGCATTCGAATCGTCGTTTGACCTTCATCGGCACCGACACCAAACAAATCCCATTCGAAAATTGTTTTGATCTGTTCGTCGCCAACCGGTACCCAGGACTTGAAGCCAAACCTGGATTGACGAACACCGGCAAAGGTTTCCCCATCTGCGCCGTATTCCTGATCAGCGCCAGGCAGCTTTGAAGGGCGGACAACATCGGACCAATTAGGGGCGATCCGTCCGTTATTGTACCCCATGTCGGTCATTAGAAAGCCATAGACCTGGGAAACAGGCGCTGGGTCAGCATCAAAAGTGTAATCAGGAAGAGAGGTGGCGCTTTGGCCAAATCCCGTCGACACCATGAAACAGACCAAAATTAGCGTAAAAGCTTTCAACTTAAGCATTTTTTTCCTTTCAATTTAAATCATTGGCGATGAATCCAATATGAATTTGCGAGAAAATCTAATCATGTCATTTCTTCCTTGTCAATATAGGAGCTAGTCAACTTAAGTTGACTAGTTATGGCCGGTTAGTGCTATCTATGTACTCAAAAATCACTCAATCCTCAGCCAAGTAATGCCTTAGACAAAATGGAACGGCTGGGCCCCGTCCCTACCAAATAATCCATCCGGGGGGAATCTCACGACATGCAGGCTCTCCTTCCAGCTAGGGATCGAGATTCATCGGCGGGATTGGGAGGGTTGGGACCGTCGACAAGTCATGGAGCCGACCGAGTTTCTAGCCTGGCAGCACTCTTGGACAGACCAATTCTTCGACTCCAGGCCAATCTGGTCGGTGGTGACTAAGCAGCTTCGCGATAGTACCGGTGATGCAGTCCACCGAGAATAGGTGTGCTATCGATGGGCCCGACGTTTTGCGCCTGCATAGCTCGCGGCACCGGTGATTCCTTCTCCAGCCCAAGATGAGTCCGCGACCCGTGGTAGTAGGCCAAGTACTCCTTCACCACTCGCCTTAGATGCCTCTCGTTCAGAACGATTACATGGTCCAGGCATTCCCGCCTGATGGTGCCGATGATCCGTTCGCAGTAGCCGTTTTGCCAAGGCGAACGAGGTGCGGTGACTACCTGTTCGATGCCCAGAGCCTTCAGAGAGGCGACGACTTTATGCCCGTAGATTCCATCCCTATCCCGAATCAAATAACGCGGAGCTGTATCGAACGGAAACGCCTGGACCAACTGCAGACTCGTCCAAGCGGCAGTCGGGTTGGCCGTGACGTTGAAGTGAACAATGCGCCGCCGGTCGAGCGACAGGATCAGAAAAACGTAGAGTGTTTTGAACGTTGCTGTGTGAACGGTAAAGAAATCGACGGCCGCCATATCCGACAAGTGATTTCTGATGAAGGTTCGCCACGTTTGAGACGGGGGCCCGATCCTTCTAACCATGTACTTGGCAATTGTTGATTCGCAAATACTGGTGAAAATGAGTTGCTTCGCAACTCCATGTCCCAAAATCCGTATATA
>QNFP01000546.1 GCA_003645535.1 Gammaproteobacteria bacterium | reverse complement strand
CACCTCGGAGCTGGCGCAGAGCATTAGCAAATACCCGAGGAGTTCACCCGGTTACTTCTCGGATATGCAGAAGAAGCTCAAAGATTTTGTGGAGTCCGGCCAGCTGGGCATATTCGCCAACGGCTACTGGGGACACCCGGCCTATAAGTTGCCACCCGAGGCAAACCTCATGGCGGTATCCCATTACCTGGACGCGCTGCAGTGGCAGCGCGAGGTATCAAAGTTACACGCAATTTTTGGCGGCAAGAATCCTCATCCCAATTTCCTGGTGGGCGGAGTGCCATGTGCCATTGATCTCAATTCCGATTCCGCCATTAATGCCGAACGATTGTCCAAGGTGCAGGACATCATCACGCAAATGAAAACGTTCGTTGACCAGGTCTATGTCCCGGACACACTGGCTATAGCCGGTTTCTACAAGGACTGGGGCGCACAGGGTGAGGGCACAGGAAATTTCCTGACGTTTGGCGACTTCCCTGAAACCGGTATCGATGATCCGTCCACGTTCCTGTTTCCGCGTGGTGCGATTCTTGGCCGCGATCTTTCGACGATACATGAAGTCGATCTCAACAAGATGGACGAGATCAAGGAGTATGTTTCGCACTCCTGGTACGACTATAAAGATGGCAAGGACAAAGGCCTGCACCCTTATGAAGGCGAGACCGAGCTGAACTACACTGGCCCGGCACCGCCGTACGATCACCTGAACGTTGACGAGAGCTATTCCTGGATGAAGTCACCGCGATGGAAGGGTCATGCGATGGAAGTCGGCCCGTTAGCGCGCGTGCTGATGCTGTATGCCTCGGGGCATGAGCAAACGAAAGAGCTGGTCGGCATGACACTCTCCAAGCTGGACGTCCCGGTCGACGCTTTGTTCTCCACCCTCGGACGTACCGCTGCCCGTACACTCGAGAGCAAAATCGTCGCCGATAACATGCAAACCTGGTACGACAACCTGGTAACAAATATTAAGGCAGGCGACACGCAAACGTTCAATGAAGCTTTGTGGGAACCGTCGTCCTGGCCGCGTCACGCACAAGGCGTCGGCTTCATGGAAGCACCTCGTGGCTGCCTGGCACACTGGATTGTGATTGAGGACGAAAAGATCGCCAACTACCAGGCGGTTGTTCCCAGCACCTGGAACGCGGGACCCCGCGACGCGGAAGGACAGTCTGGGCCATACGAGGCGGCATTAGTTGGGCATCAATTGCATGATCCGAAGCAGCCGCTTGAAATTCTGCGGACGATTCACAGCTTCGATCCCTGCATTGCCTGTGCGGTGCACGTGACGGATCCCGATGGCGAAGAGCTGGTCAAGGTAAAAATTAGATAAAGGAAGAGTAATGAAACGACTTGCAATAATATCGCTGGCGATCGGCCTCACAGATATCGCTGCGGCCCATACGCTGGACGGCAGTCACAGCACGACTGAAGCACTCTGGCACCAGGTGTCCGCTGGACACCATATGTTTTTTACGTTGGGAGTAATCGCGAGCGGTGTAGCATTGTATTTGATAGGGCGATGGATTGAGAATCATCGCAGCTGAGTGTAGGAGCGAGCACAATCGCGAGTCAGGACTCGCTCCAACAGCTATTTTATACTGTCGCCATCGTTTCGAAGCTTTTGATAAAAGGCCCCGCCATTCGCGGGTCTTTTAGCATCGCCGCGAAGTCACCCTGTTTGAACTGCAGTTTCCGCATCGTATATGCCATGCCGATTTTGGTCATATTGGGCGGGCTCTTCATCCATTGATCCCACAGATCAGAGCTGGCCCTGATATCCCAGTTCATTTCCTGGTTATCGTACGCACCGCCGAAGGTCGCCTTTCCATTCTCTACCACCAGCACACCACGCGGCTTGTCTTCATCCAGCAACCCGTAGCCTATGGACGTGGAGAAATTGATCTCGGCCAGCGGCTCCGTCAGTTTCGGCTGGTCATTCCATGAGCCCTTGTAGGCGTTCATCCATTCCGGGGAAAATAGTTCAGTCACGACATACTCCTTGATTAGTCCGGCAAGTTCTCGCCGACCAGCGCTGCGATGCTGTCGATCTCAATGGTCTCGCCTGAGTTAAGCTTGCCAGCTTCGAAATTGAGTCGACAGCTTCCACAAGAAACAAGAAGCGATTCTGCGCCAGTCTTGTTTACTTCCTTCATTTTGGTCTGGAACCCGAGTTTCCTGACCGGTGCGGCAGATTGCACCAGGAAATTACCGGCCCCACCGCCGCAACAGAAGTTTACCTCCCGATTCGACTCTGTCTCGTTCAATGTCAGGCCGAGCTCTTCGATAATTGCACGTGGCTCGTCGAACACGCCACCGTGGCGACCGACTTTGCATGGGTCATGTAACGTCACGACCTTGTTGCCCGGAATCTTCTTGAGTTTCAGATTGCCGTCCATTACCTGTCGGCCGAAGTACTCGGATACTGTCATGACCTCAAACGGCAATGGCTTGCCGGAGAGCTCGGCCGCTGCCCAGCGCATGGCGGGATAGGTATGTCCGCATTCCGGCGTCAGGACGACCTTGACGCCCATTTCGATGGCCGCGTCCACGATCCTCATCGTGATGTGCTTTTGTGTCTTGTCAGATCCTGCCAGTAGCCCAAAGTTGGCCGCT
>QNFP01000545.1 GCA_003645535.1 Gammaproteobacteria bacterium | reverse complement strand
TGGTCATTCTCCTGGGAGCTTTTTGCCGCCGGATTGCACGCGGGCCTCGACTGCGATGATTGCCACGTGTCTTCGATACCCGACGGATTCGAAAACACACCCCACGAGATCGATTACGACGCGACCCCGACCTGCACGGACTGCCACGGCGGGAAAATCGAGGATATCGAGTCTCAGTTTGAACTCAGCGTCCACGCATCCGCCGGCGACGGGGAATTTCGCTGCTCGTACTGCCACGACCCGCACGCACCGCCCGACCTCGACATCGATTTGCCGGTGCGCGATTACGTCGACTTCACCAACAGCGTCTGCACAAGCTGCCACACCAACGACGCGCGTTACCGAGCCGCGTCGGGGTTGGACGCGGCGTCCCCTTCGTTGTACGACACCCACGCGTGGCTCCCGAGAAAGAGCACCCACGCCCGCATCGTCCTGTGTGTCTGCTGCCACACCCCCCTCGACCACCACGGCGTCCACGAGATACTACCCAAGGACCAAGCCCAGCGCCGGTGCGAGTCGTGCCACCACGGGAACTCGCCCGTGGCCGCCAAGTTCTTGGGCGAACCCAACCGCACGACGTGGATTACGCACGAAGTCTTGTTCAACGAAGCTTATGTCAAGGGTGCCATGCGCCATCGCCTCGTCGACGCGGTGTTGCTGGCCGTGGCGGCGCTGGCCATCGTGGCCGCGTTGTTCCACGGCATCCTGCGTTGGATTTCCAACCGCCGGCGGGCCGAGCGACCATTCGAGGTAGAGGCAACACCTGTCTACGACGGGTGGGTGAGGAGCTGGCACTGGGGCAATGCCGCTATCTTTGTCGTGCTCCTGGTAACAGGAATGAGGATTCACTTCGGGGGACGCGAGGATCCGTTGTTGTCGTTCGAAACCGCGTTCCACACCCACAACCTGGTCGGCGCCGCCATGGTGATCTGGTTCCTGTGGTTTGTGGTAATGGGGGCTCTGACGGGCAACGCGGCGAGCTACTGGAAGAAGTCGGACTCGTGGTACCGAGGTATTGTCCGGCAGGTGCGGTATTACCTCCACGGCGTCTTTGGTGGCGAGCCGCACCCCTTCCACCCGCAAGAGAAACGCCGATTCAACCCGCTCCAGCAGTTGATCTACTTGACGGTCATGTATCTGATATTTCCGATCCTCGCCGTGACGGGAGTCTTGTTGTTATACCCGGAGTGGCTCCCAGAAACGATTGCGGGTAGGAACGCGGGTTGGGTGGTCGCCACGGTGCACTACCTCACCGGGTGGGCGCTGACGATTTTCTTCGTCATCCACCTCTACCTCTGTACGCTGGGCGATCGAGTATCCTACCTCTTCCTGGGGATGATCGACGGTCTCCACCGAATCCATGTGGCCGGTGACAACGCAGATCAACAACCACACGACGCCGAGCCATCTGAGGCTGAGTAGCGATTTCCCGGCGCCCAACAATACGGAATATACCGAGAGCACCGATGGCTCACTCCGTCGCGTAGTGTCCAAAAATTCGAACGCGCTGTGACCTGTACGCGCAAAAAATGCAGGCCGTCTGGCCTGCCTCTCAAGCGACAAAATTCCGCTGATAAAAGAGTGGCTACCCGGGTTGGACTTGAACCAACAGTTTCTCCTCAACAGCCCGCCCAAACCACAGCAAATTGCCCGGCCGCTCCATACCCACGAATGCAACGACCAGGCCGATGACCAAAAACGAACGAACCTATTTCAACAGAGCCAATTTTTGCGTCCTCACGACACCGTCGACCACGAGCCGCGCCAAGTACGAGCCGCTGGCGGCCATGCGACCCGCGCCATCGCGACCATCCCAGTTCACGGACTGCCAGCCCGCTCCCGGGTGCTCATTCACCAGCGTCCGCACCAGGCGGCCGCGCTCATCGAACACGTCCAGACGGATTGAGCGCGCGCCTGCCGGCACGCGGTACGATAAATTGGTCGACGGATTGAACGGATTGGGCGTCGCCGGGGCGAGCGTCGCCGCTTCTGGCAGGCCAGGCACCTCGCCCGCCGCGGTGACCGTCCGGTGATCGATCTCGATATGGTCGATCCACCAGCCGACCCCACAAAAAAAGCCGTCCTCGCCGGACCAGGCGCCGTCGCTCTCCAGGCGCAGGCGCACCTGGATCAGGACCAGCGGGTCGGCGTGGACAGGCGCTGCATCCAGGACACTCTGCGGGATCGTCCACTCGTCCGTGCGGCAGGATTGGATGCCGTCGAGGGCGTCGAGGGTAGTCCATTGCGCGGTCTGCACTGCCGGGCGTACGTCCACGTAGCAGTAGTCGTAGCCCGGCTCGGTACCGTTGCGGTGGTCGAGTCTCAGGGTGGCCGGCGCCTCGCGGTTGACCGCCACCGTGATCTGGATCGCCTCGTTCCAGTTGTTGCCGTAACCCACGCCGTCGCAATTGTCCAAGCCTGTCTGCCCGAACCAGATTCCGCCCTGACCGCTGCAGTCGCCGCCCTGCTCCAGGTCGTGGTGGGCGCGGGTGTTGCAGAACTCCCAGTCGCCGGTGTCGGTCTCGAAATCCCAGATCAGGGGTTCCTCTGCGGGCGTGTAGACGACCACGCCGGTGGCGAGGGTGACGTCGAGGACCACATCCTGGCCGACCTCCTGG
>QNFP01000544.1 GCA_003645535.1 Gammaproteobacteria bacterium | reverse complement strand
AGCTTCCCCCGAATACAGCTTCCTCAGAGCGCCTCTGATTAAGTCTGCTATTTGCATACCTGCTGGTAAGCCCACTCAATCCAGGGCATGAGTGCCCGCAGATCACTACTTTCAACCGTTGCCCCACACCAGATCCGCAAACCTGCCGGGGCATCTCGGTATGAGCCAATATCGCGTGCAACGTCTTGCTGATCCAGTAATGTGGCTAATTCTTTCACCTGTCCAGCTTCAAGCTCAAGGGTTAGGCAAACACTGGTGTTGGAGCGAGTGGCAGGATCCTCAGCAAGAAAATCAATCCATTCGTGCCGTTCTACAAAAGCTTCGATAACGGCCAGATTGCTGACAGATTTTGCAATCATAGCGGGTGTGCCGCCCAGTTCTTTGACCCACGCAAGCGCATCGAGATAATCAGCAACGGCCAGCATTGATGGTGTATTAATAGTCGCCCCGGTAAAAATCCCCTCAATAAGTTTGTTGTTCTTGGTGAGCCGAAAAACCTTTGGCAGCGGCCATGGCGGTGTGTAGCTTTCCAGTCGCTCTACGGCACGGGGGCTAAGGATCAACATACCGTGCGCGCCTTCGCCACCGAGAACTTTCTGCCAGCTAAAGGTAACCACATCAAGTTTATCCCAGGGCAGGGGCATGGCGAAAACAGCCGATGTGGCATCGCATATCGTCAAACCGGTGCGCTGGTCGTCAATCCAGTCACCATCGGGCACTTTTACCCCGGAAGTAGTGCCGTTCCAGGTAAAAATAATGTCGTGGTCGGCGTGGGTCAGGCTCAGGTCAGGCAACTGCCCGTAATCTGCTGTCACTCCGGTGACATCCTTTATGTTGAGCTGTTTGGTGATATCGCTTAACCAGCCCTCGCCGAATGATTCCCAGGCACAAACATCAACGGGTCGTGCGCCGAGCATGGACCACATGGCCATCTCCATGGCACCGGTGTCAGAACCCGGCACCACCCCTACGCGATAGTCATCGGGAAGTCCGAGCACGGCGGCGGTTTCTGAGCAGACCTGTGCCAGCGCAGCTTTCCCGGGTGCGCAGCGATGGGAGCGCCCGAGGGTGGAAATATCCAGCGCCTGTATATCGTAACCGGGGCGTTTGCTGCAGGGCCCTGAGGAAAAGTTTGGATTGGCAGGTTTCTTGGTCGGTTTCATAGTGTTTTTTGGTCGGCCTTCTTTATAGATAAGCTGATGGTATAGGCAGTCTCATGGTGATCCTGGCCGCGTAATCCGCCCCTTTGCAGCAGATTGCCCACCCTTTACCAGCCATTATCACCCCTGTGTCGAAAAGGCGGGCAATTCTACTGACCAACGGTGGCAAAGCAAAGCGAAAATCGGCAATTATTTTTACATAACGTCGCTCCGCAGGCCCGCCGGATTTGTTCTGCATGGCATTCGCTAAGCCATTACGTATAATCGCCGCTGCTAAATCCTTTGACCAACCAATAGAGTAGTAAAAAATATGACCGAATACCCCGAAAAAACCTGTGAAATTGACCGCCTGGTCAGGCAGCCCAAATTAGTGGCAGCAGTGCTCGAAGGCCGCAAAAGCCAGCAGCGCCGCGATGGCGTTTATGGTTATCCCGGGGAAACCTTCGAGCTGGAGGGTATATCGTTCCAGATCACCGAGCTGTATCGACAGAGTTGGGGGGACATGGCTGACGCCGATGCCCAGGCCGAAGGCTACCCGAGCCTCAATATGTACAAAGATCTGATTACCAAAATGCACCCGGGTATGTCATGGGATGACGACCACCTGGTGTGGGTGCATCAGTTTGACCGGGTTGCCACCTAAAGCCCCTGGTATCACAAACCTTCCGGGCAGGTCGCAGGTACCCTAAGCAGGTATCAACAAGCCCCCTGCCGGTTTAAGATCGAAGATCGCGCGAACGCTATATGAAATAGGTCGCCATATAACAAATTAAGCTTAAGTTCTTGTGAAGGCGTACCGTCCTCTCGTCTGTCATTTCCGTAATATCTGTGCATGGGCGAGAGTGATAGCCTAGTGGCGAGTCGACTGGTTGGCTATTGGTGTCGGATTGCAGATGACGTACAGCGGGTGTAAGGGGCAGAAACATGTTTATTCAACCTTCAATAATTGACGTAAGATGCTATTATTAATAGCGATTGGTCGGCGGCGGTATTTAATGAGACCGATGCAATAAGGTATAAAAAGGACTAGAGGCTCTATTGTAGTGACCAGTGGCATTAAAACCGGACTATGCTTCTATATACTTCAATGTGGATGCGTGTCACTAATGTAGAGCCGTGCCGCTCGCCCGTCAGCGCCGGCATAATTAAGGATAAAGATAATATTTTATCGCGATCTCTATTTAACATTCAGCACTAAAAGGACTCGACGGCATGCCGGACAAGCATGAAAAGCAACATGGTTTTACCCTGATCGAATTGATGATCACCATTGCGGTTGTTGCGATTTTGGTGGCAATGGCGGGGCCGTCTTTTACTGATTTTTTTGACAAGAACCGAGTTAAACGGGCGACCATGGAAGTGCAGGGTTTAATTGCCCAGGCAAAAGCCGAAACCGTCATTCGCAGTACGGATCTGTCCGTTTCGATTACTCCCGGTGCCAGTAGCGCGTGGTGCATTGGCT
>QNFP01000543.1 GCA_003645535.1 Gammaproteobacteria bacterium | reverse complement strand
TCATCGCTTTCGATCCCGAAGTTCTCTTTGAGGCTCTTAAGGTCAAAGAAGATGAGATCATCTATGCCATAACACCGCTCGGATACCCCCGTAAGGGATACAAAAAGGGAGAGAAGATCCGCAAAAGCGAAAAAGAAGTATTTCGCTTTATATAGTCTGAGCCTGACTAACACCGGCCTTTAGGCCGGTGAGTAGAACACCATATAATTCCGGACTTTAGTCCAACAAAAATTGCGTTTCCTGAATCATCCAGGCTATTAGCAAAGGCAAAATCATGTCAATAAAGGACCAAACGGTTATTTCCGTTTCAACCGATTCGCGGGAGGCTCTTTACGACATCACTAAAGAAGTTGAAGCGAGAGTTAAAGATCTGAAAATGAAAACGGGAATGGTAAACGTCTACGTCCGCGGGGCCACGGCGGCGATCATGATACAGGAGAATTGGGATGAGAGTGTGCAGACCGATGTCATTCATCTGCTTCAGAAAATGATTCCCCGGGGTGTCTGGCTCCACGACCAGCAGGATGGTAATGGCGATTCTCATTTAAAAGCGGGATTGGTGGGACCTTCCGAATCTATCCCCATTATCAGTGGAAAACTGGGGCTCTCCACCTGGCAAAATATATTTTTATGTGAATTTGATGGTCCGCGGCAAAGCAGGGAGGTGGTGCTTACTTTTGTCGACTAGGGCCTATGAGTATAATAGATAGATCAATCAACCTCTCCAGGGAAATATTCATCAATATTGTTTGTCTCTTCCAGGATCTCCGAGGCAACTACTGCGTCACTCTCCCGGACGAATATACGTACCCCTTCTGTCAGCTGTAGCTGCGGATTCATCCCTCCGGCATCATCTTTAACGATCATCGCATCTATACCGAGCGCTTCCAGTTTGGATTTAGCGATCTGTGCTTCGTATTCGTTATAAAAATATTTTACTTCAACCAGTTCAGTTGACATCCGTACTCCATTTCACTCTTCGGAAACATAAGATACGTAAAAAAAGCGAAAAGGGAATAAAAAAGAAAAAAAGATATTTCATGTTGGCAAAGGGGACCATCTGACTTGCCGTGAATTTTTGTACATTCGCTGGTTATTAGCATTTTCTTTTGTGGTTTTTTTAACCTTGGAATATGGTCATAGTACGGCTATATTTGGTTTAAAAAGGAGGTGTTTATGCCAAAGACATCCACAGTAAGAGCCCTTATGGATCCGAGGAAAAAAGAGAGGGTTACGAGAATCCTTAAGCGAATGGGCATAAATCATTCGGAAGCCATAAATATATTTTATAGCCTGATAGAAGAAAACAGGGGTTTTCCGTTTGATTTGAAATTGCCAAATCAGGATTTACCGGAGAGAGATACTTCTTCTATCAATCCTGAAGTTTTATCTCATCTTAAGGATAGTCTTAAAAAAAACCGTCAGCTGGGCGAACTTCTCGCTAAATGAGTATTCATTTATCCAGGGAAGATATCCTGGCTATCCATGTTGATCTCATTGAAAAATTTGGAGGAGATAAAGGGATCCGGGATATAGGAGCGTTAGAATCGGCCATCGGCAGACTCCAAACCGGATATTACAAAGATATTGTTGAGGAGACTGCGGCTTTAATGGAAAGCCTCGCGATTAATCATCCATTCGTCGATGGCAATAAAAGAATTGCATTCTTTTGCTCTGACGTCTTTCTGAGATTGAATGGATTTTATATAGAATGCGAAAACGAAAAAGCTCATGACTTTATAATTGGCTTGTTCGAATCAAATAAATTTAAATTTGACGAACTTCACAATTGGCTGCGAAAACACGTAAAACCATTGCGAAAATAAACTAAACCGGACCTGACAATGGTAGTAATTTAAGACTTCAGCAGCGGACTGAAAAAGGACCCATCTGACCTGCCGCGGGTTTTAGTTCAACCCGCGGCTGGACTTATCTTTTGCTTATTTCTTTCAATTCATGGTAAATAATATTATTTTTAATGATAAACAGGGGCTGCAGAATAATCTGGTGGAATACTCGGTGTAAATATGGCTGTTAGATATTTTACTATTATAACTATTTCTTTCCTTCTTCTAAATTGCTCCAGCCATCGCTTTGGGGTAAAGGCGGGAATTAACTATTCCGATTTTAGTCACGGTGAAACGGTTGGCGAAAGCAGTTATGTTGCTGGCATAACCACCGAACGCCAAACTTCGGAGAATCTTTTCGTTGGATTTGATATTTTAACCTCGAGCAGAAGCGTTGTTTTAAAAAACCAGATCAGTCCCCGTATGAGTGGCGATGGATATCTCATTTATGATTTTCGAATAAAACTGCAATTTGTCGAATTTGCGTATATTATTAAATACAGTCTGTTTAAACAGAACAGTTGGTCAATCTCGCCATATATTGGGCCATCGCTGTCATTAGCTTATGACAAATCAGTGACACTCCGTACGGAAGGTAATGATGATCTTCCACCGGGCCTGGCAGATATCGAAATTATAGATGGAGGTTCATTTTTATCCTCATTAAATGGAGACTTGGGTATAAACCTCGGATTCAATGTAAAATATGAACCTGTATATTTAGACTTCAGGTACTACCATGGGTTTTTACCGCTTGGGCGTGCCGCAAGGAAGTCTGGTTTT
>QNFP01000542.1 GCA_003645535.1 Gammaproteobacteria bacterium | reverse complement strand
GAAAGAGTCCCCAAAGCATAGTTCTCCAGAAGCAGAGAATGTTTCCATTGCTACTGTCCACCCAATCAAAAGCACAACAGCCCCTAGTTGTTGAAGAGCAGGAGGCTCTTCTCCTCTCCAAATAGACATCAAGAGGTGTATAACAATACGTGCTGTACTTGGTGCTATCACTATAGAAGCTAATAGACTTAATATAAATACTGTAAACGTTTCCATTAGAATGCTCCTTTTGTAAGTACTTTGTAAGACAGAGGCAGCAGGGCTGCAAAGACATAAAACCCCACAAGATATGCTAGCACAAATGTTGCTATTACAACAGCCACATATGCCGTACCTGTTAGGTTAAAGTGGTTGATTATCCACATACCTGTAAGACCGATAGCGTAGCCTAAAAAATAAACTACAACTAGTATTGCTATTACGATTAAAACATTCATTTGAATTCTCCACTTGGATTTTTAAGAAGACATCCTTATTGGTGTCTTTCATATAAGATACCCTTATTTGCGCAGTTATTTTGGCTCGTACATTGCCTGAAACACATCATCCTTCAGTGAGAACCTTATGCACCCCTCCCCTGTTACTACCCAGTCCCCTGGGCACACCACATCTTTTCCTAATGGTGTATCCAGCCACCCATGTTGGTGCATTGTCTTATTACAGTAAGAACACATCTCTGTACCATCTAACTCAGGTGTCCTGTAGTATCTCACTACCTCGCCTTCTAGTGGATCGCCCTTATATACACCACTTTCAAACACTTCATCACCATCTTCAGGATGATCTCCATTCTTAAACCACTGTGTTGCTTCCACTACTAACGCACGCTTTCTAAACAAGCTCATCTATTATCTCCTGTGTTGTCATACCGCATTTCAATTTATCAATTATCTCTCTAACTAATTGCTCACTAACAATAGCCACAGGGCGCAAATCATCAGTCCAATATAAATTGGAGGGTATATTCTCCAACCCCTTCCTGTGCCTGACATATGGAAGATTGTCAGGGTTCTCTAAAAACACCTCTGCAACAATTCTATGCATCTCCATTGTTTTGCGTATACCTCTAACATCGACACTCACCTTAGTACCCCTGCCCCTGCCGCTAGACTGGGCTAATATACACCCCTGTCTAATTGATAGAGTGCCATGCTTGTTTTCTACCTCACGCCTAACACTCCTTATCCTACCCATATCGGATACTTGATAGTATCCAGGGATGTAGTCTGCCCAGTATTCACTCATCTATCACCTCTTAAAATTAACAACAACAATAGCAATACACCATTATCTCACACTGGTGTGCATCCCCAGGTGTGGTTACCCAGCAATCCCCCTGGGGATACTTCCCTCCGGGGACTCCCCAGCAATACTTCTGGGTATACGCCCTAGTGATAGTGTACCTTAGTAGATTACTACTAACAGATATACACCCCCAGAGATAATACCACCTCCTTATATAGGGACGGACGGCTATCATTAATTTAACACTTTCGCAACAACTTTTTGCAGAGCCCTTCACTTTCAAAAAACATGTCGGGGCACCCTGGCAGGGAGGCTCTCGACTATCCGATAAAAAGCCCCAGAGTCGCGTCTGTGAAACGCAAAATCTGGGGCATGGCTGTCGCATCAGCACGAATTTTTCGGCCAGCAGCCGATCTGTTTTGTAACTAGCTTTGTGAATCTTCAGGAGAGGCTTGACTGGTGTCTAGAATCCCATCGTTTGGATAGGGGTTACTGCATATCTCAGAAGCACTCCTACGGGCGTATACCCAGCTTAGATCTCTGTTTTCATAGTACTCTGTGCAAACCCCACTCTTCAAGTCGATCTCAACATCAACAGTAGAGGCAGCTGCTTCCAGAAGAGCCAGGGCAACAGCCTTAGTCTTGCTATCTTCTGTCCTGTCACATACTGTAACAAAGCAAGCTTGTTTCTGCCAATCACTCATATTGTAAACAGTTACCGTTTGACATCCTGGTAACACTAATAGACTTACTAGAACAACTAACCTCTGGGAGACCAATGTGAACCTCCAAAAATTCGTACTGCCTTGTGAGCAGCTTTCGCAGCAAGTGTGTAACGTTGTTTTGCAATTGGATGAGCTTCGTCGGCTGCAGGACCATTCTTCACAAGCACCGGTAGGTACTCCTCTATCATTCTGAGCATAATTCTCTCAAATAGTGCATCTACTTGTTCACGAGACAGTCGAACACCGTATCTGTAACGACCTCCTCTTGTGTATCCAAAGTCATGCACTACGCTAGCGATACGTATGAGCGGTCCATCCTGGTCTAGGAACCACCGAGGGATCCACTTCGGGATACTCGCATAGTCAGTGACATAATCCCTGGGGATAGTAATAGCTCCTAAAAGCTCATCATCGTATACGAGGGGAGACAGAAGCTTTCGTTTAGTAGTTCCAATTATTGGCTCTACTTGTAATTGTGTTATGAATCTAGTCATGGTCTGATATTGTCCTGTTCTTTTTATAGTCTGAATGAGACGGGTGGTATCGGGTTGTTTTTAGCAATATGCCCTTATCTTCTGTCCAGGTCGCTAGTATCCTATTGAATACATCTTTGGTAGACATAGAAGAACTACTAGTAGCCAGAGCGAGATGTCTTCTTATTGTTTCCCTGT
>QNFP01000541.1 GCA_003645535.1 Gammaproteobacteria bacterium | reverse complement strand
CTGGGTTTTCTCGGCATGGTCTATCGGGAAATCAGGAACTCCATGGTCCATATCGAAAAGATGTTCGAGTTACTGGATGTCAGACCCACCATAGTAGATTCGCCAGATGCCACTGCCCTGAAAATAGGCTCTGCAGGCATACGCTTTGACAATGTCAGTTTCGCCTATAGGCCGGATCGTCAAATTCTAAGGAACTTGAGTTTTTCAATCGAGCCGGGTAAAAAAGTGGCCGTCGTTGGCGCAAGTGGTGCGGGAAAATCCACGCTGGTAAAACTTCTCTTTCGCTTTTACGATCCCACCGAGGGGAGTATCAGCATTAATGGCCAGGATGTAAGGAAGCACACGCAGCAGTCTTTAAGGCAGGCCGTTGGTATCGTGCCCCAGGATACGGTGTTGTTCAATGACAGCATCACTGAAAATGTTCGCTATGGCCGCCCCACCGCCAGCGATGATGAAGTTGAACAGGCGATACGCCTGGCTATGCTCGAGGACCTGATCAAAAGGCTGCCCGAAGGTGGAGATACGATTGTCGGTGAGCGGGGACTGAAACTCTCAGGGGGCGAAAAACAGCGTGTATCCATCGCCCGTACGATACTTAAAGACTCCCCCATTCTGGTATTTGATGAAGCCACCTCCTCCCTGGATACAAAATCTGAGCAGGCCATACTCTCTTCCCTGCGTGAAATAGCGCGCGATCACACCAGCCTGGTAATCGCCCACCGCCTTTCCACCATTGTCGATGCGGACAATATCGTGGTGCTCGACCACGGTGAGATAGTGGAGCAAGGCAATCATCATGAGCTATTGGGAAAAGAAGGCCACTACGCTACATTGTGGCAAGCCCAGCAGAAGCACAGGGAGACAGACAGCCAATAGCGCTATTGAGTCCGGGCCATTTTGTAGTAATATGACCCGCTTTAACTGGAGGCAAAAATCATGCTGCTAACCGTTCCCGAATTACTCGCCAAGATCAGGGGTGAGTTGCGCATACTTGATGCTGTCTCTGCATTTTCTGAGTGCGACGACAAGAGCGGCATCGTTATCGATGTTCGTGAACCTGGAGAGGTACAGGCCAAGCCCGCAGAGGGGTCTGTCAACATCCCACGGGGGGTGTTGGAGATGATGGTGCTTGAGAAGGTCAAAGAGGCGAGCCACCCGATTTATATCCACTGTGCCAGCGGCGCAAGGGCAACCCTGGCGGCCGAACAACTTCACCGACTTGGCTACGATGATGTTACTGTCATCAGCTGTAGTATTGATGCTGTTTGCGAGGCGCTCGAATAGAACCCCACCTCACCGATAGCTCCTTAACGTCCGGTAAAACACTGCTGATTCGCTATTTTTCGTTATGTAACTTATATTATACCTTAACTTATGCTGATAACTATATGTATTATAAGAATATATAGTTATTACGCTTTCTTTTTCTTCTATAACAGCACGGAACTTATGCCGCTCATTCCGGTCGGAACAGCTGCTTTGGCATGGCGATTGACCCTGTTACACTAGGCCACTCAATTTAAGGAAGTGAGAAGACTTTGAAAGTATTTATGCGTTTTACCACAGGGGCGTTACTGGCCCTGATCTCCTGGCAGAGCTGGGCCGTTATCGAATATAGCGAGCCGCAAAGCGAGACAATCATCGAAATGATTGAGCAGTTGGAGAATCGCCACTATGCCAAGCTGAACTACGATGACAAGCTCTCCTCACAGCACCTGGATAACTACATCGACAGCCTGGATAGCGGCAAGATGTTTTTTACCGCCGCCGATACTGCCGAATTTGAAAAATACAGGACAGTGCTGGACGACGCCTCCCAGAAGGGCGACCTGAAGGCCGGGTATCAAATATTCAACCGCTTCCAGACTCGCCTGGAGGCGAGGCTGGAGGGTCTTATCGAAAACCTTCCAGCCGATATTGAAGCCATGGATTTCAGTATTAAGGAATCCTACCCCCTGGATACCGACGACCGCGACTGGGCTGCCAACAATGCAGAACTGGACGAGCGCTGGCGCAAACATATCAAGAACCAGGTCCTGAGCCTGAAGCTGGCAGAAAAGGCCGACGATGAAATACCCACCACTCTAAGCAAGCGCTACACCAACCAGCTCAGTCGGGTAAAGCAGTACAACAGCCAGGATGTGTTCCAGATCTACGCCAATGCCCTGACAGAGCTTTACGATCACCACACCAACTACTTGTCCCCTCGCCGTTCCGAGAACTTCAACATTAATATGAGCCTCTCTTTAGAGGGTATTGGCGCTGTGCTGCAACTTGAGGACGAGTACACCCGGGTCGCACGCCTGGTTGCCAAGGGACCCGCCGACAAGCAGGGTATGCTGAAGCCATCGGATAAGATTATCGCCGTTGGCCAGGGGACCGATGGAGAGATGGAAGATGTTATAGGCTGGCGCCTCGACGAGGTGGTACAGCTTATACGCGGCCCCAAGGACACTACAGTACGGCTGGAAATCATACCGGCCAAATCAAAATCCCCTGATGAAAGAAAAATCATCACCATTGTTCGCAACAAGGTGAAACTGGAAGAACAGAGTGCGCAGAAAAAAATTCTCGATATTCCCGCCGGTGAAGATACCAGGAAGGTGGGTGTCATCGATATCCCCGCCTTTTACATAGACTT
>QNFP01000540.1 GCA_003645535.1 Gammaproteobacteria bacterium | reverse complement strand
TTCGTGTAACTGCCTGGCTGCGAATCCGGTGCACGCTTTGAAGATCCTGCTGCTCGATACTTTTTGCCGGCACAAAGCGCATGCTCGGGCGCTGCACGGCCTCGCAGATTGCCTCTGCATCGGCAGCATCGCTCTTATTGGATTTGACATAAGGTTTTACAAACTGAGGGGCCATCATCTTGACCGTGTGGCCGAGTTTTTCAAACACTCGAACCCAGTGATTGGCACCGCCACAGGCTTCGATACCAATGGTGCAGGGTGGCAGCTGGGCAATGAATTGAACCAGGTTTTTCCTGCTTAACGTCTTTTTAATGATAGTGCTACCGTTCTGATCAACGCCGTGTAATTGGAAATTCTGCTTGGCCAGATCGATCCCTAAGACCGCTAGTTGTTTTTCTACGTTATGATTGTTCATGGTTTGCCTCACTCGCTGTTGATGTATGTTCGCTACACACATCATGGCTCTTTAGAAGCCGTTTGGGGAGTGGGGCGGACCATCCCATTAGGTCTTGCAGTCAAGCATAATCTTTCGATGCTCGCTGCATGAGTAGGCCGCTATCACATTATGATGGAAGCCATCGTAGGGGCTTATCTGAGGGAATGCGACGGGCGATTACACAATGACTGGGATTGCAGGTTATATCGATGTTCACTATTCTACGGTAAGTCGGGCAGTTAAAGATGTTTGATTGCAAGACGCCACCTCTCGTTCCCATTTCTCCTTTTGAAGTACTGTTTCTTTTCACAAAGTCAACGTATGATCGACGGCTCTCAACTGAGAAAAATATAACTATTGAGGAGTAAGTTCAAATGATTGGATATGTCACTATTGGTGTAACTGATATTGAAAAAGGTAAAGCTTTTTGGGGCGACCTGCTCGCGCCACTTGGAGCGTCTGTATTGATGGACATGGGTCGGATAGCCTTATTGGGTACCGGGCCGGGTGATCCAATGCTTGGGGTGTGCATTCCCCACAATGAGGAAGACCCGCAACCAGGCAACGGGAATATGGTTGCATTTAAAGCGGGTTCACGTGAAAAAGTAGATGAGCTCTACGCAAGAGCCATTGAAATGGGTGCTACTGACGAAGGCCCAGCAGGTGAACGGATGCCCACTTTTTATGGTGGTTATTTTAGAGACCCGGATGGGAATAAAGCTTGTTTTTTTCACATGGGATGAAGGCTGACTGCCGGAGCCGCCGATAGATAATATCTTGCCTGGCATGGAGCAAATTGCGCGGATCTTATTCAGGCGCGGTTCGGCAAATCAAAGGGGTCAGAATTTGGCCCCTTTGATTGTCCCCTATCACCCGCTGCCTCCGATTCGCAGTACTTTTGCACCCCTTACTTTGTTAAATTTTAGATCACACAAAGCTCTGTTGGCTTCGTCCAAAGGATAAAATTGCACCTCCGGTTGCAAGTTTAGTCTGGCTGCTAATTGCAGGAATTCATCTACATCGCGGCGAGTCACATTAGCCACACTTTTGATCTCTTTTTCCAGCCACAAATGTTTCGGGTAATCGAGATGCGCCAGATAATCCTTGTCACGATCCTCTTTGCGAATGGCGTTAACAACAAGTCTGCCGTTGGGCTGCAAGTGCTCAAGGGCACATACAATTGTTTTCCATACGGGCGTGGTATCAATAATTGCTGCTAATTTTTTGGGCGGTATGTCTTCCGTAGCGCCGGCCCATATTGCTCCAAGTTCCAGTGCATAGGTCTGCTCCTCAGGGTTGCGCGCAAAAACGTATACTTCGGTGTCAGGGTATTCACGCCTGACCATCTTTAATACCAGATGTGCGGAGGCCCCAAAACCAGTTAAACCAAGTGGCTGGCCATTGCCAATATCAGCCAGTTTTATCGAGCGATAGCCAATGGCACCAGCACACAGTAAGGGGGCAGCTGCCTCATCACTCAAAACATCAGGAATTGCCAGGGCAAAATTTTCGTTAACAAGCATATATTCGGCATAGCCGCCGTTAGCGTCACGTCCTGTAGCCTGAAAATCAGGGCAAAGGTTTTCCAGGCCATCCTGACAATATTCACAGTTGCCGCAAGCTGAGAATATCCACGCTACTCCCACCCGATCTCCAGTATCGAACTTTGTCACGTCGACCCCAACGCCTGCGACCGTACCCACTACCTGGTGACCAGGCACCACAGGGAAGTTAGCAGGCGGTGTGCGACCTTCGATCTCGTCCAGTTCGGTATGACACACGCCACAAACAGCCACTTTTACCAACAACTCACCTCGCCCTGGTGTGGGTATTGGCAATTCACTCGAAATCAGGGCTGCGCTTTCCGGTGTCAATTGACAGACTGCAGTAATTTGCATCGCTTTCATGTTGATACCATTGTGGCAGTTTTCCTGGATAACCTTGTTTGTCACTATATTCTCTGATTACTTACCTTGTCAGCAACAACAAAGTGAGACCTTTGCACGAAAACCCTTTCACTTTCATGCCGCGTCGCTTAAAGCGCCTACTATTGGTAAAAATGCAGCCAAAGCACTCGCTCCGCTCACGGGGCATATATGGACGTTCCCGTAACTTCAAGACAAACTTTTCTAGGACAATGATAATTGCCTCCTCATTTTTTTCTAGCGAGACTATCGACAAAACATTTGTCATTAAGATTACGGCA
>QNFP01000539.1 GCA_003645535.1 Gammaproteobacteria bacterium | reverse complement strand
CGATTGATACTGGCACGTTCTCGATCTCGGGTTCTGATTTAGACACACTGCAGGATACCTTAGAGACGATTGATACCGGGACGTTTATACTTTCCGGGTCAGACCTCAGCACCTCACTTCCAGATGGACCTGAAACTGTAATTGTTGAAACAGGAACCTTTGCGGTCTCAGGCTCTGATCTCGATACGTTAAAGGATACCCTTGAAGATATAACAACTGGTAGTTTCGCTATTGTCGGCAGTGACTTGGGCACACTGAAGAGCTTCCAAGATTCTCTGCAAACTGGCAGTTTCGCTATTGTCGGCAGTGACCTTACTGAATACTACCATCGACGCTCAGTCATTGAGTCTGGAAATTTTGCAGTCTCCGGCTCCACTCTGTTCACCGGATCAAATCTTGTTGTCTCAATCGATACCGGTACATTCTCGGTGTCTGGAAGCGATCTAACAACGGTTCTGACGTATGTAACCCAGTTAGACTCTGGAACTTATCTCGTCTCTGGCAGTGATCTAGGCACCCTGAGGCACTCCCTTGAAAACATAAGTGCCGGTGCGTATGTAATAACCGGACAGGCTATTGGGACCTTGGATGCTGGGGTGATAAACGCAGTCACTTCTTACCACATGCTGGAGATCAACTCGCTATTTGAAGGGGAGTTGGATATAGTAACTTCTCACAACCTATCTTTACGAGTCTAGACATGGCCATAGAAGAGAACGAGATACACCTTAACGATGTGGGCACCGTGTTTGAAGTGACTCTGGTCGAATCAGACGTTGTAGTAGACATAAGCACAGCCACTACGTTAACTATAAAGTTTAAAAAATCTGACGGGGCAACCGTTATGACAAAGACAGCGTCGTTCTCTACGGATGGGACAGATGGTAGGCTGCAATATACCTCAGTGGCCGATGACCTTGACCAAACAGGCCCATGGAAATTACAGGCTTACGTTATTATGCCAAGTTGGACAGGGCATTCATCCATTGGTGAGTTTGAAGTATTCAGAAACCTATAGGAGTTGTTATGATTGCTAAAATACAAGAGGCTGTGACTGATTTTCAGGAAGTGTTCAAAGATGAACTGACTGATAGAAATGTAGCAGGCTTAAACAAAATTCAATTTGAGTTAAACCTGCTGTCTGGTTTGAAGCCTAAAAGAAAAAGCAAGAAAGTCAGCCTCAAATTAGAGGCTGAAGATAGTACTAAGGAAGGGTCACAGTTGGATAATATTTGAGGCTGTATAACTGTCGCTCAATCGATGAGTGATAGTAATTATCTGGCCCTGACTCAGAAGCGTCCCTGAGAGTCTCAGAGCATTTTCTTCAGACATCGACTCAGTGGGTTCGTCCAGCACCACAAGGTCACAGGAGCTTCTTAAAGATTGTGCCAAGGCCAATCTAATACTGACTCCAATGAACCCCCTCTGCGCCCCTGAGGCCGCTGACACGGGGGCATACACACCTTCCTCACAGAACATGAACCCGTCCTTATCAGATCTAGACAGGGCAGTAATCTGCTTATCAGTGGCTTGTGACAAGAACCCGGAAGCACTACCCAGTATGTTGTTCCAAACGGTTGCCAAGAACTTTATACGAGAATCCTTAAGATAAGTGACCAACTCTTTGAGGAGCTTCAATTCCGAATTAGACTCCTTAAACTCAATCTCTTTCTCAAGAGCTGATTTTAAATCATTAACCTCATTGGTTAATGAAACTATCTGAAGTCCACACTTGCTTATGTGTTCAGTAGCGTTGTGGCGATCTTCATGCAGCTGCTTCACAGACTCCCTCCATTCTGTCATGAGTTCTTCTGGGACAGCAGTAGGGCAATCCTCCTTCAGCTGAGCTATCTCATCCATTAGCTCTTCCTCAAGCTCGTGGGCAGAAGCAGCCTTCTTGGCACTAATTTCTATGATCTCCTCCAAAGCCACCCGCTTCCCTTTAGCCTCGGCTATTTGCGTTAGCTCAAGTTGCATAGCCTCCAGATCTTCATCAGAGACAAGCTCTGCTCCTGAGGTTAAGTAGTTTTCACAATCGGCCTTCTGGGTTGTCCAATCTGCAGACTTCCAGCCCCAGTCACAGAACTCCATCTTTAAGGCGGCTTTGCAGGCTTGTAAAGTGGTGGCTGCTGCCCTGTCTGCAACCTCTGCTTTGTTTAATTCCATCTCCAGCTGAGTGTATAACTCTTCTTCCCGTGCCAGCTCCCGTTCATGAGTTTCAATCTGCTCTGGGCTGCTGATAGACTGCCCGCATGCTGAGCAAGTGCCATCACGCAGGGCTTTAGCCAGCTTGCGTTTTCTGGCACGACTTGCATCGACTTCATTCCCAGCTTTGAACGAGGCTTCTGTAGTTACAGCAGCTCCCTCAGTGGCCCGTTTAACCGCAGCCTCCAGTTTTTCATCTTGCAAGATTCCTTCAGGAGCCAAAGCCAGCTGCTCCAATGCATTAGCAAGGTCTTTCTTAGCCTTCTTTATGTAGTGGTTGCTGGTTTTTGCATTATCAATAGCCTCTGTCTTCTTGGCTAGGTCGCCTTTAACGTAGGGAGGTAGCTCTTCAAGAGACTCAGTAGAAGAAGAAATCTGGTAGACAAGTTGACGCTTCCTTTCTCGACAAGCGGTCAATTCTGATTCTTCTCGTTGTATCCT
>QNFP01000538.1 GCA_003645535.1 Gammaproteobacteria bacterium | reverse complement strand
CACGGGCACTTTTACTATGGAAGCAGACTTTCCCAATCCGGATGGCCTGGTGCTGGCAGGCCAGTTTGCGCGGATCCGTGCGCATGTGGGAGACGAAAAAGATGCAATACTTGTGCCTCAGCGCAGTATCATTGAATTGCAGGGCAACTTCAGCGTGTTTGTGGTGGGCTCGCAGGGTGAAGTAGAGCAGCGAAAAGTGGAGGTTGGCGCTAAAATCGACCAACTTCAAATTATTACCTCGGGCCTCAAACCAGGGGAGCAGGTGGTGCTTGAGGGCGTGCAACGAGTAAAAAGTGGCATGACCATTAAACCCCGGTTAACCGACTTTGACGAGACCCAGGCCGCATCTTCCACTAACTCTCCCGAAGTCTAGATCATGGCTGAATTCTTTGTACGCCGGCCCATCGTGGCCATGGTTATCGCCATTATCATTGTGCTGGTGGGGCTGATTTCCCTCAGTCGCCTGCCCGTTGCGCAGTATCCCGAAATTACCCCACCTCTGGTCAATGTATCGGCTACCTATCAGGGCGCCAGCTCTGTGGATGTCGAGCAATCTGTCGCCACGCCTGTTGAACAAAAAGTCAACGGCGTTGAGGACATGATTTACATGAAGTCCACCAACTCCAGTGACGGTCGCATGAGTCTGGAAGTTTCTTTCGAAGTGGGCACCGATCTGGACATGGCCAATGTGCTGGTTCAAAACCGTGTCTCCGAAGCGATGGCGATGTTGCCAGAGGAAGTGACACGCCAGGGAGTGACCGTTAAAAAGAAGTTGTCGTTCCCGCTGTTACTGATTTCTCTCGTCTCCCCCAACGGGACTTATGACGATACTTTTCTGACCAATTACGCGACCATCAATATTATTGATGAGTTAGCTCGTATCCGTGGTGTTGGTCTGGCCGAAGTGCTCGGTGGCAGTATTACCGAATACTCAATGCGAGTGTGGATCAAGCCGGATCAGCTATCCAAGCTGGGGCTTACTGTTCCAGATATCACCAGTGCAATCCAGCAGCAAAACGTGCTGGTACCCGCCGGCCAGATTGGCGGGCCACCAGCGCCGGAAGGTACCGAATTTACTTATACGGTAAATACCGGGGGGCGCTTTGAGACAGCCAAAGAGTTTGGCGGTATTGTCGTTCGCTCTAACCCCGATGGTTCGCAGGTACTGCTCAGGGATGTCGCGCGCATTGAGCTTGGCACGCAAAACTATTTGATTAAAGCCCGACTTGATCAAACCCCAGCCGCATTGCTGCAAATCTTTCAGCTACCCGATGCTAACGGCCTTGATGTGGCTGAGCAGGTGCTCGCTACGATGGAGCGCATTGGCGAGCGCCTGCCCGACGACGTCGAGTACGTCATTTCGCTCGACACCACCAAGCCGATAACGGAGGGCATTCGTGAAATTGTCATCACGCTTTTTCAGGCGCTGGCGTTGGTGATTCTGGTGGTTTACATCTTTTTGCAAAGCGGCCGGGCAACCTTAATTCCGGCTTTGGCTGTGCCAGTGTCACTGATAGGCGCTTTTGCAGTATTTCCCCTGCTGGGGTTTTCGATAAATACCCTTTCCCTACTGGGCCTGGTGCTGGCGATCGGCATCGTGGTCGATGATGCCATTGTCGTGGTCGAAGCGGTTACTACAAAAATGGAAGAGGGCATGTCTTCCCGTGAAGCAACCGTTGCCGCGATGCGAGAGGTATCCGGGCCCATTGTTGCAACATCTCTGGCGCTGATCGCAGTGTTTGTGCCGGTGGCAATGACGGCGGGAATTACCGGCAGGCTGTATCAACAATTTGCCATCACTATTGCCGTCGCGGTGGCAATTTCCTCTATCAATGCGCTGACACTGAGCCCTGCACTTGCGGCGCTTCTGCTTAAACCAGCGAGCGAGGATAAGGGTCGTCTGGGTCGTTTCTTTGATGTCTTCAACCGTGGGTTTGAAAAGGCTACGGAGAAGTTCATGGTGCTGACCCGGTTTTTTACCGAAAAGCTGGTTCGGGCGGGGATATTAGTGGCGGCGCTGATTGGCGGGCTGGTGGTATTGTTCCAGGTGTTGCCGGGTGGCTTTGTGCCGGAAGAAGATCAGGGTTATGTGTTGGCAGCCTTTATGCTGCCGGATGCCGCATCGTTACAACGCACTGAAGAGGTGATGCGTGAAGTCGAAGCAGTAATCGCGGAGTTTGATGCCATTGAGAACTCCACCGCAGTCGCTGGCTATAGCATGCTCAGCTCAACCATTCAGCCCAATGCGGGTTTTGTCTTCCTGCAGCTCAAAGACTGGGATCAGCGATCCGAAGCAAAGGATCACGCCAGGAATATTGTGCGTCGTCTGAATGCTGCTTTTGCACAGGGTGTGAAGGGTGGCGTGGCCTTTGCCTTCGGTCCGCCGGCAATCCCCGGTCTGGGCACGGGTTCAGGTTTTACCATGATGCTGCAGGATCGCAGCGGCAATTCGCCGGCTTACCTGGCCGAGCAGACCGCAGCATTTGTCAGTAAAGCAAATGAACATCCGGCGTTTGGTCAGGCCTACACACTGTTCCGTACTGATGTGCCACAGTTATTTCTTGATATCGACGATGCCAAGGCGCTTAAACTCGGGGTTTCATTACAGGATCTCAATACCTCGATAGGCGCATTTCTTGGTGGTGCTT
>QNFP01000537.1 GCA_003645535.1 Gammaproteobacteria bacterium | reverse complement strand
TGCGTCCTTGTCGACTTTGGACTCGCCGGTAACTCTGTCGACTATCGGGGTGCCGTCTTCTTTCGTCAGCATGTCCGCGCCAATGATACGCCGGACCTGCGCCAGCGAGTTGTAAGGGCTGCGGCGTCTGTCCTCCTCCTCTATGACGTTGTTATCCTCATCACGCATGATGGCGTCATACAGCACATCACCCACGCCGCCCCGTTCACTCTCAGGCACGCTGGTTGTATACCCAGCGTTATCGGGGTTGTACGGCCCGCTAAGATCGACACCATCGCGTTCAGCTGCCGCTATAAGCGCATCATCCACCAGAAGATTTTCCGCCCGATCGGCGACGCGGTTCCATGCGCTAGTGCCTCTGTAGGCTGCTTGCTCTTCTTGCAGGGTCAGCGGAGCACGAGGAGGCTGCCGTTTCTGCGTAACGTAGCTCCTTGCAGCTGAACTACGAATATCTTCAGCGACCTCTGATAGGGATAAGCCCACTGTCTGCATGATTTCTTGCAGTTCGTCCATCTGTTTTGGGCTGACAATACCGTCACGCACAGCCATGAGGGCGCGCACCGACTCCAACCGCGCTGCGGGCTCCTGCGAGGACAAGAAAAAGTTAGTGAGTTCCGGCTGGGTCTCCCGCAGATAGTCCCCGAAGTCTGTCACTTCCGACAGTCCGTAGCGGAGGACAGAAGCCCGACGCTCACGAGCTGCGTTCGTAACGCCTGCACTGAACCGTTTGGTCCACTTAGCAAAACTTTTAATGCCGCTCATTGTTTCACGCGGGACACGGTGTGCAAATAACTTAGCCGCCGCGCCTACGGCTTCGTTAATCTGGTCTGCGTCACCCGTTTCCATAGCATCGCGCAGAATCTCGTACTCGGATGGGTTGAGCAGGCGGATGTTCTTGGTTAGTTCCCTGTATTTAGCGACATTTTCTGGGGTGAGCTGCCCCATTATGGCTTCGTCCATCTGCCCTTTCAGCCCAGCAATAGCATCCATACCTTGCGCAGCGGCAGGTCCAGCTTTCTCGGCTACTTCAGCGCCTAGTTTCTGTGCCCGCGCCGACGCTTCAGCCAGTGTCCCCAGCGTGGCAGTGGTCATGTCGGCACCCGATTGTTCGGGGTTGCGGATAAAGTTATCTAGCCCTTCAACGGCCTTGTTCATTGCGCTGGTTGCTGCGGGCTTCGCCTTCTCCAGAGCAGTCTCCGCAGCCGCGTCGATATTAGAGCGAGCTGCCTGCACTGTTCCGCCAGCGCCGCCCAACACACCGCCGGTGATGGCTCCACGTACTCCAGCCTCCAGCGCGCGTTCGAAGTCGTAGCCTGTCTCACCTGTCGCGAGGTTCTCAGCGACTTGTCCTGACAGCTCCTGTGCGCCCTCTGTGGCGAATTCACCGGCTGCCCCTGCTACGGCCTTACGACCTATGTTCGCTGCTGCCGAGCCGCCACCTGCTGCAATACGGCGGGCTGTCCCGGCAATAGCCTTGGTGAAGACGAGGTTAGGTACAATGCTCTCCATCGCGGAGGCGACAGTACCCTTACCCAGTGCCAAGCCAGTACGCTCCAACGGCGTCGTATTGGCCATGGCCTCGGGGTTGTTGCGCAGGGTCAGGGCTGTCTCGCCCGCTTCCTGTGGGAGCATGGTGGCTGCACCACCTGCGAACTGGGCTGTGTTCTTGCCCGCTGCGCCCAAACGGAGGGCTGTGCCGAGACCCAGCCGTGCAGCCATACCGCCTGCCACGATACCGGCGACAGACGTAATACCTTCACCGAGTGCGCCAGCGCCGTAATCCAGCGCACTACCAGCACTGTCGACATCACGGAAGGACTGTACTTTTGCTTCCAGACCTTTGGGCATATTCCGCTGAGTGGCCGCAGCCTTGGCAAACTGCCGCGCAGCAAAATCGGGCGCAAACGGCTCAGCCATCTGGCCAACGAAAGCGTCAGTCGTTTGCGAAGCGTTTTCCATCGCTCGGCGGAGCCCTTTACCGAATTCACCGTGGCGAGCTGCCGCACTCCGATCAAGAACTTCACGTTCCTGCGGAGTTAAGTCGTCCCCAGAAGAAAGTCGTCGGAGCGTATTACCACCGCTAGCGGTAAGGTCCTGTAAACGTGCCATTACCGCTCCTTAAGGTAGCCGAATCGTTGCTGCGCTTGTAGGCTTCTGCCCCCGCCTTCAGCTCGGGCGGCGGCCCGTAGCGACATTTTTGCTCTGGTCTCCGGGTCTATTACCATCCGGTCGTTGTATGGATCAGTGTCGAACGCGCCTGCCCACCAGTCACCCGGCGTAGCTTCACCGTCCCATACATTGCGGAAGTTAATATCCGAGTCGTTCATAACCCGGAGGCCACGCGCACCCGTGCGTGGCTTATTCGATACTGATAAATCCTGCCTCTTTGCCGCCGCATTGCTTCGATCCATGTCGCCCTCCAGTGCAGTATCGAACTCCATCATAATACCGTTCTGCTGGGCCTCGTGCATCTCAGCAAAAGGTTTGCCGTACTCTTGGATTAGCGCTGGGTCCAGCTGGGCAATCACGTCTTCGAAGGCTTGCACCATCTCCGCGCCCTCCGCTGTTCCTTCAGGGTTATACCGGCGATCGATGCGTTTGTCAGAAGCACCAAACGTACGAGTCTTGCCTCGACCGTTCTGCCTAGCTTGTTCA
>QNFP01000536.1 GCA_003645535.1 Gammaproteobacteria bacterium | reverse complement strand
CAATACTGATATAGGTGAATTATATACTACTTCACTTACTTATGCAGATGCGGCAGATAGAAGAGGTCTTGTAATACAAGCATCTACTGGTGCTTATTGGGATGAGGTAGCTTTAGCATCTATAGTAATTGGTAAGCATAAAGTTATGCTTATTGATGTATTAACAGATGCCGAATTTCAAGATGCAAGCGGTAATTTAATTTATGGTGTTTTACAAGATGGTGCTGACCATTCTGGAGCGGGTGAAGGTACAGATGTATTTATCAAGTTTGTATATGATAATGCAGGAACACCTACAAATTATACTTGGACTGCAACTGATCCTGCAAATGTTATAGCTTATATGCCTCAAAGAAAAAGAAGATCAGAGCTATTAGAGTATGATGATAGAAGACAATTTGTTTCTAGTGTTGTTGGCGATGCCGAATTGGCAGAGGATATTGCAGAAATTAGAGATGCGTTAGGCATCGGTGATGGCGATGAATCTGGAGATTGGGATTTAACTAACACTGGTAACTATTTCCCATTTAGTGATCTAGCCGCAGATGAAACAATGGAAGACATTGTTAATGTGCTTAACCAAGAAATTGGTAGCAGAGATTATACGGCTGAAAATTATGTAAACGATGGTGAAACTATCACAGCGTCTATAGACGCTCTTGACCAAGCACTTGCAAATTTAACAGGTGTTAAGTCTAAGATCATTGAAAGAGTTTCGGCTGCTATTCCTAAAGGAACAGCACATACAATACCATTTGCATCAGGTTCAGATGTAGGTATCACTACATATAAACTTGATACTGGTTATAGAGCTTTATACATGAATGTATATGTAGCTGGTAAGAAACTTATTCCTGATAGCGCGGCAGCAACAACTGATGGTGAGTATGATGAAACATCAAATACTCAAGTAACATTTAGATTTGGCGTAGGTGTCGGACAAATAATTGAGTATGATATTGTTGACGATGCTTAATAAATAATTAAAGGGTGGGGGTAATTAAGCCCCCAAGCCCATCATGGGGGAAGTATGATAGAAGCGAGCAAGATGTTAGATGGAAACTTATTAAAAGTTTTAGCAGATGCTAAAAAAGTTGGAGCAGTTGACGACTCAGGAGCAATGTTAATTACAGATTTTTTAAAAAACATTGAAGGTGAAATTAAAAGAAAAAGAGATCAAGCTACCGAGATAATAGGAGAGATAAGAGCATTAAGTAAATTATCTCAAGTATGGGGTGGGGTTCTTAGATCACACACTAGAAATGAAATTGCAGCTCAAGAAAATAGAGTACAAGCCGAAGAGAGAAGAGAAACAAAGATAGAAATAAAAAAAGAAGTAAAGATAAAGAAAAAAGGTAAATCTAAAACTAAGAAAAAATAGGAGGATGTTATGTATTTTACGTTAGACGAACAAAGACACATTGAAACTGGAACTGGTAAATTGGGTCTTGGTGAAAAATTAGAAGCTGTTATTACAGCACTACTTAATCATGCTGCAAAAGTTGATGCCGATGCTGGTGATACTGGTGGCGATGCTGATTATGAAGCTACATTAAAAGCTGAATTAGGTATTGAGTAAGATAAGTAATGGCTTCCGCGAGTAGATTGGTTGAGCTTAGTAAAGAAATTATTGAAACTATAGAGGTCTTTGATCTTTGTGGCGTTAATAAAGTTACTGGTTTAACTCAAGCTGGTGGAGACTTTACAAATATCTTGTGGTTAAAGAACGGAGCACTTGAGACTAAGACTGTAGCAATAACAGAGGTTACAGGTGCTCCGGGCAACTACAATGTGAAAGTCACTCCTAGCGGGAATATTGGAGATGTATTTTATTTAACTTATTTCATTCCATCAGTTGAGGAGTGGCATAGTTATATATTTTATACAACTGAGGTCAGTACAGACCTTAGTGCTATTCTGGCTGAATTGTACAAGATGCAAAGCAAGAATGGCGGGGGATATGATAGAACCACTGATAGCTTAGAAGCTATTAGAGACTTGCTAGACCAAATTAAGTTGACATTAGATGCCGACTTAGGGTTGAAAGTAGACGCAAGTCATAAATTAGAAATGTTATCAGATGAGGACTTATTGAAAATGGAAGTTACAGGTTGTGAGGAAGTTATTAAGTTAACAGTCATAGAGGAAGAAGATTAATGGCACAAACCTTGAAACTTATATTAATAGATGAGGATGAGATACAGGATTTGTTAGTAGGAGTAACGGATGAAAATGGTGATCAAAATTATGAGCACCAATTATTGAATTTAGTATTGGAGGCGTCATGAGTACATGTCCAGATAGTTGTTCGGTTTTTGAATTTCACCCAGGGGAAGATAGAGGACCAGTAATTTTTCAAATAGTGAATACTTGCGGTGACCCAGACAGTTTGGTTGCAAACTCAACGGTCGATTTAATTTTTCCTACAGAGAGCGGAACACTAGAAAAAACAGCATCCATTATAAGTAATGATCTTGCTAAAGTATCAGTATTTTTGACTGCGGCAGAGACTACTACAATGGTTTCAGGAAATATTATAGCAAAGATTACAGATGTGGATGCAGGTAATAAGATTAGATATGCAAGATTAGTTGGTGGTGCTAAAAGAGTTGAATTAGTAGGAGTGTAAAGGAGCTTATATGGCTGATCCTATTTT
>QNFP01000535.1 GCA_003645535.1 Gammaproteobacteria bacterium | reverse complement strand
GGCTTCTGCGAGAGAGATTGTTGACCCCCGAGAAGGGGCTGTTGGGGAAATCCGTGCTGTTTTTAGACAGTATCCCCATTTGCAAAATATTCTGCCCGCAGTGGGCTATTTTCCCGAGCAACTCCAGGCTCTCGAGCGATCAATCAATGCCATTGATGCTGATGTGGTGGTATCGGCTACGCCCTGTGATCTGGAGCATCTAATCACGGTTAACAAACCGATTGTCAGAGTAGGATACGAATATACAGATGGACCTTCCCCCAACCTGCAGGATGCATTGGACCAATTTATGAACCAGAGCAAACGCTCTACAATTCGCGAATAATTAATCATGCGTATCGTTATTGCCCTGGGTGGTAATGCTTTGTTGCAAAAAGGTCAGCCGCCTGAAGCGGAAGTCCAGCGACAAAATATTATCAACGCTGCCCGCACCATTGCCGGGATTGCAGATGGTAATGAACTCATTATTACCCACGGCAATGGCCCTCAGGTCGGTTTGTTGGCTGTACAGGCGGAAAGTTATCGGGGAACACAACCCTATCCGCTGGATATTCTCGATGCTGAATCAGCGGGTATGTTGGGCTATCTGATTGAACAGGAGCTTATTAACGCCATGCCAGAGCGCGATGTTGTTGCAGTGCTCACTCAGGTGCTCGTCGACGGAAAAGATAGCGCATTCGAAAATCCAGCTAAGCCGATAGGAGCTTTTTATCCGAACACTGAAAAGCATAGACTTGAGCAGCAGTACGGTTGGACTGTGACCGAGACCGCTAAGGGTCTGCGTAGGGTTGTTCCATCACCGGAACCTCAGAAGGTGATGGAATTAATGGCGATCAGACTTTTAATTGATCACGGTATGATCGTGGTCTGCAATGGAGGTGGTGGCATTCCCGTAGTGCGAGATTCGTCCGGTAGACTGCGTGGCATAGCTGCGGTAATAGACAAGGATCTGTCCAGCTCACTACTCGCCACTGCATTGTCAGCTGATATATTGCTGCTGTTGACCGATGTCGATGCGGTTTATCAGGATTGGGGTGAGGATAATGCCAGGCCACTGCGCCAGGTGACTGTTACAGAACTACGCTCGCTACGCTTTGAGGCCGGCACCATGGCTCCAAAAATTGAAGCGGCATGCCGTTTCACAACGTCTACCGGGGGCAGGGCATTTATTGGTCACTTGCAACAGATTGCTGAAATTCTATCAGGTCAGGGTGGTACGGAAATAATATCGACGGACCCCGGTTAAAAATAGTATCGAAACCGACTGGGAGAACCTCTCATCTAGCAGGTTAATTAAGGAAGGTCGCGCAATTACACCAGGTTAATATGATCGACAATATTAGAATAATTGTGCTACGTCATAAAAATTGCAAAATACAGCTTGTAAGGTAAAGCTGTTGGGAAGTAATGTTAAAGGGTTATGTTATCAGCTGGACACTGGCTTTGATGCTTGATGGGAGGATGTATGAGTAATATATGGGTACTAGCTGGCGAAAGCAGTCGCGCCACTATTTTTTCGATGTCGTCGCGAAACGCGGATCTGGAAGAAGTTCAGTGCTTCGCACATACAGCGGCGCGGCAAAAGGAGCAGGAATTGACATCGGATTTGCCGGGGCAGGGCTTTGACGGAAAAGGTGGAGGGCAGCATGCACTCTCTTCAAAAGGAGGAAAAAAAGAGCAGGAGGCCCTCGATTTTGCAAAAACTCTTTGCGATACACTGGAAGAAGGCCGCTTGCAGGGTCGATACAAAGAGCTGGTGCTCTGTGCTGGTCCACATTTTCTGGGCTTGCTTCGGCAAAACCTGACGACGCCCACCAGCCATTGCATTATCGCTGAAATAGATAAAAATATAGTAAAAGCATCGCTAGAGGATATTCGACAGCATGTACACGACAAACTATTCAGTTGAATCACCCTGTAGTGCAGATGCCTCGTAGTAGGCCTTGCTCTGGGAGCTGTGTCTCCTGGTTCATTAACCAGTAAGCGGGTATGCCGGAAATTAAAAAAGACGATAATAACGAACTGTACAGGCGTGTTACTCGTCTGACTATTTTGTTCATTATATTTTACGCGATCAGTCAATATTTTTCTGCCTTCCAGCCTCAATCGCTGAGCTACACTGCTTTCAAAGAGCGCGTTTCTTCTGGTGCGGTAAAAAAAATAACTATTAAGAATGAAACTATTACTGGCGAGCTTGTAACCCCTTCTACTGGAACGGCAGGTCAGAGTTCCACCTTTGAAGTCATACTTCCCCCCGTCGATGATCCGCAACTGATGCCTTTGCTGGAGCAGTACGAGGTGGAAATAGAAGCAAAGCCGACGGAAATGTCAGTGCTTATGAGAGTTCTTATTGGCGTTGTGCCGTGGCTATTGTTGTTAGCATTTTTTGTTTACAGCAGTCGACTCATGCAAAAAAAGATGGGCAGCGGTGGCGGGGTTTTTGGTTTTTCTCGCTCTAAAGCTCGGCGTCACGAACGAGAAACTATCCATGTTGGCTTTGAAGATGTAGCCGGTCTTGATCATGCTAAACAGGACTTGCGTGAAATTGTAGACTTTTTAAAAAACCCGGAAAAGTATCGGCGTATTGGTGCAAAAATGCCCAGAGGATTGTTGCTTATGGGGTCGCCGGGAACGGGCAAGACATTGCTTGCCAAAGCG
>QNFP01000534.1 GCA_003645535.1 Gammaproteobacteria bacterium | reverse complement strand
ACTGGTGCTGCACGGCCATGCTCACACCTCTACAATCTCGGAACTGCAAACTCCTGCCGGCAAGGTACCGGTCATCGGCGTACCATCTGCGTCAGAATTGAGTCCGTCGTCCGGGAAATGTGCCAAATACAACATTTATCACATAAGGCGAAATGGTAAGCATTGGGAGGTGACGATGTCAATCAGGGGCTATTCAGAAGCCTCGGGCCGATTTGTCGCTGAGAAAGAGATAGTTCTGAATATGCCGAGTTCTTAAGGCTTTCAGGATGCACTTAATGATTCTATGGGATTCTGAGAAGAAGCCACATCGCAATAAAGGTGATAATACAAAGGGGGAGTAAGGTTGTAAACGCCGGGTGAAGGGCAAGAAGCAGCCCCATGTAACCGAGAGCCTGGTCAAAATAATAGTATGTTATACCGACGATTGCCCCGAGAGTAATTCTGCGACCGGAACTGGCATCCCGTGCCGGGCCGAACACAAAGGGGAGAGAGAACAGAAGCATCGCCGCCACCTTAAGCGGCAAGGCTATTTTCTGCCATAACGCCAGAACATACTGATCCGTACCCTGGCCTCTTTCCCGCAGTATCTGAATATATTTGTACAGGTCACTGATGGAAAGCATGTCCGGTGTGACGCGCAGGACCTCAACTTGTTTGGCCTTAAGAAAAACATCCAACGTCAAACTTGGTATCTCCCGGTCTAGAATACGCTGGTCATCAAAGGTAACCTGCCGGACATCAAGGCAGACCCAACGCCCGTCAGAACCAATCTCTGCCTCGCGAGCAGTGATATAATTAAAAGGTTTACCCTGTTCATCAAACTCGTAAACGCTGACATCATTAAGTCCTTCACCATAATTAGAAGTACCCACGTTGATGAAGCGGTTGTTGTCCCGGGTCCAGAACCCACCTTCCGGGAGCAAAGTCCCCAGGTCGGAGAGCGCGAGCTCGCGATTGATCCTGGCCTGCTGTTCCAGCGGCGGGACAACAAACTGAGCCAGCAGAAGCACTCCCAGCATAATCACACTACCAGCCCTCAATACCACCCAGGTAATTCGAGGAACAGAGAAACCACACGACCGCATAGCCAGCAACTCATCCCCATTGGCCAGAGATCCAAGAGCCACGATACTCCCCAGCAGAGAACTCACTGCTGCAAGGCTCAAAATTCTACCGGGAAAAGTATAAGCCACGTACATGAGTGCATCGCTTATCTGGTAGCGACCCTCGCCAATGTCATCGAGTTGACCAACCAGCTCCAGAATGGAGAACAAGGCCGTCATGATCAGAAAAACCAGCAGCCAACCCAGGGCCAAACGGGCACTTATGTAACGATAGAGTATTCTCATCGGTTTTCACATACCATCCGGCTTCGAACGCTTGAGCAATAAAACCAATAAAACGGCAAGCAGGATAAGGGGCCACCAAATTCCAGGGAAAGAGCCAACCACCTCTTGCTCCATCCAGGTTTTAGCAACTACCGTCATATTGTAATAAACCGCAAAGACGATTACAGCCACGAAAGTATTGGCATATTTGCCACGCCGCGGAGCCGTCCGGGCCAGGGGAACACCAAGTAATCCCAATAAAATAGTAGAAAAACCCGTGGAAATACGCCATTGGAATTCAGCCTTGTCTTCCGGCTCAGACGAACCGGCCAGACTGAGTGTCGATGCAGCTTTACGCTTGTATTTGATAGAGCTTATCTGCTTGGGGATTAACGATAAACGGAAGTTCTTGAACCGGGAAAGCTGCGACTTGCTGCCGTCTTCAGAAAGCTCATAATGGTATCCATCGCGCAGAACAATGACCTTCTGGGAGGCCGCAGAGTCGGCCTCCTGCCAGGCCTCTTTAGCACGGGTTATTTTTCGAATTGAGTCGTTACGTTGTTGAATAAAAATACCTTCAGCGCGCTTTTGAGATACATCAATATTTTCAATAAAAACAACCAAATTGTTTGCGCCGATTTCATGGAAACGCCCGGCCCTGAGGCGAGAAAAATCAAAATTTGCTTCTGCCTCCGCTTTCAGCCAGTAACTTTTTTCGTAAGCCCAGGGACGCGCATACAAGGAGAGCCCGGCGACCAGGACTGCAACCAGCAGTGAAACCCGAAAAACAGCCCAAAACAGAGTACGTTCACCTAGTCCGCAAGCCCCCATCGCAATTATTTCCGACTCGGCATACATCCTTCCCAGGGCAGAAATAACAGAAAGAAATAATGTTACGGGGACCAGCACTTCAAGCGCGACTATAATCTTGAGGAAAACCAGGGACAGGACGGTTTTCCCCGTCATTAGCCCGTTTGCAGCATCGGGAAGATACCGGGTTATAGAATATCCGGAAAAAATAACGACCAGAATGGCGCAGATGGTGGCCAGAGGAGTCAGAATCTCGCGGGTTAGATAACGATTAATAAGCAAGTTAAATCCTGAGAAGTATTGTAAAGTGTATCAAGTCTAGCAGCCAGTTTATTGATAGTCTGACAGGCTGCTAGTGTCCCGTGCGGTTAATCGTGACGTATAATTCTGAGCTATTTTGGTTGCTGTCAAGGCGTGCCGATGAAGGCCTAGCCTGCGTTAAGCCAAAGAGGCGCAACGCAGACAGCGGGCAAAAGGGCCAGAATTAAAGGATAGGATTAGCCGCACGGGACACTAGTTT
>QNFP01000533.1 GCA_003645535.1 Gammaproteobacteria bacterium | reverse complement strand
CTGAAATTAATCTTACAGGGTGCCGCATTACTACAGTCATACATGGCCTGACCATCGACCCAGCGAAAAGTATCCAGGTGCGCAACAATCGGTTTCTCCATAACACCAAATTTATCCCTGATATAGGCACTTCCACTGGCTTGTTTGGCGGCTGCGTCAAAGGCAGTATTGATAGCTGCTGGTTTTACCGTTTTTGAATAAGGGAAAGGAATATATAACCTGAGAATCCTGGTTTCCGGATAAAATTTGATGAAGTGGCTATGACCTGAAGTTTCTCCCAACTCGCCGTAATTCCCTTCCTGAGAATAATACCCGGAGTAGATGTCCCGTTGAGTACCCGCATCTTCCTCAGCCAGGCTAATTCCTGAAAATAAAATACCGGTGACCAAAGTCACAATCAGCACAAAAAGACTGGTTTTTCTCATGATATATTAGCTCCTGTTTCAGCGATAATTGACAGAATACCACCGGGATCGAGTACAACACCAGCTAAACAACCCCTGTGTTTTCAACATCTTATTTATGTGCTCATAAGCTATATCGCCCCAACAATACGGGGAATATTGCCCCCTTTCCCTGTATAACAAACCACAAAATGATATCCTGCGCCGCATGAAATTAATGGCCGCATCTACTCATAACAGGCCCGGTGCGTGGCTGCTTATGATTTTTCTATCTCTGGCGAGTGGCCTGTTGATTCCCGTCACCGTATTCAGCGATTCAACTAGCAGTAGTCAAATCAGCACAAGCCCCACCGATCCAACCACGATGTCAGAGACCAGGGCTGTCAAGCGCTCACCGAATGATAAGTCATCCTCATCAACACACACCAGGAAAAATACCCTGACGAGGGGGTTGTCCGGGTTTTTCATGCTTGGCATCCTGATCAACATTGTTATGGTTTCAATCTTTGCCTGGTGGTTTTCACGTCAATGGCGGCAAACAAAATAATAGAGGCGGTATCTACAACATGACTACTAAAAAAGAATTTCCTATAGGAACAATTATTCTTTTCCTTTCAGGAGTTGCGCTGCTCATCGTCGCTGTTTTAGCCCTGTCCCCTCCCCAAAAGACGGTTCCAAAGGAACTGATCGCGGTACTGAGACCGCATGCCAATCCTTTACTGCCGTTCACAATGACGGATCAGACTGGAGAACTCTATACCGAGCAACAATTAAAGGGAAAGTGGAGTTTCTTCTTCTTTGGTTACACCTACTGTCCCGATATCTGTCCAACCACCCTGTCCACACTGAAGCTAATGAGCAATGAATTAAAGAAAGACCCCAGCACAGCATCAGATATGCAGATCATTTTTGTATCCGTCGACCCAGATCGAGATACACCTGAGGGACTAGCCAGATATATGGAATATTTTGGACCGGAGTTCACCGGCATGACCGGGTTTCCAAATAATATAGCGGATCTTGCCAAACAGTTTGGTGCCGCCTATATCAAGGAAGCAGAAACCGCTCCTGGCAACTATCTGATTAGCCACTCAAGCTCAATATTTCTGGTTGATCCTCAGGTGAGGGTTGTCGCCTCATTTTCTCCGCCACATCATCACGAGACGATTACCTCCCAATACCAGCAAATTCACGAGCTTTTCTGAGACACCAATAGTCAGTAGGCTATCAGGGGATTTTTCGTTAAAGCGACCAGCACAATATAGATAAACACGAGCTGGGCAGCTGCCCAGTATGACACCCGGATCATTTTTGTCCTTCCATAGGTCAATGCCATCAGACCCAGTCCAATATACACAAAAAGCGCGATCACTTTTGCCGTTAACCATGAGTCTACGAAGGGATACTGTTTTATATTGAGTGCCAGCAATGTGGCACTTATCAACAAAATGGTATCGATAACCGGCGGAATCCGCCTTGCCCATTTAGTCTGATGTAGTCCGGAATCTCGGATCATCCAGAGGCCGCGAATAAAGAATAGTGAGAAAGTAGCGACTACACAGGAAACATGTATGTATTTTATCAACATCGTCATATCTTACTAACTCGAACGGTGATTATGCGACACACAGGACATCAAGAATGATCCAGATCAAGGCGCGGTTCGCAGGCAATGGTCATCCCTTGTCAAGAGCCGCAAAGCTACCGCGTCCTGCTATCGCTCCTGACCTACGTCCATGTAGGCCACGACCGGGCTGGGTCATTCTTGATGTCCCTAACCTATTGAAATATAAAGACAGGCCGAATCGTGCGCTCGCATGGACGGCGTTATCCAAACTTGTTGTAGATGACTACAACGGCGTTTGGATGCCTTGCCAGGCAAGCGCACGCTTCGGCTGTGTGTTGCATAATCAGCCTTCGAGTTAGTAGTATGAAAATGACGACAAAAGGGCGTTATGCGGTGACGGCGATGCTGGATCTGGCCTTGCAATACGGCGAATCGCCCACACCATTAGGTGATATAGCCGAGCGGCAGGATTTGTCTCTTTCGTATCTTGAACAGCTATTTGCCCAGTTGCGTCGAGCAGGGCTGGTCAACAGCACCCGAGGCCCGGGTGGTGGTTATACGTTGAGTCGGGCACCTGCCGAGATCGCGGTTAGTGTCGTTATCAAGGCGGTTAACGAGCCATTCCCACAGACCAGTGCCGAGCATGAACCATGTTACCTGTCCCAGGTTTGGGACGAACTGAGTGCCG
>QNFP01000532.1 GCA_003645535.1 Gammaproteobacteria bacterium | reverse complement strand
GATACTGATACTGATACTGATACTGATACTGATACTGATACTGATACTGATACTGATACTGATACTGATACTGATACTGATACCGATACGGAAAGTAAGGTCGGTTCGGTGCCAGGGAATGAAGCACCTGGCTCCCAGTCAGACAGGCCCGAAGCAAAACCTGTTGAGGCTGCTCCAGAATTTGCACAAGCCGTGTCTGCCAATACTGCAACCTCTGGGGATAGTCTGCAGGTAGATGACCAGCAGCACCTAAAAGATGCGGGAAGCACTGCCGCTCGTACGCCTGTGGAAGTATATGCTGGCCCCGCCGTTCGACAACTTGCTCGGGAACTGGGCGTAAATTTACATGATATCAGTGGAAGTGGCCCTCGTGGCCGCCTGCTCAAAGAGGATGTGCAGGCTTATGTAAAGCGTATCGTGAAATCTGATACCACTGCGTCAAAAATCGGGGGGGCGGGAATCCCCCCGATAGCCGATATTGACTTCAGTCAGTATGGTGAAGTCGAAAAGGTCAAAATGAGCAAAATCGCCAGGCTCACTGCAGCAAATATGCACCGCAGTTGGCTCAACGTACCCCACGTGACACAGTTTGACGATGCCGACATCACCGAACTGGAATCCTTCCGAAAATCTCTCAAGGTAGAGGGTGAAGAACGCGGTGCGAAAATGACGCCGGTGCCGATTATTCTTAAAGCCTGTGCTGTGGCATTGGCAAACAACCCCGTATTAAATCGTTCATTACACAGCGATGGTGAACACTATATTCAAAAGCACTATATACACGTTGGCATGGCTGTGGACACGCCCCGTGGTTTGATGGTGCCGGTGATAAGGGATGTAGCTAGTAAAACCTTATGGCAACTGGCCGCTGAAGTCGCGGAACTTGCCATTAAAGCCCGTGATGGCAAGCTATCACCAGTCGACATGCAGGGCGGATGTTTTACCGTATCTAGCCTCGGTGTTATTGGTGGGCAGGGTTTTACGCCGGTGATCAATACGCCCCAGGTGGCGATACTCGGCGTATCAAAAGCGCAAATCAAACCGGTGTGGAATGGTACTGAATTTGCGCCGCGCAATATGTTGCCTCTCTCGCTTTCCTACGATCATCGCGCAGTTAATGGCGGCGATGCCGGCCGCTTTATGACTGAGCTGGTAAATTTGCTTGGTGATATCAGGCGCCTGCTGCTCTGATTCGTGCTTATTTTTCCGCTTTATAAGTGTCGCATATAAAAAGTCGACTATACTTTGTCTATTGACTAGCTAAGATGATCACCTGAAAAGGATAAAAAATGGCAGGCATTTATGCAGCACACTTTTTCGCCGCTTTTTTTCTCGTTAACGGTATTCCTCACTTTGTCCAGGGCGTTTCAGGTAGCCCCTTTCAAAGTCCTTTTGCCAGGCCTCCCGGGGTAGGGGAGTCCTCGGCAATTGTCAATGTGCTATGGGGCTTTTCCAACTTTGTTATCGGCTATGTGTTGCTGTTTGATTTTGGCGATTTTGTAATTGGCCTTAATGCAGATACATTGGTTACTGGCTCCGCTGCGCTGCTTACCAGCATTGCCCTGGCGTGGCATTTTCAACGAGTAAGAAATAGTTCGGCTTGAGATCGGCTAAACAGCGACCACTGTTAGACTCGATGATATTTATAGTAGCTTACCGACTCGTATTAGGGCATGTATCGGTTTTCCCAACAGTTAATACTGTGCCGTCAGTATACGAACAATAGCGATTATCACCCTTGATTCGCTGCCCGCTTAATGGGCCAAAATCCGGATTTCCTTTCTTCTCAATATTAACGATGGGTGGGCTGCCAGTTTTTGATGGGTTTGGGTTTTTAGTGGGGCATAGGTCGGTATGGTCGATAGTTAATATTCCGCCGTCAGTATAGGTGCAGTATCGGCTTAAGCCTTTAACCTTCTCTGCTTTCAGTGTGCCTGGAGGGGCAGCATAAATTTCCAGGGAAAACAGACTTAGTAAACTCAGCAGCAGAACGATGGAAATTTTATTCATAGGTTTATCCTCGAATTAACACAGAAAATTATAACTGTTGGTTAGAATGGGCGATCTTTTCCTTAGGTCCGAATCTTAGCCAATTCAGAAATCCCGCCTTGCCTGTCTCATAGCCCCCGTTGCGGGCTGATATACGGGAAATCTAAACACATATTACTTCACCGCCGAGCGATTCAGCACTGCTTTATCATAACCCGCCTTTTGATCATCGGTAAGAATGGTGCGCATCTCGATCAGGTGACCATATCGAAGGCGCATAATCTGTGTTTGTGCAGCCATCAGCTCATCGATTTTAGCGTTCACATCTTCGCTCCTGACGTCCTCGCGAATAGTCATCTCATTGAGCTCTTTTAATGCCTGGGCCTCGCTTTCTTTAAAGGGCTGTTGGTCGTCATGTAACTGGTGATGCATGCGATCAATTGCCTGCTTCTGGGATGCCTCTGGGTCGGGTATCTGCGCGGCGTTGAGCGATACGCTGAGTAGCATTGTCAGAGCAAAAAATACTGATGCACGTTTGATGTGTGGTGTGTTCATTATATTGTCCCCTGGGAATCCCGTATGAGTTAAACCAATCGATCCTGCAATATACAGTAAAGCTATGCTAAAAAATGTCCTGCTTGTATGCCTTGTATGCCTTGTATGCCTTGTATG
>QNFP01000531.1 GCA_003645535.1 Gammaproteobacteria bacterium | reverse complement strand
TGGTTGCCGGCAGCCAACACATAATTGCCTGGCTCCAGTTCAAGCTGGTAAATACCGTCCAGATCGGTCGGTGCAGAGACTGCAACGGGGACACCCCCGGCTATATCAGCCACAGCATGGTATGCGCGAACCTTGACGCCCTGAATCAGTTCCCCACGCCAGGCCACCCTGCCGCGGACACCACTGTCAGCCAAAGCGGGCACACTGATCAGGCAGATCAGGGCACAGACCAAAAGAATCCGGTACCAGCTCATGGCTTCTTCTCCGTCAATGGGACTTCGCTCCAGGGTACATGAACAACTTTATCCAGGGGATATTCCTCACCGGCATCCACAAAAGTCGCCTGGTCTCTGCCATCATGAATGAACGATGGGTTGCCGTCCGTGCCGATTTTTATCAATTCAGCAGTACCCTCATCGCCCCACCAGTTGCCTTTGGCATTAACCGTCCCGTCCATACTTCTGGCGCGTCGATCATCCTCCGTCACACTACGCATTCCCTGACCGGCAAAAGCACTTCGGGTGGAGGTTTCCCCTGCACGGGCATCCGCACCGCGCTGTGCTTCCCAGACAGACGACTGGAACTCCAGCTTGAGAGCCGTTTTGTTGGCTATAAAATCGTTTCCTTCGACCTGAGGGTACGAGGAATAAGCCACCAGCAGACCGATCACATTCTCCTCAATGCGGTTTCCAATCACCAGCGGATCGGAGCGACGGTAAACATGAATACCGGTCTGGTTGCCGCGCAAGACATTGCTACGGATAGTCGGCCGCGCGGCACGATCCACCTGAATGGCAACCTCGTTTTTTTCGAATCGATTATCGTTCACCTCCGGATCACTGCCATGATAGGCAATCATCAAACCTGTGGCATTTCTGACAAAAGTATTATCTTGAAACATCTGTGGTTGAGCGTGATAGAGATAGGCGCCATATCGGAGGTTATCTTCAAAATGACAACCGACAACTTCAGTGGTGCTGTCATCCTTGAGAAAAAGTCCGACTTTGCGATTATCAACAAAACGACAGTTCGAAACTTTTCCCGCAGCTTTACCACGCAGTGCAATTCCGACATTGTTACCGGACAGAGTCAGGCCTTCCAGAAGCGGGCTGCCTCCCTGCACAAAGATGCCGGTTGCGGCACCCTTGATAATACAGTCGGACAACCAGGTTGTGTCATCGCTGCCCTTGAGAATCAACCCCTCCCATTTTTCACCGGAGAACTCTGCGCCCCGTGCTACCAGTCGCCCGGAAATCTCCAGGCTGGCGCCGACGAAACGGACTATCGAACCGGGTGCTACTGTCAGTGTGGCGCCGGGCATGACGCGAACATCATCCGTAAAGGATTGCTCACCCGTCCACAGAGTATCCTGATCCAAGACCAGGGCAGTAGCCGGCATCGCCCAAAACAAAACCAAAGTTATGACCAGACAGAGTCTCACCAGAACTCCTTTACTATGATCGAACCGAGGTCATCACTTGCGCCCCGTGTGATTGTCACTCTGTGATCGGGTTCACCATCGAAGGTCCCCACCCACTCACCTGGTTCCAACGGCCCACCAAAGGCACTGCGGGCACCTATATAGTAGGTTCCACCATCACTGAGAAAGAGCGAGAACTGACCGTCCCCAGAGGTCGGAGCAGACATATGAACCGGCTTGCCGACCATACGACTGTCAAGATAAGCGAAGACGTAGACATCGCTGACCAACTGGCCGTCGCTATCGACGACCTGTCCATGAAGCATGGTATCCGTTTTGACAAATATCCCGTCAACCTGACGCTGTGCATGAACTTTCGCATCAACCTCCACCAGGGAGAAGTCATCCAAAGCCAGGCGTTCACCACTGCGGACTTCAACCGGATTACCGGGATAATGTACGTTCAGGTCACCGGGAGACAAGGCCCCGGAACGGCTGCCGTCTGCACGTTTACGGGCAACCAGGGAGTAACGACCGGCAGGCAGGTTGATGCTAAAGCTCCCATCCTTATCGGTCTGTATCGCTTCCCCGTATGATGGGCCGACCAGGCCGGTGGTGGTTTCGGTGTAGATGTAAACAAAGGCGCGGGCGGCCGGCTCACCTTGATAGGTAATCTGACCGGAGACACCTGTAGAGGCATCGGCCATGGGAAGCCCCTCACGGCCCATTTCACGCAAGTTGAAACTTGGCACTTGGGTCATAACTTCAAACACCTGATGTGGATTAGCTGGTGATTCTGCCATCAGCATGTGGGTTCGGCCTTCATCTGTTGACTCGCGTTTTTTGCCGATCACGAAATAGTGCCCTTCGGGTAGAGAGATACTGTAGCGGCCTTCGGTATCAGTGGTTACGACTACAAAAGGTTGTACGGAGCGGTCTTTGTCGGCTTTGAGGTAGATTTCTACTTGTGCTGATGCGAGTGGTTGATTTTGGAATAGTAGTTGGCCGTTCAGGCCGCTTTCGTTGTCTGTCGTGCATGCTGACAGCATCCCGAGTAAAAGAAGCCATAGGGCTTGAGTAATATTTTTGTGAAAAAATGGTTTCATTGCTTAGCTATATACCAATCTAAAAAATTAAAAGAAGAACCAACGGGTCGCGTCCCGTCAGACGCCTTACTTTTTTCAACGCTAAAAAAGTAAGCAAAAAAGCTGTCTCCTGCGGAGGGCACTTCCTTCGCCAGCTT
>QNFP01000530.1 GCA_003645535.1 Gammaproteobacteria bacterium | reverse complement strand
TATCCAATAATGCGCAGGATATCAGCCCAGATTCAAGGCGCAGATGAGGGCGCATATCATTGATTATGAAACCGAATCTGCAACGCAGAAGCTGGGCTTAGAGACAAGCAGGATTGGATAATTTATTGTTTCCGCGGCCCTAAGATGATGATCCAATGTTGGAGGTGGTTTCCATAAGCCCTGGGTACCAGCCTGCTATGAACAAGCAAAGTTGCATCGTAAATATTCGACTAACCCATCCCCAATAAAATCATCGGGTTAGCTGTTTTTTGAACTGATGGCATAGTGGATAAAGCCATACGTCTTTGATAGGCACACTCTGTTTACCGGCCGGTCCAAGTTTTCCACGTCCCTTGGTTTTCCCGACATAGGTCCAATTTGCCGCTTTGTAGCAAGCGCCTGTGAAACGCTCCGTATCGACAAACGTCTCCAATAAGACAGGGCGAATGCGGTATTGGCGCTCCCATTCGTCAGGAAGTCGGCGTGCTACCAAGCCCAAGATCTTGGAGGCAAGATTTTTTGACTTCACCCAGGGCATGATGAGAAAACGAGCATTATTAATGATCAGCGGCAAGTTATTTTGGCGTTGTTCGTGGCTCCATCCGATAAATTGATCTCGTGGCGCAGTCTGCCAGGCTGCCGCACCAAAGCCCAGGGCGGCGACAATCTGTTGGTCGATGGTGACGAAGTATCGAAGCTGTGCGCCCGGTAGCGGCTTGTGCCCGAGGTAGTGGTAACGATGGATGTACTCGTTCCACAAACGGGAATGGTCGCGATGCACCACCGGGCAAAGCTGGACAGGGGGTAGCGCATGGACCGGTTGAGTCATGGTCGGCTGTGGATCGGTCTGCGTGGTGAATTGAATCTTTTGCCGTGGTGGTTTACAGCGTGGCGGCGGTAAGGTGATGAGGCCGTCTTCGGCCATCCGTAGCATTGCAACACGGCATGACATCTCTTTTAGACCGCCATCGGCCTTGAACCAGGTCAATGCCTGACAGGTTAAACGGGAGAGGGCGGCACGCGTACGGTTTGGATCCTCATCGATGAGTCCACGAATCTGCACCAGTTCCTGTTCTGTGAAATCACGCCCGCAATAGCGCTTCATGTTGGTAGCGGTGGGCTGGAGTGATCTGTAATAGAGGGGCCATCAGGCGGCATCGGTTTGGCCAACTGCTGTTTCCGTTCTTCGCTCATCTCCCAAGGGATAAAGGGGGATATGTCGGCCGGGGGTTGACCCCCATTTTCCGCACAGGCGGTGAGATAGCTGTGTAACCAATGGTGTGGATTGAGCTTCCACAGCAGGATGGTTTGAAACAGTGAAAACATCATCGCCGCCAGCCCGGCACTCCATTGGCTACCGGAGCCATAGTAGTTTTTTCGCCCCATACCGGGGTTGCGCATGCGCCGTTCCGCCGTATTGTTATCCATGGGGACTTGGGGGAATCTTACAAAAACGGTCAACCCCAGCCAGTGATTCTTCAGGCTGTTGAGGACATCGCGTTGTGCACCGTGTAGGCTCTCCTTTTCCAGTTCTCTGTCGCAACGCTCACCCATCTGTTCTATCGCTCGTACCAGCGCTTGATGCCGTTCCATAAAGGCCGGTGTTTGATCGGCTAAAGCCTGCATCTCATCCCACAGTTCCAAACGCTTGGCGTTGAGGGTATAGAGTTCACCGATCATCTCGACCCAGGAGAGCATCCACGCCTCAAGGTCAGGCCAACTTTTTGCCGCATCCAGGAAATCACGTCGCACGTGCGCCCAGCAAAAAGCCAGAAGAATCACCGCGTTTTCCCGTGCCAACCGCTTATAACCGCTATAGCGATCACACACTACAATGACCTGCTCCAGGCGCTTGTCCAGCCCGGAAAAATAATCGATCGGAATATCGCCGCTACGACTCGGCGCCAGGGTGTAATAGACCACCGATGAGGATTGGGTCACCCAAAGCCACCATCGATAGCCCACCTTGCCCTCAATCGATTCAAACACCTTCCAGCCGGTCTCGTCGTTATGAAACAGCGCCTCGGTCAGCTGCTTTTCGACCAGCTGGGCGATCAACGGACTGAACAGGGGAGTGATCCGTTTTAGCCCCCCCGTCAACGTGCCTGGGGCGATGGGTAAACCACGATACCCGTAATCCTTGCATAAGTTGTAAGTGGCCCGGGAAAAGAGGAATTTGTTGAGCAGGACTTCTGTCCAAATTGAACTGCCGACAGCGCTTTTGGGAATGAGACGTGGCGCTGGTGGGGCCGTTACGAGTCCCGGTACGCCATCGCACTCACAGGCTTGGGCGTACATTTTTCGCTTGATCAGGCGAACATGAGCTTTGACCTGGACCTCAATAATCTCTGAATCCTCTGTCTGCGGCAGTGGATCATAAGCTTTGCCGCAAACGCAGCACTGTTTATCTTCAGGTGCGACATCTCGCTCCTCGTCAACAATCGGTAGATCTGGCCGGGGGGTGCGACCATGCCCCTTGCTCCCTTTCTGTTGGCCGCGAGGTCGGGAAGAAGCAAGACGCTCGTCAGTAGTGGGCTTATCTCTCTTTGCAGTCCCTTTTTCACTCTTCTTGCCATACAGTCGCTGCTTGAGATCCCTGATCTTCGCATGAGCTAATGCGAGTTCCTGCTTCAGCTCTTCGTTCTGCTTTTTTAAATGCTCATG
>QNFP01000529.1 GCA_003645535.1 Gammaproteobacteria bacterium | reverse complement strand
CTCCCTGGTGACGGTGTTGAGTGCGGAAATAGTGTCCGGCGAGATACAGGCGGCCGATGGCATGGAGGAGGTCGCCTGGTTTCCCTATACCGGCGAGTTTCCGGAAATGGCTTTTGAGGCCGACTCCCACATTATCAGTCGATATTTTGAGACCGACCTGGTTGGTGCGCCGGTTGATCTTAACTTTGCCAAAGCTTGACCAGGATTATGCCGACTTAACTTAATGGCCCACAGCCTTTTATTGTTACCCTGCTCAAACACTTTGGTCGCGATTGATTTCAAAGTAAACTTCACCAAATGTCGAATCAAACACTAAGTGTTTCCGTCCACCTTGTTGTGAGCACGGTTTTTATACCACGGGGTTCAATAACTAAATGAGCTGGCAAACTACCAGAGGCGAATACCCCTCTACACGACTGCGGCGTAATCGCCGTAATGATTTCTCCAGACGGCTTACTCGGGAAAATCGCTTGTCCTGCGATGATTTGATTCTGCCGGTGTTTGTGCTGGAAGGTGATAATCAGCGGGAAGCTATCGCCTCGATGCCCGGTGTTGAGCGGCTATCAATAGACCTCTTGCTGGATCAGGCTCGCGAATGTGTTGAGCTAGGTATTCCGGCAATGGCTTTGTTTCCGGTGACGCCAGCTGAGAAAAAGAGCCTCGATGCAGCGGAGGCCTGGAATTCCGATGGCCTCGCGCAGCGGGCGGTGAGAGCGCTTAAGGATGCGTTCCCTGATTTGGGAGTGATTGCTGATGTTGCTCTCGACCCCTTTACCACCCACGGCCAGGATGGCATTTTGGGCCAATGTGGTGATGGTAAGCTCGGTGGCGACGAAGGTTATGTGCTGAACGACATCACGGTGGCAGCGCTGTGCAAACAGGCTTTGTCTCACGCTGAAGCGGGTGCTGATATCGTTGCGCCCTCAGATATGATGGATGGTCGCATCGGTGCAATTCGAGGGACTCTGGAAACAGCGAATTACCCCAACACTCGCATTTTGGCCTATTCGGCCAAATACGCATCAAGTTATTACGGCCCCTTTCGTGATGCGGTGGGCTCAGCAGGCAATCTCAAAGGCGGTGATAAATTCAGCTACCAAATGGATCCTGCTAATAGTGATGAGGCCCTGCACGAGTGCGCTCTGGATCTCGCTGAAGGTGCAGATATGATTATGGTCAAGCCGGGTATGCCTTACCTTGATATCGTGCGTCGCGTGAAGGGTGAGCTGAAGGCGCCGACCTTTGTTTATCAGGTCAGTGGTGAATACGCCATGCATCAGGCGGCGTTTATCAATGGTTGGCTAGATCGTGATGCGGTGATTCTAGAATCCTTGCTGGCCTTCAAGCGAGCCGGTGCCGATGCCATCCTTACTTATTTTGCGTTGGCAGCTGCACGGCTCCTCAACGACTAAATCGCCGTGAACCAGGCCTTTACCCTGTTATTGCCCTATTTGCAGGACGAGTCCCTACCGGGAAATCAGCTATCGGAAAAACAGGTGCTATGCTTACTCGTTGCCGACGAAAATCTTTCGGGGGCGGCTTTCACCGATGTTGGCGCAGGGACTGAGGTTATCAGCAACCGTTTCGACATTGCCCGAATGGCAACAGCTGCTGACTTGTCTACTCAGTTTAACGATTTTGATTTTAGCGTCTATCCGCCGGCGCATTTCGCCCGCATCTGTTACCGAATATCAAAAGAAAGAGCCGTTGTTGAACACATTATTGATCAATCGTTGCATTTGCTGCGCCCCGGTGGGGAGTTGATTTTATGCGGCGCAAAAAATGAGGGTCTGAAACGCTATGCTCGTGTCGCCGCTGAATATTTCGACAGTCCTGCTGAGACGCGTAAACACGGCTCTATGTACACCGCCCGGATCATCAAAAACACCTCAGAGACAAAATCGGCAAAGCCAAAGGACCACTCCGACTACGAACAGATGATTGCCGTGGAGATTGATGACGCGATTGCGGGGGATGCCGGCTTTAACAACAAGCTATACACCAAGCCCGGATCATTCGGTGCAGCCAGGATCGATCAGGGCAGCGCGATGCTTGTGGCCTATCTGGAAGCTTTCTTTGAGGATTTTCAAATGCCACCCCAAAGTCTGCTGGATCTGGGTTGTGGCTATGGTTATTTGACTGTATCTGCGGCCCGGCTCGGCATCTCTTATGGAATGACGCGTATTGTTGCCACAGATAATTGTGCAGCGGCCATTATTGCTTGCCGAGCCAATATTAAGCGGCTGAATATTACGGCCGAAGTGATCGCCGATGATTGTGCACAGGGAATCAGTGAAACCTTTGATGCGGTAATCTGTAATCCACCGTTTCACCAGGGTTTTAAAACAGACGCGGCGCTCAGCGAGAAATTTGTGCGCGCCGCTGCCGAACATCTAACACCCGAAGGCAGAGCATTATTTGTGGTCAATCAATTTGTTCCGCTGGAAAAAGTGGCATCCCAGGTATTCAAAAGTATTGAGGTAGTCAACAAAGATCGGAGCTTTAAGCTGCTTTCCATGGCCAGACCCATGCGGTCACTGGTAAGGAGAGATTAAGGGAGAACTTAGTTGCTCGATTAACTGCTGCAACTGGCTTCTGACCGTCGAACCGACAGCACTATAACTGATGCCACGTCGGGCAAATTGCTCGGCCACCTGCTGCTTG
>QNFP01000528.1 GCA_003645535.1 Gammaproteobacteria bacterium | reverse complement strand
GGTATGGGTGAAGCGGCAAGAGACAGGGCCAAATTGCGAAAGGCGCATGGGCTGGAAAACTAACTCAAGAGGTCAACCGAAAATGCCAGGGGCTGCGACGTTTATGTAACCGAGCAACAGCCTGAACTACTGGCAATAGCCTGAGCTACTGAAAGATAGGCGGGTAGACGGCCATTTCAGGTTATAGTGCTTGGGATGGCCGTTTTTTTTACCCCAGTTAGCTCACCAGCATGGGCTAATGTGAATCACGCAGATGCTACACGGCTGGTAAGTAGGGCAGACCTTGTGGCGCTCGATTGTAGTTATAAATCAAAGAATGGCAGGCTTGTTATCAGGTCCTGCTTTTTTTCATCCCTTTTAGGGAGGTCCCTTATGAAAAAAAAGTGGAAGTTACTCATAGCTGCCGCAGGATTATTAGGCAGTTTTTTTATTCAGGCTTCTTCTGCTGACGGCACTGACGATGCAGGAGGAAGCTCAGCGGGAGAGTTGGCAAAAGCCACTCAGAACCCCGTCGCAGACTTGATCAGCGTGCCCTTTCAGAACAACACCAATTTTAATGTGGGGCCTGACGACAAAACCCAGAACATACTGAATATTCAACCGGTTCTTCCCTTTAGCCTCAATGAAGACTGGAACCTGATCACCCGTACCATTCTTCCGGTTATGTCTCAGCCCGGCTTTGTGCCGGGTGATGGCCGCACCAATGGTATCGGGGACGTGCAGTTTTCCACTTTTTTCTCCCCAAAGGCACCAACTGCCAGTGGCTGGATTTGGGGTGTGGGGACTATTGTTGAACTTGATACCGCATCAGATGAACGACTAGGGAGTGGTAAATGGAGTCTTGGCCCTACGGCTGTCGCTTTAAAGGCCGACGGTCCCTGGGTGGTTGGCGCGCTTATTAACAACCTCTGGGATGTTGCCGGATCTGATACCAATGCCGACGTTAACAAAATGCTCATCCAGCCATTTATAAACTAGAATTTTCCCGACAAGCCGGGCCATTATTTAACAAGCGCGCCTATTATTACCGCAAACTGGGAAGCCGGCAGTGGTGATAAATGGACCTTGCCAATAGGTGGGGGCATCGGCCAGGTTATCCCGGGCAAAACGCCGATTAACATTCAGGCCTCTGCATACTATAATACCGAAAAGCCAAAATATGGGGCTGACTGGCAGCTAAGGTTACAGGTGCAGCTTCTGTTTCCAAAGTAAGCACATACGGATATATCCGGCGTAAGCCAAATTAAAAATACATCAGTTGGCAATGACCAATAGTTTAAAATTTCCTGGAGGGAAAATGATTAATCGCTTATTAATTGGGCTAGTGATTCCGCTTTCTACTGTCGTTGTCCAACTGGCCCATGCAGGCGGGCTGTGGATAAACGAATATGGCTCACCGACTATGGGTCGGGCCGGAGCAGGCGCCGAGGCCGGTACTGGCGACGCTTCAGCTGCGTTCCACAACCCGGCCAGTATGGCGCAAATCAAAAGCAAACAATTGATGGTCACCGGCGGGGTAGTCAGCGCTACTTCCAAATTTTCCGTTGACAGCTACGGCACTCTGAATGGCAACAACAACGGTGGCGACGCTGGTCAGGATGCGGCGATGGCCAGTTTCTTTTACGTCAATCCGATCAACGATCAGTGGCAAGTCGGGCTTTCCTTCGGGGGTCTGACTGGTGCCGAGCTTGACTACGGTAGCGGCTGGACTGGACGCTATCAGGCTAAATCTGTTGAACTCGTGGGCATAGCCGTCATGCCATCTGTGGCTTACAACATTTCCGACAAGCTCTCCATTGGCTTCGGGCTGCCGATTATGTATACCGAGCTTGAACTTAAAGTTGCGGTACCGCGACCTGAGGGTAGTGACGGCGAGGCCAAGATAGATGGCGATGATACCGTGGTGGGCTACCATCTGAGCCTATGGTATGAGCTTAGTGAGGCCACACAGTTCGGTATGTTTTACCAGTCAAATTTTGATGCCGAATACGACGGTAATGTCAAAATAAAACCCGCCGACTTAAAAGTGGCTAGTGATACCAGTCTTGATTTTGCGGCCAAAGCCCGCGCCGGATTAACACATCAGTTCACCGATGAGTTTTCAGGCCATATCACGCTGGGCTGGGATGACTGGAGCAGCCTGGGTAACATCAATATCTCCACCAGTACCGGCACCAGCGTCGATACACCTAGACACTGGGAGGATACCTATCACTACGCCGTGGGCATGTCCTACCAGCTGACACCGGCATGGATATTAAATGCGGGCTATGCATATGATACCAACCCAGTGAGTAAAGAAGACCGCACTGCGGATTTGCCGGTGGACCGACAGAACCGCTACGCCATCGGTATTGAACACAAATCACCCAATAGCTTCGACTGGGGAGCACATCTGGTGTATGCGGATCTGGGTTCATCAAAAATTGATGCCGCTTCTGTGAAGGGCGGACCATTGACCGGCTTTTCCGGCAAATACAGGGACAACGAAATTATCTTCGCCTCGTTCAGCGCGAACTGGACATTTTAGAATCTGACCGCGGTCGCTTCAGCGCCTACAATAAGCACATCAAGGAATCTAAACCGTATGCTATTCCCGACTATTAGCATTGACCAAAAGCCGGGCATGTTTATTCTTTAAGTGGTAGTTACTGTTGTTAACGCG
>QNFP01000527.1 GCA_003645535.1 Gammaproteobacteria bacterium | reverse complement strand
TATCGACAGACCAATGGCGTGAAACCCTGGTGCGATCAATCGGCATGGAGCCATCAACTCTGGATGTTGATGTGCAGTGGCATCTGTTAGCGCGAATGATTCCGTTTGTTGAGAATAACTACAACGTCTGTGAGCTTGGCCCCCGAGGCACGGGTAAAAGCCATATTTATAAGGAGTGCTCGCCCAACAGTATTTTGGTATCAGGCGGGCAGACGACGGTTGCGAACTTGTTTTACAACATGAGTTCACGCCGTATCGGTCTAGTAGGCCTTTGGGATTTGGTGGCCTTTGACGAAGTAGCCGGAATGTCTTTTAAGGACAAGGACGGCGTGCAGATCATGAAGGATTTTATGGCTTCGGGATCCTTTGCTCGCGGTCGTGAACAAATGGAAGCTTCGGCCTCGATGGTCTTTATCGGCAATATTAATCAGAGTGTGGAGTCGCTGGTAAAAACCAGTCACCTGCTTGCGCCTTTCCCTGAGGCGATGATTGATGCAGCATTTTTCGACCGTTTCCATGCCTACATTCCAGGTTGGGAAATCCCGAAAATGCGCCCGGAGTTTTTCACCGACAGGTATGGCCTGATCGTGGATTATTTGGCGGAGTTTTACCGGGAGATGCGTAAACGCAGTTTTGCCGATGCCATCGATAAGTATTTCAAGCTGGGTAACAACCTCAATCAACGGGATGTTATTGGCGTTCGTAAGACAGTTTCTGGCTTAATTAAGTTGTTGTACCCACATGGCCAGTTCGAAAAAGAGGATGTGCGTGAATGTTTGGAGTACGCACTCCAGGTGCGCAGACGCATTAAAGAGCAGTTGAAAAAGATCGGCGGCATGGAATTCTACGATGTCCACTTCAGCTATATCGACAACGAAACCCTGGAAGAGCATTTCGTTTCAGTTAAAGAGCAGGGTGGCGGTGGGCTTATCCCCGAAGGGCCCAGTAAACCAGGAGTGCTCCATACCATTGGTTTGAGCAACAAAGGTATGCCTGGGCTTTATCGATTGGAACTGCAGGTGACTAAGGGCTCTGGAAAATTGGCCACTTCCGGCTTGTGGGGTTCAGGCTCTGCCAAAGAGCAGGTGAAAATTGCATTCGACTTTTTTAAAGCAAATGCGTCACGGATCTGCGCAGGGACCAAGGTGGCTGAGCATGATTTCCATATTCATGCTATAGAACTTCAAAACACGGGTCCTTTAAATCACCTGGCATTGGCAAGCCTTGTTGCCTTCGCATCAGGCCTGCTAGGTAAACCTGTCCAGAACCAAATGGTAGTCATGGGCGATATGAGCCTGGGCGGAAGTGTCACCCCGGTTCAAAGCATCGCGGAGTGTCTGCAGGTTGCCTTTGATGCCGGTGCTAAAAAAGTGGCACTGCCTATCAGTAGTGCTGCCGATATCCAGAGTATTCCTGCTGAATTGTTTACCAAATTTCAAACTAGTTTTTACGCCGATCCGGTAGACGCTGTCATTAAAGCACTTGGCGTTGATTGAGCCATTAAAAAACGGCGCTAAGGACACTCGACGGCGGGTAGCTTCCACCTATTTTGGGATACTGTAATGTTTAAATTTATTCACGCAGCAGACATTCACCTCGATAGCGCCCTACATGGTCTGGAACGCTACGAAGGCGCGCCTGTAGATGAAATTCGTAGCGCCACTCGCCGTGCCTTCGACAATCTGATTGAACTTGCTATTGAGGAGGAGGTTGAGTTCATCCTGCTCGCCGGTGATCTCTATGACGGCGACTGGAAAGATTACAACACTGGGCTCTATTTCATGGAGCGTATGGGGCGTCTCCACGACGCTTGTGTTCGGGTGTTCCTGGTGGCGGGCAACCACGATGCGGCGAGTCAGATTACTAAACAATTACGATTGCCTGACAATGTCACGGTGTTTTCAACACGGACACCCGAACAGGTTGTTCTCGACGATTTAAATGTGGCAATAGTTGGTCAGGGTTTTGCCACCCGGGCAGTAACGGATGATCTGTCAAAGGCCTACCCTCAGGGGGATTCTCAGCTCTTCAATATCGGTCTGTTGCACACCTGTCTAGACGGTAAACCGGGTCATGAGCCCTATGCACCTTGCTCAGTTGATGGGCTGCGCTCCAAGGGATATCAGTACTGGGCGCTAGGCCATGTTCATAAACGCGAGGAGGTGAGCAGGGATCCATGGATCGTATTCCCCGGTAATATCCAGGGCCGTCACATTCGTGAGACAGGGCCAAAAGGCTGCACTTTAGTAACCGTGGATAACGGGGATGTTATCAATGTAGAGCATCGTGATCTAGATGTGATGCGCTGGTCTGTGTGTGAGCTAGACGTTTCTACCAGCGAGACGGTTGATGAGGTCTATGAGCAAGTACGCGGGGGTCTGCAAGCGGCACTGGATGTCTCGGAAGGAAGGCCAGTAGCGGTGCGCCTGGTTCTCCAGGGAGCCTGTTCCGCCCACGCGACCTTGCACGCGGATCAGGAACATTGGGTTCAGGAATATCGGGCTACGGCAACGGGGCTTGGCGGAGCAGGAATCTGGTTAGAGAAGGTTTCCTTCAAGACAAAGTCGTCTGTCTCTGTTGATGAGGTTCTTGAGCGTGACGATGCATTAAGTGGCCTTTTGCGCTCTATTAGAGATATGGAATTGGATAGCTCGGCTTTAGATGAGCT
>QNFP01000526.1 GCA_003645535.1 Gammaproteobacteria bacterium | reverse complement strand
AAGGGTATAGAAGTTGGCGCTCTTCGGGAGTACAAAGCGCTCATTTTTCAGCAATTCTTCAATCAGTTCCGGGTGGTCACCGTGTTCTTTTTCATAAGCTTCATAGTGGTCCTGCCAGACATCTGAAATATATTTAAGGAATAGCATGGTAAGCACATAGTCTTTATAGATGCTCGCATCCACGGTGCCGCGAAAAGTATCGCAGGCAGACCAGAGGGCATTGTTGATCTCGCTGCTGTTTACTGAGCCAGCGGGACTGGTGGCTTTAGTCATTCTTGTTCTCCATGGGGTGCAGGCGGGTTTACAGGAGTTCCCGTCTGGCGTAATAGTTGTTTGAACATGCCCTTGAGCATGGATTCACGGTTATTGAGTAACTGTTGGGTAAGTTGTTGTTCCTGTTCCCATAGCTGTTGCAGGTCTATGATTTTTTGCTGGGTTGCCAGTGGTGGCACCGGCACTTTGACCATGCTTAAACTCTGGCGGGTCAGTAAGGGCATATTGGTGCCCCGGGATTCATTGCGCAGTGTGTGTTGCGTTTTGGGCTGGTTCAGTGCCCAGCACAGATAGCCCGGTAGCACGGTATCACTGGTGACGCGCAGGGTCAGTAATTGGCTGCTGGCCAGGGTTGGCTCGGACAGGGTGAAATTTACAGCATGGTAATGTTCGCCCCGGGCGGGAATGACAATATCGCCTGGTTCCAGAAATTTGGCACGACCCTTAGGGCTTGTTATCAGTGGGAGATTGGTGGCCTTGAGTACAGGGTTTAGTCGTAAGTCCCGGATTTGCAGTACCCGTACATCGCCTGTATTGACGTGCTTGATCCTCTCCCTGAAAGGGAAGCCGCTACGGATGCTGGCCAGAGTACTGAGGGAGGCATTTGGGTGTCGCTGTGACATGTTTTATCGGTTGTCCTATCTGTTCTCGTAATATCTGTAGTAGGTGTGCTACTGTGACTAATATGGTTTATTATGAGGGAATTTCAATCGTTGTCAATTAAATATATGCAGTAGGAGCTCTACGTAGTAATAATAACTAGTTATTAATGATGGATACTTTCATAAAGTGAAAGTTTCTGCTACATTTATTTTTTGCAACAGTGCGGCTGATTCGCAGCGGCTAGAAGTTGAGTAAATTGTTATGCAGACATTAACTGAGCAGTTAATAGAAAATGGGCTTAGCACCCGGGTCTTAACCGATACTCAGTTGGGTCGGCTGATTCCAGGCTCCAGTCAGCGCCGTTATAACCTGGTTAACCGGGCGATGAATGCCGGCGAGTTGATCCGGCTACGCCGTGGTCTTTATATGTTGCCCGATAAATACCGGAGCCAGCCTTTTCACCCGTATGTGCTGGCGCAAAGACTCGTACCGGGGAGTTATGTATCGCTGGAGACAGCACTGGCTCATCACAACTGGATTCCCGAGGCTGTGTACAGCACAGCTTCTGTGATGCCGGGCCACAAGGCAAAAGAGTTCAACTATAAATCCCTGGGCAGATTTACTTTTCATCCGCTGGCGATTCAGGCGGGGTATTTCCTGGAGCTTGTAGAGCGTGTGCAACTCGGTGAGCAGCCGGTATTGATGGCCCGGCCCGTTCGCGCTTTGCTGGATCTTGTATGTTTAAAAAAAGTGGAATGGCAGGGCCTCGCCTGGCTGGTGCAGGGCATGCGTATTGACGAGGACGTGCTGAACCAAATTACTGGGGCAGAGCTAAGAACCTTGAAGCAGGTTTACAAGTACAAGCGGGTTAAGGGGTTTATTACCCAGCTGGAAATCGCTTTGGGGTTGGAGTTGGGCCATGATTGAGATTATTCAAAAACGCCTTGACGACTACAAGTCTACCAACCCGGTAGAGGAAGAGCATGCAACCAAGGAGATCATTCAGGAATTGGCTCTGTATGCGCTTTGGCGCGCAGACTTTTTTGCGGTGGCGGCTTTTCAGGGTGGTACCAGTCTGAGAATTTTGCATGGTTTACCACGGTTTTCGGAAGATCTGGATTTTATGCTGAAGGTGCCGAACCCGGAATTTGAATGGTCGGGTTACCTCAAAAAATTGCTCACCTATTTCGAAGAGTACGGACTGAAGTCAGAAGCCTTGCCGAAAGGGCGCATGGACAAGAGAGTTAAAAAGGCGGTTATCAAGGATAACTCAGTTACCAATCAGCTGAACTTGTCTTTTTATCAGGGTCATGCAGACCAGAAGATTAATATTAAGCTGGAAATTGATGTAGAACCGCCTGCGGAATCGGGGTATGCGTTCACGTATCTGGATTTTCCCACCGATCACGAAGTGTGCCATCAGGATTTGAGCAGTAATTTTGCCTTGAAGATTCATGCCTTATTATGCAGAGGCTTTTTGAAAGGACGCGATTGGTATGACTTTAACTGGTATATCAAGCAAGGCGTATCACCGAACTTACCGCATTTAAAAAATGCACTGGTGCAGTTCGGGCCCTGGGAAGGTCAGGCGGATCTGATTGTGGATATGGTCTGGCTGAAAACGGCCATACAGGAAAAAATTGACGACATTGATTGGGCGCAAGCCGCTGCTGATGTGGAGCGGTTTTTGAAGCCAGCGGAAGTGAATAGTTTACAGTTGTGGAGTGCACACTTTTTTACGGAAAAACTGAACCGGCTGGTTTAAAGTGATTGGAAAAACTCGGGACACCCTGTTT
>QNFP01000525.1 GCA_003645535.1 Gammaproteobacteria bacterium | reverse complement strand
CGAGTACCTGCTAACGCGGGTCGACGATGAGGAGCTGGCGCGAGCCATCCCGGATCTCGATAAAATCATTGCCGACCTCAAGCTCGAATATAATCCCGCGCGCCTCGAAGAACTCAAAGCCTGAACCCACCCCGAAGTCATTCCCCGATGCGTCGGATCGGCGCAAGCAGGGATCTTACATTGGCTGCATAATTTAAATATCCCCATCAACGGCGTGGGCGCCGGGAATTCTTTTGCGGGAGCGTCGACGTCCCTGTCGCGCAAATCCCGCAAAAGATTTCCCGGCGCCCACGCCTTTAAGCTGCCTCATTTGCGATAACGGGGCTTCGATTTCTCAACGCTGTGAACATGTCAGAAGTAAAGGGGACGGAGGAGTTAAGAACCCGAAACGTTTGATTTCAAGAAACATCGTGTAAACTGACACTTCACTAACCTGGCAAAGGAGTTGCCATGCCTCGTCGATCACGGATGTATTTTGCCGGCTTGACCTACCACATCGTTCAGCGTGGAAATAATAAGCAGCCCTGCCACTGCTGTCCCCACTTACCTTTACCCATTTACCAACTGCCTCTTTTCTGAAATACACCCATTTCGGTAATTTGCATCCAGCGATTGCCGGAATCGGATTGATCGATTTTTTCCGTTCCCCTAGTATCTGCCGCGCTGTCACGGATGGCCTGGAGCAAAACCGATAAGCGCAACGAGAAATCTAATATGAAATTTCCATTTGCCGCCCTTCTCGCGGCAATGTTACTTGTACCAACTGTTATGGTAAGCGGGACACTATAGCGGTTAACGAGTCTGTTGAAATACAAAAATATGCCGACAAAAAAAACACCTGTTTTATTTCCACACTATCGCAGTCTCCTGGCCACGATTTTGATTCTTTTTTGTGGCCAGATCATGAGTTTTCAAGCGCAGGCAGAAATCAGTAAAGAATATACCGCGCCGGACTGGAAAGATTTGATTCCTGAAACCTGGCAACCACCGTTAATAGAACCAGACTCAACTGAGTATCATGTTGATAAAAAATCTCTGGCTACAAAATTGCAGAGACAACAAATTAAACTACCTGGTTATATGGTGCCGGTTAAATTTACCTCCAATATGGTCTCTGAATTTATCCTGATGCCATTTTTGAAACACCAGGTAAGGACTCATTATCATCATGAACCCAATCAGCTGGTATATGTTGTATTAGCTGAACCGCTGGAGGTGAACAACCCGTACTTACCCGTTTGGGCTTCCGGCCAAATACGCCTGGAATCTGTCGATACTGATGCAGGTCATACGGGTTATACCTTGCGGCAAGCGATAGCAGAAACCTATATTTATTGAATATTGGATGATCATTCAATTTCCACGGAAACCTCAAACTGTAAAACCAAGGATAAACTTCATGACAAAATTTACACGCTTTAGCCTGGCGATGATGCTAACGCTAACAACTTGTGTTGCTTTAGCTGCACCACCTGCCAAGCAAACACCCTCTTCAGAACAGGACATCAAGGCGGCGTTAAGTGGCGGCGTTCCCGGTGATCGCTGGAAAGAGGGGCTTTTATTTGAAGGCGTCAAACCCATGCCATGGCTAAAAAGTGCGGCTAACTGGTTTCCGGGCACTGAAGAGATTCAGCCAGAAGAAATGCGCGTGACCTTTATGGGTACTTCACCCTCTATTCGCCCGGGGCAGATGAACACCTCTATTTTTGTCGAGCTGGGTAATGGTGATAAGTTTGTTTTTGATATGGGTGAGGGTGCGGTATCAAATTACGTGGCTGCCCGTGTCGCGCTCAATCAAATCAATCATGTTTTTATCACTCACCTGCATGTGGATCACTTTGGTTCTTTGCCTTATCTGTGGATGTTTGGTACCTGGGCCGGTGGCTGGCATGAGCAATTAACCGTTCATGGCCCATCGGGGCGCACCCCTGAATATGGCACACAAGCCATGGTTGATGGCATGAAAAAAATGCTGGGTTGGCATATCGATGCTTTCAGTGTTTTCCCTGTTGGAAAGGGCTGGGATATCAAAGTTAATGAATTCGACTTCCGCGATAATGGCGGTGTTGTATATGAGGAAAACGGCGTAAAAGTCACTCACTGGCAGCGCTCTCATGCTAAAGATGGTGCTTCCGGCTATCGTCTGGACTGGAATGATATGTGTTTTGTCTGGACCGGTGACGGTCGCCCCAGCGAGCTTGATATTAAGTACGCTAAAGGTTGTGATCTCTACGTAACTGAAATGCAGGCAGAGCTAATGGAAATTAGCTCGGGTGTTCAGGGTGTGCCTCCATTCTTAGGACGTTATACTGTCGATACACATCATACCCCTGCCTATGCGGCCGGTTACCTGGCCAACCAGATAAAACCACGTATGTTTATGACGACGCATATGGCATTTGACCCTTACCAGAATGAAGAGTCTGTTGCTGAGGTACGTGAGCACTGGAAAGGACCTTTCCATTTTGGTGCGCCTGATGGCATCGTTGTTAATATGACTAAAGATCTGGTGTGGGTGCGTGAAGGTATTCTGCCTGATTTTCCTAATAATCGTTCACCCCAGTTCGACTTCTCAAACGGTCAGTTAGTGGTACCACTACCACCAACCACTCGTGAAGAAATCCAGGAACCATTTGTGCGTGAGCAGCAGATTGATCCGAAGAAATATTATCCT
>QNFP01000524.1 GCA_003645535.1 Gammaproteobacteria bacterium | reverse complement strand
GTGGCCGGGTGAAAACTACGCCGGTTCTAGTTGTCGCGGAGCTATTAGCGGCTGGTTTAACATGGGGGTTTGTAGCGATAGCGAATGGGCATATCGGCAAAACCGCCCTGGTTTTCTTACTGCGGAGCGTGCCAAAGCTGCCCGTAAAAATACGGTTGGCGCCTACTATAGAGTCCAGCCACGTATTGCTGATTTCCATGCAGCTGTAAACGAAGCCGGCGCTGTTTATTGCTCGGCCAAAACGCACGGTGGCTGGCAACGGCCACACAAGTCAACCGGCATCATTCCTTTTGACAAAACGCCCCTGGGTGGCCATGCCTTTGCCATTGTCGGTTATGACGATAAAGCTTTCTGGGTACAGAACTCATGGGGAGAAGGCTGGGGTAAAGACTGGAAGGAGAAGGGAAAAGGCGGGCTTGCGCGCTGGTTATACGAAGACTGGCATCAGAATTTGATGGATGCCTGGGTATTTAACCTGGCGCTATCGACACCACAGATCTGGCATTTACCGGATGTCGGCGAACGTAACCGCAGCGGACTCGCGAAGCGGTCCAGCCCACCGCGCAGCGAAATTGCCGGCCACTTTATTCATATCGACGATGGCCAGTTTCACAATCAGGACAAATACTGGAGCAACGCGGAGGATGTACGCACCACGGCTAAAACGCTGGCAAAAAGTGAAAAAGGCCGTTATCAGCATTTGTTACTGTATGCCCACGGCGGGTTGAATTCGCCCAAAGCCTCGGCCTGTCGCATCGCAGCCATGAAGCAGACGTTCAAGCAAAATGGTGTCTATCCCTATCATTTTATGTACGACACCGGCATTCTGGAAGAACTGAAGGACATCATTTTTAAACGTAAAAAGGAGACGGAAGAGCGAGCCGGAGCGGCCTGGGACTGGACCGATCGATTGCTGGAGTGGGGAACCCGTATTCCTGGGCGTGCGCTGTGGCGCGAGATGAAAAGCGGGGCGTCAAGACCCTTTCTCCCCAGTTGTGCTGGCACACAAACGCTGAAAATATTTCTCGACGAACTGGCGCGCCCGGGTAGAGTAAAACTCAAGGTGCATATTGTCGGACATAGCACCGGCGGCATCCTGCTGGCGAACCTGCTGGAAGCGATGGAAGGCTTAGCCCCCGAGCTGCGCCTGGGTAGCTGCACCTTGTTGGCGCCAGCCTGTACCGTCGACTTATTTCGAACGCATTACTTCCCGTATCTGGTCGAAAATGGTGGGGATTTTGGCATTGACAAGATGCAGGTGTTCAACTTCACTGACAAACTGGAGCGTGATGACCAGGTTGGTCAGGTCTATCGTAAATCGCTGCTCTATATGGTTTCTCGTGCCTTTGAGGAAAGGATCGACCCGCCGGAAGCTATTCTCGGTATGCAAAAATACGTCGATAAATTGCTCGCTGAGCCTGCAGTCGGAGAGCTTGGCGATAAGTTTAAGGTTATCTATAGCCAGGGCGGAGGCGAGGAAGCTACACAAAGTACTTCGCACGGCGGTTTTGATAATGATGTCGCGACTATGAATTCGGTGCTGGAAACTATACTCGGGAAAAAGCCTGACACGCCGTTCACGAAGGAAGCACTAGATTACTAACAGGACTACTAACTAGATCAATACGGGAGAGCGCCTGGATGGCCAACTTCACGGAAGCTTACAAACAGACATCTGCGCACGAAGGTGGATACGTTAACGATACTATCGATCGCGGGGGTGAAACTTACCGCGGCATATCGCGCATCCACCACCCGAGCTGGTCGGGGTGGGAGGTGATTGGTGCGCAAAAGGGTAAATCGAATTTTCCCTTGCTACTCAAATCTGATCGCAGCCTGCAGGCCACCGTCAAAAAGTTTTATAAACAAAAATATTGGGACAAGTTTCAGGGTGATGAAATTGCCGATCAGGAGATTGCCAATGAGTTATACGATACTGGCGTTAACATGGGTGTGCGTCAGGGTGTGCGCTTTTTGCAAAACGGCTTAAATCTACTCAATCGCGACGAGAATAATTACCAGGACATTGTCATCGATGGTTGGTTTGGCGGGCAAACTCTGGCGACGCTGGCGACCCATGCAGGACAGGATCGCAGTATTGATGCTCTGCTCCGACTGATGAATATTCAGCAGGGAGCGCGATACGTCACCATTATGGAAGCTGACAGTAGCCAGGAAAGGTACGCACGTGGCTGGCTGAAACGTACCTGAATAAATCGCTGGCGCAGTAGGCCGATCAAACAAAGTTGATCTGCAATACCTCGGACAGGTCGTTGATGGCCTGCTCTTCAGAAAGCACCTTGATCGTGGTCATGCCCAACTGCCGCGCTGGCTTGAGATTGATGCCAAGGTCATCCAGATACACCACTTCAGCAGGTTCAACTTCCATCCTTTCGCATGCCAGCAGATAAAATTCAGGTTGAGGTTTGCGCATGCCCTCTTTACTGGATTGCAGCACATGGTCAAACAATGACATAGCGGCCTTGACCTGTGCGGCATTTTCCGGAGATCGGGACATGCCGGGGCCTTTGCCCGATCGGACATTGTTAGTCAGGCAGGAGATTTTAAAATCCTGCTTGCAACGCTTTAACACTTCGACCATTCGAGGTCGTACATTGCCACTTAATAGTTTGACGACTTCGCTGCCTGGCAGCGGGTGGCCCGCAGCTGTGGAT
>QNFP01000523.1 GCA_003645535.1 Gammaproteobacteria bacterium | reverse complement strand
CCCTTTTCCCATACAAACGAGTACTAAAAGAAGTAATCAAAGCAAGCATGTCGTCGACCAGTTCTTTATTTTCATCTTTAGAAGATTCTGATTCCATAACCTCAATTTTACAATTTAAGCCTTCAAAAAAATGATAAATAAACCGTAATCCAAATCTTGATAATCTATCCTTATATTCGATCACTATCAGGCTAATTTCTTTTCTAATTACGGCATCTATCATCATTTCGTTTCCACAAAATCCCTCAAAAGATAGGCTATTATAGTGCTGGCCACATGAATTGATACCGTATTATTTCACTTTTTCTCTTTCTAGATCTTCTTCCCAAAAACTATTTTCTATTTGCCGGATTTTTTTTATCAACCCTTGGCATGTTTTACTAGTGACTTTTTCAAATGCAGCATCAAGCTGTATGACAAGATTTGCCATTGTAAAATCACAGTTTCTGGCGACCTCGTTTTTCACAATTCCCCAGCAAGTTTCTATTGGCTGTAACTCAGGGTGATACGGAGGCGTTCTTAATACTTCATGGCCTTGCGATTTTGCAATTTCGTCAATTATATACGTCGGCTCAGGTGATAATCGTTCTAGGATTTCAATTAACTCCGCTTTTAAACAATCATCTCGGACAGGAATCTTATTTTGCTTTAACCACCGACTTATCGTATCTTTCTTACTCGAAAAAACTGGTGCAGAGTAGGAAGCTATACAGTTATGATAGGATGCATTATCCATAATAATTAAAGATTTTTCTGGTATATTTGGTAATAATTTATTCTCAAACCATTTCGAAAATAGTTCTAGATTCATTTGACCATGATAGTCGCCAGTTTTCTTTGTACTTTTAAATACTAATTTTGCGCTTGGCACCCAGCCATTCTTCGTGATCGCATTAATTATTACCAAACGATCACCTTTGCCCGTTGGCTTTTGAACACAAGGCCCATCCTCGCCGGAATACCACGTAAAGTCATTGCTATGGTTTTTATTAACATAAGATTCATCTAAATAAACTTCAGAACGTTTTGTGTCTTCTCCTTTTCGGTTGGCACGCTTTTCACGCAAATATCGTTGCCGTGCGGCGACGACATAATCTTTCTCCTTTAAATGTTGAGATCTTCTCCCCTTCCCATAGGTGAATCCCCACCTATCCAATGTCCGTCCTAATGTCCTTATGTAAATACTTTCTTCTGGGGCAACACGTTCAAGGTATTCACGTAGTATTTCACGAGTTATGCACCTGCCACTCTGATTTGCTTTACGAATATAGCTCCGAACAATTGATTGAATAGAATCGGAAATTGCACGAGCTGGTCGGCCTCTTTCAATTGAACCTATTTGTAAAAAATCAGGGTTGCACTTATAAGTTGCCATCACGCGTTTTACTGTTGCTATTCCCACGTCAAACGCATTTGCCGTTCGTTGAACACTTGACGATTCTTCTTCGTCGGATTCGTTTCTACACCGATCAAAATACTGTTTCACTGAAACTATACACTTTTTAACCTCTGGCGCGAGAGGGCTTCCTTGTGTGGCCATATTACCCTTTCTCTAAACTTAGATTCTAAGAGTTTATTATACCACACAATTTTTCAAATGGTATCAATTCATGTGGCCAGCACTATAGTACAAAATCTATTGTGGCAATACATAAGACGTACAGTTTATTGCGATGGGTTTTATCGTGATGTTAAACGAGGAATATCTCTGGGATGTCCGCTGTCACCACTGATGGGTGCTTTATACCTTAAGCAACTTGATGACAGCATGGAAAATATGGGATTGTTTTATGCAAGGTTTATGGACGATTGTGCGCCACGAAGGCGTGTAGAAGGACAGAGTCCTTCTTGCAGCTATGCTGCATAAAAGATGAGGGATTGGCCCCTCGAAGCCGCCATGCAGGTGGAGGCTTCAAACCACTGTAAGCTGCGTTGGTAAAGAGCCAGGGTGGTGAGCGTTACAGAAAAGGCAAGGCAAGATCTTGTCAGGTGTGTATCATAGAGACGAATGCAAATGAACCATTATCGAAGTGTCGAAAGTTTATGGACGAGTGTCAAAACCAAGGGGTAGTCGTTATCTTGGGATGAGTCTAGCGGAAACCTGATTACTGGCTAGATGGCCTCCGGCATGAAGATGGCGTGAATTTGATACTGGCTTTTATGTGGAACGTGGGAACCTGTCGCTCTGATGAAAAGGGAGAAACACAAGTGGAAGTCCCACAAGTGTGAGAGTACCGATGCAGAGAACAGGGGCGGAGCAACCCGTAGTAGTGTGGAAGCTTTTGTAATGAAAGTGGAGCAAAGGGGAAGCATCGACCAGCTTGAACTAAAGAAAACAACTGGAAACAGGAGGATTGGATTGAAACAAGCAAAGTCGTTGCTCATTGGAGGTTGTTGTATGCGACGACTGGACGATAGGAGCCGGATGAGCGGAGACGTTCACGTCCGGTTCTGTGAGAGCCTGAGGGGGAGGTTCCCTTGGGCTACTCGACGGGTTGTCATCGCACCAACACGTTGGAAGCTGCGATCTGCTGTCAGGATTGTAAATAAAACCCTCAATGTGCTGAAAGTAGAGAAGCATCCGGACAAGACGTTTATTGGTAAAGCAGAGCGAGGTTTTGACTTTCTGGGGTATTTCTTGAAGCCCGGAGTGTTGAGGGTGTCAAGAGGAACATTT
>QNFP01000522.1 GCA_003645535.1 Gammaproteobacteria bacterium | reverse complement strand
CGTAAACCAGAACAGCAAATAAATTAGTTAAACGAGGTATTTAAAATGGCTACAAATTACGTTCAAGCTGGTGATATTCACAACTTCACAAATGCTGGCTCTGCTATATCGTCCGGTGACGTTGTGGTAGTTGGTCAGCGCTTAGGTGTTGCCCTGGTAGATATTGCCGCAACTACCGGCACTGGTGCGGTTCAAATGGTCGGCGTATTCGACAATATACCAAAAGTTACCGCTGCAGTTATTGCGGATGGCGAGAGCCTAACCTGGGATATTAGCGCTGGCAAGTTTGACGATAACGCAGCAACCCCGGCAACCGGCGACGTTACAGTAGCGCCAGCGGTAGCAGTAGGTGCGTTTACCAGTTCTGACACGACCATGACGGTTATGTTCACTGGCGTGCCTGGTACGGTGACCTAATATTGTCCACGTTTGATGACCGCTTTGCTGTACGTCTCGATGACATTTATGAGATGTACAGCGAAACGGCTGTTTACAAGGACAATTACGACACGCTTATTGATAGCGCCGTCGCTGTGATCGTTGAACACAATATGCAGCAATACACAGACTCAGGCATTGATATAGCCGGTGCTGTAGCGGTGATAAAAGTACGCGGATCAGAAGTTACAGATAGGCCATACCGAGATTATAAGTTTGTGATTGGCTCAAATATTTATAACGTTGAAGATGTATTTAGATCGGATGGTATAGAGCACGCCATGACGGTGACAGAATGACCGCACCAGCATATGAGGTTGATGTAAATAGCGAGCAGGTTAAAGATGCTATCAACCTGTTTGAGTTTATTGGCGGCAACTCCACGAGGGCTATCAGGATAGCCATCAATAAAACGCTACCCATCGCAAAAACAGCAGTCTCAGCAGCGGTCAGAAAAGAGTTAAAGATCACCGCGACAATAGTTAGAGAAAAGTTAGATACTACCCCGGCTTCTGGTAAAAATTTAATCGGCAGTGTTAACGCATCACCAAAGGGCAGGCTTTTATCGAGATACTCGACAGACCCTGAAATCAGAGGCGCTAAAGTTAGCCTGCTATACGCGCCGAAAGTACCGGCAGGTGGGATAAAAGTTGAGGTTAAGCCAAAACAACGCAAAGTGTTACAGGGTAGCAAAGAGGGCACAGGCGATCCGTTTTATCTCATATTGCCAAACAATGACCTGGGGATAGCCCAGCGACGCAAAAATCCAGGGCCGAAAGGCGGCAGGCTAAAAATACTTTACGGCCCATCAGTATCGCAGGGATTTAAAAACGTGAAAGAAAAAGTGCCCGCAGCCGATATGTTTCAGACTAAATTACTAGCATCAATTAATTACTTGCTACAAATGAAGTACCCGGCCTGATGCCGGTATCTATCAGGGAGCAATTATTGTCGGCAATTACCACAGCGGTAGGTGGTGTATTTGATACAGATTTGCCCACTGATGAACGCGAGTTACCGATAACGCTAGTCGCTGATGACGCAGAAAGCGCAACAGAAGATTATGACCAGATAGTTGCTCGGATGCCGGTGGCAGTAGCTCGGGCAGCGGCGGCAACAGATAGAGACTCAGGCACACAGAGAGCACAGGCAAACGAATTACTAGCCGCGCTAATTGGCGAGATGAACACAGACGAAACGTTCGGCGGATTAGCGCAGGGTACTTTATACGATGGCGGCGGTATCGCTATCAATAACAAATTTGTAGCAGCAGAAGCACAATTTACTATTACTTACAGCTACGTTCGGGGCGACCCTTACACAGCATCATAACGAGGATGTCATCATGGGCAAGCCAATATTAAAGTACGAAGCTGGGCAAGTAGCTCAGGCATTTGAGCAAACCACAGACAGCGGCGACCAGACCACATACGCCGCGTCATTTTCACCCATATCCAATAAATCAGGATTTGAACCTACTATAGCGCCATACGGCGTACTGACTGGCGGCGTGGCTACTGTTGATACCGGCACAAACGACAGCGTTACTATCGCAGCGCTAACGCTTAAAATGCCAGCGGCAACGGGTGCGGATGCTAACGGTGATATCTCGGTGTCATCTGGTAATCTAGTCGCATTGCGTGGCGCAACTACTGACACGCACCGCATTACATCGCTAACCGTTGATGCTACAGGAGCACTCGCGGCTGTTGCTGGCACTGATCACACCGCATTCAGCGAGACTCGCGGCGCAACTGGTGGCCCGCCCTATATCCCGGTCGGGTCTGTTGAGATTGGGCAGGTTAGATTTACATCTATCACGTCCGCCGATGTTGATAGCGCCGAGATATTCCAGGTAGTTGGTACGCATCAAGAGCGCTCTGACTTTCCGGTATATGCATCTGATTATGGTGCTGGCGAGATTACGTTTGCAGACGCTTTGCCGACTACGCATACAGCAGGTGTATCTAAGAAAGTTTACATTAAAGGTTCGACGCCGTTATTTTCAGCAGTGCCAAATGTAAGCGACTGGGTGGCGGCTAAAGCATCTTATAGCGTTAATTCTGTTGATACCTATGATGGGCCGGTCGGATCTTCTAGCTCATCACTCGGGCAGGGATCGTTTACGTTTCAAGCCGTTGATGGCATCAGTGATGCGCTGGTTAAAGAAGAAAGCGAAACCCTTTGGTTTAAATACCAGCCTGATCGTGACTCATCTTTCCCGCTACAGTATACGCAGG
>QNFP01000521.1 GCA_003645535.1 Gammaproteobacteria bacterium | reverse complement strand
CTTCGAGCTTCTCGGAATTGAGGTCAACCAGGGCCAACCTGGCGCCTTTGCTGGCCAACTCCAGGGCCATAGTTAAGCCGAGGCCCTGCCCGCCGCCGGTGACGGCAACGACCTTATTCTGTAAATCCATGATTTTTTCCTAATGGTGGTGGTTACTAAAAAAGGGATGGGAAGTATACGGCAACGAAATCGGATGTCTATCAACTATCGCTGGTGATTCACCGTGCATTTTTGCGCTTCAATTTAGCTGGAATGGGCTTAACCTGGCCCTCGCCGGTAATGATTTTGTTGCCTTCGCCATCGAAACATTCGGTACTCAGCGTAACGGTATTGCGCTCTACATCAATGGCCGTTATTTCGATGATCGCCTTGTATTCGCTGCCGAAAAAAGCCGGGCGCAGAAATTCTACGCTCTGCTTTATCCACAGTGTGCCCAGGCCGGGAAGGTCCATACCCAACAGGCCGGAAAACTGAATAACTGAAAACATGCCGTGCGCCACCCGCTGTTTAAAAAAGCTCTGCGCGGCGTAATCCTCATCGTGGTGGGCCGGATTCCAGTCTCCAGACATTTCCGAAAAGCGCACGGCGTCATCATGGGAGATCGTATAGGTTTTCTCTGCACGCATACCTATGCTAAGTTCTTCGATACTAAGGCAGGCTTTGGGCTGTGGCAATGTCATTGCGGTAACTCCTGTATTCATTAATAAATTAGCTAATGGCTTGTTGATGAGCCAAACACGTACTCTCCTGGAGCATCGCGCAGCACCTTGCAGCCCTTACGAGGTGCACCCATAGAGGGCGGTGCCAGCTTTGTGCTCATTTGGTCATCCAGCCACTTATCCCAATAGGGCCACCAGGAACCCTGCACGACTTCTCTGTCTTGCATCCAGGTATCGGGGTCGATAAAGTTATCGCCAGGAAGACGCTTGTGCGCACGGTAACGACGACGGGGGTGCTCTGGCCCACTGACCACGCCAGCATTATGGCCACCGCTGGTGAGTACAAAGGTCAACTCGCCCTCGGTGAGATCGTGTATTTTGTAGGCAGACTTCCAGGGCGCCACATGGTCTGTCTCTGTGCCCAATGCGAATATGGCACCCGAATATCAGATATTGCGATCGGGCGACCCTCTACCTCGAACTTATTTCGACCCAATTGGTTTTCCAGATAGAGCGAGTGCAAGTACTCCGAGTGCATTCGATAGGGCATGCGCGTGCCATCGGCATTCCACGACATCAGGTCATTGGGCTTGCTCTCATTGCCCAGAAAATACCGGTTCACGGCACCCGCGTATATCAGGTCACTGGCCTGCAGGGCGCTGAAGGCGCCCCCCATATTCTCGATACCCAGATAACCCTGCTTCCACATGATTTTTTCCAGGAAAGATATCTGGCTGGGGCTGATGAAGCGCATAATATCTCCCGCCTCGGAGAAATCGGCCTGCGCCGCAAACAGTGAGATACTGGCCAGACGGTCATCGCCCTCCCGGGCCATTGTCGCCGCAGCAATCGTCAATAAAGTGCCGCCCAGGCAATAGCCCACAGCATTGATCTTCCGCTTCGGACAAATTTTCTCAACGCTGTCTATTGCCGCCATTAAACCCAGCGCTCGATAATCATCAAAACTGATGTCACGATCGTCTTCCGTGGGGTTTTTCCAGGATATGGTAAAGACAGTTTTTCCCTGCTCGGTGAGATATTTCATCATCGAATTGCGCGGTGATAAATCCAGGATGTAATACTTCATGATCCAGGGCGGGCATATCAGGACTGGCTCGGCACCCACCTTGGGTGTTACCGGCTCATATTGAATCAACTCGATCAGATCATTCTGGAATACGACCTTGCCCGGGGTCATTCCCAGATTCTCGCCCACTTTGAAATCACTGTTTTCAGGCAGGCCTTTTTTAGCGACGTTGTTAAACTGATCCTTGATAAACAGCTTCAAGCCCCGGTAGAGATTTTTGCCCTTCTCTTTTCGAATAGCGCCCAGTACTTCGGGGTTAGTTATAGGGAAGTTGGCGGGAGACATCATATCCAGGATTTGCTCCGCTACCGCATGCACTACAACTTCGTGATCCCCGCGCACGCCATCAACCCCCATCGTGGCCTCTGCGAACCAGTCTTTACTTACCTGATGGGCCTGTGCAAACACCTTGAACGGCCATTTTTGCCAAGCTTCACCAGACATACGGCGCTCAATCTTTGAAGCGGGGCCCTCGGCATCTTTATTCAATAATGAGGTAATACCAAAAACACCGAGTGCAGCGAGTTTATTGATAAAGCTCTGGGCCAGCAGCAGGCGCTTGCCAGGAGAAATGCTCAGATGTGAAACCCAGTCGAGATAAGCCAGCCCCATATCAATAGGCGACATGCCCTTGCTTGCCTTCGCCAGGGCGGCCCGAAACTTCTGGTCCATATAATGCGCACCAGGTTCATCCATTAATTCAATTGTAGCCATCATTTCCTTCCTTTAACTTCAGAGAGAGAGCCGGACTGACTCACCCAGAATATTTCAATACAGTGCATTTAGCTTTGGCACATGGCACCAAAGCCGAGAAAAATAAGGGCCACAGACTGCTTACAGAGGGGCCGTTTTGCTGGTGCTAATAAATAGAAAGTCTCAGTTCGCGCAGGTGATCGCGCAGGTATTCTACCCGGTCGGCACCCCAGAAAACCTCTT
>QNFP01000520.1 GCA_003645535.1 Gammaproteobacteria bacterium | reverse complement strand
CTTCTGCCTCCAGAGTAGGTTCAACTTGATGCTTATCCTTTGACTTCATATAGCTAATTAAATCAGTCACCCATTCCACATTCTGTTCGATACAACGGGGAATATTACAGAAAGTCGCACCGTTATGAGGACCAACCAGGGTAAACAGATTCGGAAAACCCACTGCCTGCATGCCAAGGTAAGTGCGCGGGCCATCAGCCCATTTGTCAGTGAGTTTTTGACCGTCTTTACCGGTGATATCAATACGCTTCAGGGAACCGGTTACTGCATCAAAACCTGTGGCGTAAATAATAATATCCAGATCATATTCTTTATCGACACACTTCACCCCATTGGCGGTGATTTTCTCAATGGGCGTTTCCTTGATATTGATTAAATTCACATTGTCCTGGTTATAGCACTCGAAGTATTTGGTCTCCAGGGGTACACGACGGGTGCCGAAACCGTGGTCTTTTGGGATCAGGTTTTCGGCTACTACCGGGTCGTTAACACGCTGACGAATTTTACGAGCGATAAAGTCAGTAATCAACGCATTGGCCTTCAGATCAAAAAATATGTCGCCAAAATTAGCCAGCCAGATACCAAAGCCAGGTTTGTCGTAGAGTTCTTCGAACAGGGCTTCACGCTCTTCTTCCGTCACTTCCAGCGCTGAGCGAGGATCAGCCTTGTGATGGAAAGCACCAAATGTCTCGGCGCACTCAGCAAAGATCTGCTTGTAGTTGGCTTTTATTTCATCCATTTCATCCTGTTCGATGGGGCCATTTTTTAAGGGTGCACACCATTCGGGAGCTAACTGAAAGACATGGAGCTGATCAGCGGTTTTAGCCACTTCCTGGATCACCTGAACCCCGGTGGCGCCAGTGCCAATAACGCCGACGCGTTTGCCGCTAAAATCCTGGCCTCTACCACCAAAACCTTCTTTCGGGTAGCGAGCCGTATGAGCCCATTCGCCCTTGAAATCATCGATCCCTGGAATCCGCGGTAGCGTGTATGCATTCAGCGGTCCGGTCGCCGAGATCAGAAATTCTGCCTGAGCCGTGCTGCCGTCCTCTAGCTCAACTTTCCACTGGCTGTTTGCCTCATCAAAAGTAGCTTTAGTTACGTTGGCGTTAAATTCAATATCCTTGCGAAAATCGAACTTATCCGCCACATAATTAAGGTAGCGTTCGGTTTCCGGTTGCGGAGCAAATCGCTCAGTCCAGTTCCACTCCTGTAATACTTCGTCGGACCAGGAATAACCATAGGTGTAGCTCTCTGAATCAAAACGGCAGCCCGGATATTTATTCCAGTACCAGGTGCCACCGACGCCTGTACCCGCTTCGAAGACTTTTACTGAGAGACCTTGCTCCCGTAACTTGTGTAACTGATACATACCGGAGATACCGGCACCGATAATGATGGCATCATATTGATTCGACATATTTTTACTCCATTAATTACTTCTGGAAAAGCCCTGGTGTTTGCGCAGCACAAAACACATGCCTGCCAGGAAACCAGCCTTACGGTGAATACTCAAAACTAAGGTGATGCAACCTGTGCCCATAGCAAGCAGTCACTACAACGACCAGTTTCAAGTACGGGTATGGGCAAAAGGCATGTGAGCACAAAACAGGCGACATCAAGCCATTACCACAGGGCGATAAATCTATCGCCTTTGGGACGTTCAATAAATGACATAGCTCAACTATTTTTCACTTCCAGAAATTTCTTAATGACTTCCCATTAACTTCCTGACAGCTAAGCCATCCACTCTCGCTCGACTGACCAGAACAACGACTACCTACACCGTTTTGCCGACGACTCTATAGAAGAAACGAAAAGGACTCACGATAACTTCACTGTGAGGAAGGTCAGGAAACCCGTCCGTATAACACTTTTTATATCCAGCTGGAGTTCGCAGTGCGGGGCTCCAGCCAGCTTCGCTGGCGGCGGTTGATAAACTTGCTATACGCCGCTACAATGCGTACATATTTGAGTACATGTACAGGTTAATACAATGAAAAGCATAAGCTATACCGCCGCCCGGAGCAACCTTGCCAAAACAATGGAGCAGGTATGTGACGACCATGCACCTATAGCCATTACCCGCAAGGGAGTAGGTGCTGTGGTGATGATTTCGATGGATGACTACCAGGCCCTGGAAGAAACTGCCTACTTGTTGCGAAGCCCCAAAAATACACGGCGATTGATTGAATCCATTGCCGAACTTGAGGATGGCAAAGGGCAAGAAAGGGAATTGATTGAATGAAACTAATTTTTGCCGAGAAGGCATGGGAAGATTACCTATACTGGCAAAAGTCTGATAAGAAGATACTTAAACGTATTAATACCCTTATCAAGGAGATTCAAAGACAGCCATTCGAAGGGATTGGCAAGCCCGAATCTTTGAAGCATGCACTTTCCGGATACTGGTCTCGACGAACTAACGATGAGCACCGGATTGTTTATACGATTTATCAAGATTCCCTGCTAGTAGCTCAGCTCCGGTATCACTACTGACCTGACGCCGGTCTGGTCAAGAGTCAGGTAGGTTGAAAGCCTCTCTGCCTTTCAATCCGACCTCCGAGTTTGCGCCTCGCGTACAATTTTCCCCACCGTCGTAAAATGCAAACTGTAATAATCCGCTATCTCTTGATAACTATAACTACCGGTTGCATAAGCCTCCACAATGGCTTCGTTCCG
>QNFP01000519.1 GCA_003645535.1 Gammaproteobacteria bacterium | reverse complement strand
GCACTGGAAACAGAAACAGCGAATCTCAGCAACTATATTCTTCCTCTGCACCACACCCTGGAATCCTGGGGGGATGCTTCAACCTATCAGGGGATTTACAGCCTCCAGCAACCGGTAATTGAACCGATTTATGATACCCGGCAAGCTGAGGCCATGTTTCTCACCTGGGCCAAAGCGGATCCAACTCTCTATTCAGATATAATGTATCACGACTATTTAATGGCCAACTGGGAAAAAACGGTATATACCGAGAGTAAGGTGTCGGGCAAATTTGAAAGATTCTGGTTTAAGTCGCTGCATGACGGCGTGACAGTGAATAAAGTAAAAGCGCAGAAAGTTTCATCCTTCAGTATGGGCGCCTTTATGGGAACCACATCGCCAAAAACTGAAGCGGGTTATACCTTAATACTAAAACCGAGTTATTCCGTGGCTGATGGGCGATTTGCCCATAACGGCTGGATGCAGGAACTACCCCATCCGGTTTCCAAAGTTGCATGGGATAACTACGCTGCAGTATCTCTGGCCACGTCACAGAAACTGGATGTCAACAACGACGATATGGTAAACGTAACAGTCGGTGAAACGACCTTGAAGCTCCCGGTATTTGTTCAGCCGGGCCTGACCGATGACGCCATTGTGGTAGAGATGGGCTGGGGAAGAAAACTGGCAGGGCCGGTTGGATCAAATGGCGGTTTTGATGTCAATCCGCTCAGAACCGAAGCTGCTGCATTATCTCAATGGATAATGAGCGGCGCCAAAATTGAAAAGACAGATGGCTATTACGAACTCGCCTCCACTCAGGAACATCACGTTATCGATCTGGAGCATATCGCTGAACTCATTGAAGAGAGAGAGTTGGTACAGGATATCAGCATTGAAGATTACAAGAAGAACCCGAATCTGATCCAGGATAAACGCCATCACGTTTTCAGCATTACCGAAGAGTGGAAATATGAAGGTGTCAAATGGGGTATGGCCATCGATATGAACAAATGTATCGGCTGTTCCATCTGTACCACCAGCTGTAATGTGGAAAATAACATTCCAGTTGTGGGTAAGGACCAGGTTGCCCTGGGGCGTGAGATGAACTGGCTAAGAATTGACAGATATTATTCCGGTACAGCCGAAGAGCCAAAAGCATCATTACAACCAATGCTTTGTCAACAGTGCGATAACGCGCCCTGCGAAAATGTCTGTCCGGTAGCTGCCACGGTGCACAGCCCCGATGGATTGAATGATATGTCTTATAACCGCTGCGTGGGTACCCGCTACTGCGCCAACAACTGTCCCTACAAGGTACGACGCTTCAACTTCTTTAATTTCCGTGACCATGTGGCCAACGGTTTTTATCAGGCCGATTCAACCGAGTTTTTGCACAATCCTGAAGTTACAGTACGTTCACGGGGAGTTATGGAAAAATGTACTTTCTGTGTTCAGCGGATCAGCGAAGAGAAAGAATTGGCCCGGAAAGAACAACGGGATGTGGATGGCAGCCGCGTGGTTGTGGCCTGCCAGGAAGCATGTCCGGCAAACGCCATTGTCTTTGGCGATATCAATCAGGAAAATGGAGAACTCAGGCAGTATCGCGATCATAAATTGGGTTACCACGTTCTGGAAGAGACAAATGTTAAGCCGAACGTCACATACATCACAAAATTGCGTAATACGCATACGGAGGAATCAGCGTGAGCCTCGATTATACAAAAGAAATCCCGATAATAACAGCCCGGGGATCACTCGTCGAGATCGATGACGCCATTGCTAAACCCATGGAGGAAAAGCCGACGCGTCTTTGGTACCTGGCGTTAGCGGTGACCACAAGCTTACTGGGAATTGGCGCCATATCTCTGATACTATCAGTTTATTACGGAACCGGATTGTGGGGAAACAATAACCCCGTTTTCTGGGCATTTCCCATTGTCAACTTCGTTTTTTGGATCGGTATTGGTCATGCTGGTACATTGATATCCGCTATTCTTTACCTCTTCCGGCAAAAATGGCGTAATGCCATCGCCCGGTTCGCGGAAGCGATGACCATTTTCGCGGTGATGACCGCAGGTCTTTTCCCGATTATTCATACCGGCCGTCTCTGGCTGGCAGGATATCTCTTTCCCTATCCCAATGAGCGGTTGCTCTGGGTGAATTTCCGTTCACCGTTGGAGTGGGATGTTTTTGCCGTATCCACTTACTTCACCGTCTCTTTTATCTTCTGGTATGTGGGACTGATACCGGATATGGCCACCATGCGGGACAGAACAAAAGACGGCTTCAAAAAAATGATCTATACCGTAATGAGCTTAGGCTGGCGTTTTTCCAATCGTCACTGGCAGCATTACGAACGCGTATACCTGATACTGGCCGGAATAGCCACTCCCCTGGTTCTGTCTGTTCATACCATAGTTAGTTTTGACTTTGCCGTAGCCATTTTACCCGGCTGGCACACAACCGTACTGCCTCCCTATTTTGTTGCCGGCGCTATTTTTTCGGGCTTCGCAATGGTACTGACAGTTATGACGGTGGTGCGCAAAGTCTTCAAACTGGATCACCTCATTACTCTGGACCATATGGAAAGGATTTCCAAGGTCCTGCTTGTCACGGGAATGATGGTGGGATATGCGTATGCAACCGAATTCTTTATGGCCTGGTACAGCGGAAGTCCCATCGAGCAGTTTGTCTTTATCAACCGGGCAACCG
>QNFP01000518.1 GCA_003645535.1 Gammaproteobacteria bacterium | reverse complement strand
TTACTATCGACAGTGCTTACATAACCACAAGTATAGTATTTAACTTTTTTTTATCAGCGAAAACGTCAAATTATCGACAATCTCGTGCATTTATTTTTAAAAAAATAGATCGTAAAAATATTTATATAACCTATTGATTATATTAGTATAAATAAGATTATTGGTTTTGAAAAAAACAAGCCACTCTCGCCAGTGCAATATCTTTTTAGCGAGAATGGCAGTATTTCAACATTATTTTTACCAGCCACTCTGAACGAGTAGCTGGTATAAGTCTTTTACGATGTACTTTTCAGATTAAGACGCTGGTAAGAAATCGATAGGATAAAGAATGGTAATAGTTGGTACACCTTCTTTTTCACCAAAGTTAAACTTCTTCACTCTGGCCGCGATATTCTTATCGAGTGCTGGTGAATCCATATCACTGGAATCTACCGAACTCGCAGAAACGCTACCATCAGGTTTAATCGTTATGCGCAACACCATCTTACCTTGCAGTGTTGGGTTCTTACGTAATTCACGATTGTATATCCTATACAATGCTGCTTTATAACGATCAAATACAATCTGTATTTCTTCGTCAGTACGTGAAGGTCCTGGGCCGCCGCTAAGTGGGCTCTCTTCTCCTGCAAAATCGGTTCCGATCGAACTTTCTACACGGGAGAATTCAACGCCGCCTATGCTATCACCACTACCACCGACATTACGACTTAAGGATGCTGTGTTAATACCGCCACTGCTAGTACCGACATTAGAAGTAATCAGAGAACGTGTTGTTTTCTTAGCCTTACTGCCTTTACCACTTACTTTTGCAGAAGCGCCTAACTTAGCATCAGCACTATCATCGATAAGGTCAGCAAAATCATCTTTGAATGCCATCAAGCCAGCTTTTTCTGCCTTCTTACGAGACTTCTTAGCTTTTTCTGGGACCGGTTTATTATCCTTTTTAACCTTTTCTTTTTCAGGTTTTTTCTCTTCAACTTTTTCCTGCTGCGGTGGTGGTGGTTTCTGTTTAGGCACCATCAACTTAGCCAGACGCTCAGGAACTTTTACTACTTCTACACGATCTGGTATTGGAATATCCCATAACGGAATTAAAACACCTAATAACATGGAGAAAAATAAAACGATCAGTAATACTTTTCTGAATTTTTTCTGATCTTTACTGTTCTGGTTCCACGGTAATGCCAACTCACGGAAAGGTTGTTCATCCATTTCACGTTCGATGATAAATTCTTCTAGCAACTCTTCTTCGAGCTCTAGCAGCGCAACGGTATCTTCGTTTAATACATTAATTTTTGCTGTTAGACTTTCAACCGTTTCTTCACTGACCTGTTGTTGACTCTGTAACTCAGCAACACGAGTATCATAATTTGTAACCAGATTATGAATACGTAACTGCTCACGCTTAGCAGTTTCAGGATTATAGTCAGCGCCCCAGAATAGATCACCGCCACCAATCTTCTCCAGTTTTGCTAGCTGGTCATTGACATCACTCAGTATAGAGAAACGATCACGCACCGTAATAAGATCTTTTAACTCGTCAGAAACATCGACGTCTTCACCTTTTAAAGTATCTAGACGGCTGTAGGCCTCATCAATCTTACGATTGATTTCTTCCTGTTGTTTTGAGATGTCATCTATCACGTAATACGTCCGCTAACTGTTACTTTTTGCTTTCTGAACGACAGCTAGAGAAATTTTCCCATAACCCGCACTGGCGCAACTTGCCATCACCTTCTTCATCAGATGAAAAGGCACTGTGCGATGAGCTAGTACTGTTACTTCCTGGCTCTCTGATACAACCTTAGTGTTGATACCGATAACTTTTTTCTTCTGCAGTTCAAGTCTGTCTTTTATTTCTGTAATAAGAGGGTTTTTGCTATCGACAACTTCCTGAGTACTGATAACCGGTTCACCCTGCACTAAAATCTGCGTTGGTGTAATCATCACGATTACCGTTTCGCGGGGTTTAGTTTCTATCGCGGAGTCAGGCAGCTTAATATTTTTAGGTGGTTCCATTACATCACTAGATGATGAATTAACTAGCAAGAAAAATACCAGGATGGTGAATACATCCATCAATGAAACCAGACTCAAGCCACCTGTAGTTGAACTTTTTTTATTAGCACGCTCCATGCGTTTTATACGTCTGTTCTGCTTCATGGTGCATCCCCTATCGAAATATCAGGGAAAAGAACAACCTGCTGCAATACATCAGCTTCACCTTCACCGCCGGACTGGCGAACAAATGTTGAACGTACTGCATCCATTACTCTGATCAATACACGATATTCGATATCAGACTCCATCAGCACGAGAGCATCCGTTTTATTCGGGTATTGGTTTTTTATCCTGGTCAGATATTTTGCTAACAGCTTAAGATCGTAAAGCTTGCTGGTGTCCAGTTCTTCACTAGTGTCAGCACTTTCTGTTGTGGCAGCGACATCTTCTGCTTTAAGCAGAGGGAATCTCGCGAGCACCTGTTTGCCGTTACTGATCTCCAGGCCTTTCTGTCGAACGATAACTTCGATCGATAGCTGTTGTTTATCAGCTGCACTGGTACCACCACTAGGTAAGTTTAATTCCATAATGGTCACGCGTGAAAAGACTGCAGTAATCAGCAGGAACGGGACAAGCACAACCATCAGGTTAAGGAAGGTCGTGATGTTTAATTCAGGTGGCTCTTTCTGGAGCCGTCT
>QNFP01000517.1 GCA_003645535.1 Gammaproteobacteria bacterium | reverse complement strand
TGAGACCGGGTGAAAAACTCTATGAAGAATTACTCATAGGTGACAATGTGACGGGCACCCGGCATCCAAGAATAATGAGAGCAGAAGAAAAATGTCTGTCTCTGTCGGTTATTGAAGAAAAATTACGCTTGCTGGATGAAGCCTGTAATGATTTTAATGTTTCCTGGGTGCGTGAGATCCTTCTGGACAGTGAAACCGGTTATATTCCAGACCAGGAGCAACCCGTTGATTTGCTCTGGTGTGAGTTACAAAAGAAAGAAAATAATGTGGTATCTATCACCCCGTCTGCTCATTGAAACGCCGCAATTTGAAGAACCATCAATCCCACTCACCCGTCAGATGATACATTAAATCATCGGCTTCCAGTTCACAAATGACCTTGCCCCGGATCGAATTGCCTGACTCATGCACGGATTCTTTATTTCCGGTCAGCAAGGGGTGCCAGTCTGGTAGTGATTTGCCTTCTGCCAATAAACGATAACTGCAGGTTGACGGCATAAAATACACCTGTTCCAGATTGTCTGGATTGAGAGTGATACATTCCGGTACCAGAACACTGCGGTGGGCATAATCCCGGCACTGGCAATTTTGCTCATCAAGATACTGGCAGACGACATTGGTACCAAAGATGAGCCCTGTTTCTTCATCTTCAATTTTATGCAGGCAGCACTTGGCACAGCCGTCGCAAAGCTGTTCCCATTCGTCGCCGGTCATTTCACTCAGGGTTTTGTGCTGCCAGAAATTTTTTGTCATTTAAGCTGAACTTTTTAATAAATGTGCTTATAAGTGCATAAAAATTAACCATATTGCATGGAAAGATATCATATTTATCAGTAAATGCAACAGATTCTAAAAAATAAACTTTATTAATATCAACAATATATATTCGCTACTTTGTTTTTATGTGAGAAAGGTAACATAAATAGAAAGATTTTGTGATTTTTTTCATATTTGCGCTATAGTTAAATTCAATTGCTAAAAAATAACAGCCGGCGGTGGAGGACATGTTATGAGTTTTAATAAAAGTGCAGCCCAATCCTGCAGCGATCAATGTCGTACTGGTAAAGTGGACAAAAAAGCACTAAAAAATACTGAGTCAGTAGACCATGAGAGCCGGATTTATAAACGGTTTATGGGGATTTTGCCTGCGTTTCGCCACACATCCAGTGGAGAAACCCATCTTTCCTGTGAAAAAGACGGCACACTTGCGCCCATTCATCAGGTTGATTTTCTGCCCAGTAAGTGGCTCAACTGTAATCTGGATAATAGTGATTGTAAATTAAATAACAGCATTGAAAAAGGCTATGTCGTTATGGGCCATTTTTTTAATCAGGAAGACGCATCCCACCTGCTGCCTCATTAGAGGCTTTCTCAACTTCTTGTCAGAGTATCCATTACTAATCCTCACAATAACATTTCCTCATAATAACGTTTCCTTTTAATAACATGATCCCGATTCAATCCTGTTGATTTTCTGCTGCCGGAATACCATATAATTTATTACTAAATTAAAATTGGAGAAAAATATGTACGGAATTCACGTAACCGTTGATTGTGGTATGGAAGAAGCGGAGCAAAAAGCCATTGCAGCACTAAAAGATGAAGGCTTTGGTATACTGACCGAAATTGATGTTCAAGCCGTACTGAAGAAAAAAATTGATGTTGATCGCAGGCCGTATAAAATCCTGGGTGCCTGTAACCCTGTATTAGCCAATAAAGCACTGCAGGCAGAACCTGATCTGGGTCTTCTGCTGCCCTGTAATGTGGTTATTCGTGAAGAAGATGATGGCAGTACCACTGTCGCCATTGTCGATCCTGCAGCCATGTTTACCGTTGTTGATAAACCGGAAATGGAAGATATGGCCGACGAAGTCCGTGTAATATTTGAACGTATCATGGCTGTTATTAAATCCTGAAAGAGTATTGAACCGGCTCAGAAATCAGTTTAGTACTCCTAATGTGACTGAATTCCTGTTTTAAGTGGGAATGATGTCGCATTCTTTTGGTTTGAAGCTTGTTTGAGCCTTCCTTACTGCGGGAGAATGATATATGCTGAATTTTATAAGAAGCTCTGATTATTTCAATATTTGGGAGATGCAGCCATGATCAAATCAGCTTTGATTTTTAGCCTTTTTATAATGTCACCCTTATGGGCGAGCTCAGTAGAAAAAACGGACAATGAATTAGAAAGTATGGGCGGCTTATTATTAAGCAAGAATACTTTTTCTTCTGACAGTGATATTAATCCCGGGAAAAATGATCCTGTTATACGTTCGGGACTGGGTCAGGATCCATCCCGAAAACTCGGTTATTCCAGTGAACGAAAAGATGTGTCCACGGACAACACGCCAAGAAGTCCGGGAGTGGATAAATCGCAAAGGACTCCCGGAAGTAGTAAATATATTATTACTAAGAAAAAACAAAGAAAAACAGAAAAAAGTAAGCGGGTAAAAAAAGAGCGTGAAAAAATGGAACAGGAAGATATAAAGAGCAACCCTTTTAGCGATTATCGATAATAAGCGAAAAGTTCATGGGTCAGAATCAGCAGAAGATTGTTGCCTTCGCTAAAGATTTATTGAATGAACAAAAGGCTTTCGTATTACCGTCTTTTCACTTATGATGGGTGTTTTGCTGACCAGTAGGAATGCCTCAGAGCGAGATGCCACAACGCATAGAACAAATAAAACATTGGCTTGAATCT
>QNFP01000516.1 GCA_003645535.1 Gammaproteobacteria bacterium | reverse complement strand
GGTTCCATAATGGTTTATTGATTCTTCTGTTAACTCATATTTCATTTGCTTCGCTCCTTACTTAATTTTATCCATTACATCCTTAACTATACCATATCTTCTCTCATCTGTACATTCTTTAATAGTTTTACCTACAATTTTGGTTAAGACGCCTTTTACTTTCTCACGATGCCTAGCTATGCTCCACAGAAGCTTTCTAACATCGCTTTTAAGCTCTTTTAGCTCTTCTACAGGGTTTTTTAGCGGTTGAGTTATCTCACGCCTTAGATCTCGGATGTCTGGAGTTCCACGGTACATGCTTCCGTTTGCTGTAAATGACATATATTCGCCATTATCAAATTTAACCTTAACTGGACGTGGATCTGGGAATACATATTTTCGTGTATCTCCTGCTTGAACCACTACACCTTCTCTTTTACCTGATATTACTCTATCTCCAACTCTAAACATAATAATTCTCCTTACTTACAATTAGCTTTAACCCAATCTGAGTCAACTATCTTATATTTAACAGACTGATTGAACTTGATATTGAATTTGAAGATATAAACGTCTCCAATATTGGCCTTAGCTATAACCACAGTCTTAATGTTCTTGAATTTAATTGTAGAACCTGAAATGTTAATCCAAGGTGTTGTGCATGTTAATATTGCACTGACTATGATATTTGTCATCTTACCCCCTAATTATTTAAATAATCTAGATAGAATGAATTATAGCATTGTGTTTGGGCTGTATTCATCTTATTTTGCTTAGTACTCTCTTTATCTAACTTAGCAGCTTTATATCTACATAGATGGGCACATCCTTTAGTGAAGGTTTCCATTGATTCGCTTTTATGCAGTAGGACTACTAGGTATTCATACGCCTCAACCGAAGCAACTATTGTACGAATATCTGTCCATAGAATAGTATGGTATGGGTCTTTGTCGAATTCTTCTTTGAATTTATTGATAGAGTTTTTTCCAACGCTGATTAGGCTGTGTAGCTCTTCTCCGATTTCTCTCATTGTGTAGTCCATTTTTATCTCCAGTGTTAGGTTCTATATTCAGTATACAGGAAATAGGGTTAAATGCAAGCATTATTTTATTTTAATTATCGTGTAGTCCATTATAAATTCCAATATGCAGCGCTTAGTCTTGCATACTTTTCTTCGATGAGCGCTAGCTCTTCCGTTGTATCCTGTATTTGCTTAATCAGCTCTTCTTTGGTTGGCTCTGTAGATTTTACTACATCTATATCATGCTCATCTATACCCCACCCATTAATTGTGTGAGATTCTTCAGTTTTAAAAGAGTCGTCTTTGGTTATATAAATATTCATGTGCTCACCGGACATACCGTGAGTGTCGGAACAATCATCATATCCTACCTCAATTGTGGCGTTATATCTGCCAAGCAATGTTTTCAGCTCTGTTAGTAAATTATTCATTTTGCTCATTACGCAGCTCCTTGATCTTTTCTATCTTCGTAGTTGTTTTTTGTTTCAATCATACTGTCGATGATAGTTCCAAGCATGTCGAAATGAATACCTTTTATTTGTTTTTTGACGTTCATCTTACCTTTTCTTACTGAACCTATTGATATTGTGTATTCATCCATACCGTTTAGAGATATTAGAACGTGGCCTCTATGTAGGAAACCTCTTGAAAAGAACATCAAAGCTCCTGAGTAGCTCTCTCCAATTCCTTCGATTTGATTAGCTCCTACAGCTTGGAATTTTGAAGCTCCCCAACTACAGAAGACGTTAGATGGTGTGAAAGCTCTTAGTTGTTGATTGATTATTGTTGCAACGCTCATATTTATCTCCAATGTTGGTTTCTATATTCAGTATACAGGAGATTTAATTTAAATGCAAGGTTTATTTTACATGAGCAATTACAGTGGGTTGAAACGGTTTGAGTAGGTAGGAAGCGTAATATTTTGACATGTTTTTCACACTAAAAACTTGTCACTGTTTTGAATCATACTGGTGGTGTATGAATTCATACGCTAATAGAGTTTCTACTACTCTATTAGCGTATTAGCGTATTGGTGGTGTATGCATATATGCATACGGTTTGTTATATACGATGTACGTATATATACATACACGGTGTATGAATTCATACATTAATGGGGTAATAGAAACGCTAAATGGGGTAGCACCGCCCTCATCTTACCCCATTAAAGGAGTTAAGTGGTTGATATTACATACTGAACAGAACACCTTTCGTTCTCTTCTTGATGATAGGCTCTAAGCCTTCCAAGACTCTCCTCTCATTCTCTAGCTTATCTTTGGTGTATTGGGGTAGGAATGGGACATTCTTTATCTTAGAGCAAGGTCTACACTCATATGAGAGACCATCTCTATGCTTACGCTTCTTGCAGAACTTACTTAGCGTTAGAAGCTCCTTACAGGCGCTACAAGCCTTTTGATTGTATGGGTAATGGGTGAGCCTATATGTCCTCTGTTGGATAGCTGAGAACTTAACCTTAAGCATCTTACGACACTTCTTACATGTACCTTCCCTGTCATCCCAATACTGGTAGTGAGGTGTGAAGTTCTCAATAGGTTGGCGATCATAGCATTTCGCACATTCTTTCTGTTCCATGTAGTGAAGATTGTTTTTATATAAAATTTGTGTTACCCTACAGCTGTGATAACGGTAACTTACGTTACCAGCAAACAGACTTTACCAGCAAACAGGTTATGTCAACAAGCGT
>QNFP01000515.1 GCA_003645535.1 Gammaproteobacteria bacterium | reverse complement strand
CTTGATCAGCTAGATTACGCTTCATAAGCTCTACCGTAGTAGCTGCCGCTTCTCTACCTGCATCAGTTATTGCTGCATCTGCTGCTAAGTCAGTATCTCTCAGACCGTTTAACATACCATCTAGGTATGCCTTCTCACCAGCATTGATCATGCTTTTAACACTGTCATCTATTGCTATACCATATTCACTAGCAAGTGACTGGGTATCCAGTGCATATACACTCTTAGATATCAGAGCAGCTATTTGATCTGTGATGTTTATTTCACTGTCTTCAAATGTAGCTCTGTCTGTTATGTTGGCATCAAACTTTCTACGTTCAACCCTAAGCTCACCCAACTTGCTAGCTAGCGTCAATCTATCAGCCTCTAGCATTCTACCACTAAGCTTATCAAGATCACTGAAACGACTACCCAAGGAGCCTAGTATTGTGTTAAGCTCTTCAGGAGAGACCCTAAAAGCTTGGTCCCTGGCGGACTTAGCAGTAGCTCTCTGGTCAGCAGGTTCCAGCGCTGCTCTACGATTAAATGCGAAAAGATCTTTGATATCGTTCTGAAACCCTGACTGATTTGCCATAAGGGCTCTTGCAGCCCCTGTGCTCGCCTCTGCCGCGCTTTTCAGCAGGGCATTAGTGCTGCCCTCGGCTGCGGAAATCGCCCCACCAGCAGCACTGACAGCTCCAGAAGTACCAGATTTGACACCAGCCCCCAGAATCCTTGCATCCAGGTCAACAGAACGTTGTGCTCCAATAATACCTGCAGCAGACCTTTCAAGTAACGCCTTGTCATCGAAGTTCGAGGCTTCCTCTCTAGAGTAACCTAGTCTATTAGATAAGAGTTCTTCTCTGCCGCCCCTTGTGCTTAGGTTGTCAAGTATCTTCTTACTTGTACGCTCAGCTTTTGCTAGCTCTTCATTTATTTCTACGAACTTAGATACATTCTCTTTCTTAGTCAGGTCATGAGTCAGTCTTGCAACAGACTTTTCTGACTTACGTAAAGCATCAATTGTATCATCAGAAATGAACTGTATCTGGTCTTGTCTAATATCACCACCAGTAAACATCTCATTTATTTTAGAGCCTGTGCTTCCGATAAGACCTACTGTAGCTCTAAAACCAGTTTCAATTGCTGCTAACTTTCTCAGTAGTAGCTTATCAAACTGTGTCTTAGTAGCATTCAAGCCTAGTTTCTCAATCTGGTTAGCGACGTTATTCATCTCTATACCAGCTCGAACAAGACCTTCGAATGTTTCAGGGGACATGCCCAATAGGTCTTCAGTGGAAAATACAGCATCCAACTTCTGGAAAGTATCTTCTAACGTTAACACGTTAGCGACGGTCGAGTCTGTGAAAGATGTCATCTGCTTTTCAGCTTTAGCGAGTCTATCCACAGGGGTCTTCAAGTCAATATCCTTACCAGGTAATGCTGCCTGAGTCATCTCTGTCAGAAGAAGCTCTAAACGGGCTTCATTGACTTCATTAAATTTCTTAATAAAGTCTTTTGGAGAACGCAATGCCTCCCTGGGAATCTCTACTTCACGTTTCTTCAAAGTAGCTACTTTGAACCCTGCCGACTCAGAGCCAGCTAGAAGGTGCTTAGTAGCTTCTAAGTTACTTAGTTTAAGAGCACCTTCTAGTTGGGAGAGTTCATTTCTAAGAAGCTTAGCTAACCTCAACTGTTCTCCTAGGTTTGCTTCACCACCTTCGTAGGCTTGATTCAGTTGTATAGTCGTTAGTGTTGCAGCACTGATACTATCTATCAAATCTTTCGAAGTATTCCCATCAAATAGCTCATAGACTTCTGACTTGATTTTTGTAAGACCCAGTTTATCTAAACCAGTATTGACACCTTTGAGAGTATCTTCAACTTCTAACAAACTAAGAGCAGCTGCTTTGAAACTCTTAATCAGAGAACGCTTGGTAGCAGCCTCAGCCTCATCAGCTGTATTAGTTAACAGGGCTAGTTGCGCAGTCAAATCATCTGCTATTTTCTTGAACTCAATAAACTTCTTTGGATTTATCCTTTGCAAACCTGTGATATCAGCTGCATCGATGCCCGTGGAAGCTGCTCTTGCTGCGAGTCGTTGCTCATCAAAGATTGTCCCCAGTTCTCTAGCAACAGAGGCTTTTGCTTCAGTTGTGAGTACTAGCTTTCTAATCTCTAATGCACGTTGTTGCCCACGTCCACCCCGAACAGGTTCACTCAGGGCCTTGTTCACATTAGCCAGCTCAGCTAGAATATCTTGCAACTCAACTAACGCATCTTCATTCTTGAAAGCAGGCGACAGATCTTGCTTGGTTGCTGCTTTGTAATCCTCCGCTAACTTCTTGAAGGATTCATCCAGAACCGATTTCTCAGCGTACTCTGCACCTTTCTGAGAGAATGCTCCCAATTGATGGTTAAGAGCTTCATTTACTGCTAGTACAGAAGCTCTTAACTTAGCTACGTCAGCATCATAGGTATCCGAGCCTTTTATATTACCAAGGTGTGTTGCGTCAAACAGTTTATTCTGCAACGTACGTAGAATTTCTGTTGTCTGTGTTACAGTATCCTGATCGTTTTGAGGCAGGTACTTAGCAGTCTCGTAGTACGGGTTGGTGAGGTTTTTAAGTCTCTCTGCGGAAGCAGTTTCAGCAGGAGTCTTTTCAAGAGCTTCCTGACCAAATATTTTGGTCAGTAGATAGGCCATGCTGCGACTCATCCCACGTT
>QNFP01000514.1 GCA_003645535.1 Gammaproteobacteria bacterium | reverse complement strand
TTTTTCTTTTTTGATGTCACTAAGCGAAAACGATTAATCTCTCCAATTCTTATCTCGAAAACTGAATTTCTATGCCATATTTCACACTTAATAGACCTTTTTCATAGATTTTAATGAGTCTCTGCGATAGATGAAGAGCTATTTTCTTCATATTCTGGCAAGCTGCGGCTAATAATGCCTGCTCTTCCACTTTTTCAATTCCACGCATCCGCGCATAGCGATGACCATGTAACTGCTTTGCATCGGCAAAGCTCCGCTCTATGGTCTCTTTTCTACGCTGGTATATCTTTTTACCTTTGGGTTCCAGGCGGTGTTTGTCCACCTCATCTTTATACGCTTGCCAGATATGACGGGTAATTACTTTCTGTTTGTTTTGACTTTGAGTGCACATGCTTAATAATGAACATTGTGAACAGATCCTGGGATTTGAAACATACTCCCGATAGCCACTTCGCGTTGTTGTGCGGTAGTTTAACTTCTCCTTTGCCGGACAGATATAGCAGTCTTGGTTTTTGTCATAGTGATAGTCTCTCTTTCTGAATTTACCTTTTTTCCCGCGTGGTCGGTAATAACCGATAACCCCATAAATCCCTCGCTCAATTAATCCTTTACATATGGCCGCTGTGGAATAGCCCGCATCCAATCCCACGGATTCTACCTCAAAGCCGAATTTGCTTATTTGATGATCCAAACGCTCTAAATATGGAATACTATCATGAACGTTGCCCGCTGTTATGTGGGTATCGGTAATAATGTTAAACTTACCATCCACACTACGGTGGTCTAAATAGAAAAAACCTTTCGGTTTTCCGTCCCGGTGCATAAAACCACTATCCGGATCCGTTGTACTCTGCTTGATCTCTTTTTTCGATTCCTTATCTGCTTTAGGTTTTAAGGGTTTCTTATAGTGCTTTTCACGATCTTCAGCAATATCCTTTTCTAAAGCCTCAATATAGCTGCGGGTTGATTGCTCTACCTGTTTTCGCACATGCTTGTTTTTATTGGCATTGGCTTTTAAGTGCGTTGAATCTGTGTACAAGGTCTTACCATCGACCATCTTTTTTTCTATTGATTTTAGAACGATGGTATCAAATATCTCTTGATAGATATTGCTCTGAGAAAATCGTCTCCTGCGGTTCTGGCTAATGGTTGAATGGTGCGGTATTTTGCTTTGTAAACCGAACCCGAGAAACCAGCGATAGGCCACATTCACCTCTATTTCTCTGATCAACTGACGCTCGCTGCGAATACCAAAAAAATAGCCGATGAAAAGCATTTTGAACAAGATAACCGGATCAACGCCCGGCCGTCCGTTATCAGGGCAGTATAAACCTTTGACTTTTTCACGGATAAAACCGAAGTCAATAGACAGATCAATCTTACGCAGTAGATGATCTTTTGGAACCAGTGAATCGATGCTCACAAATTCCATTTCGTGTTGGGGGTTGTGTTCTCGTATCATAGCAGTAATATACTAAAAATAGAAAAGCCCCACAATATCTTGTGAGGCTTTGTCAACAATCTGACCCGGCAATGGAGCCGGGTTTTTTTAAAAATCTACTCTAAGGCTTTTTTCAATTCCGGGATTTGATCTGCCCCAGTCGGTACTTTAATACTGGATCCGTTAAAATCCTCACCGATCGGTTGGAACCTGCCGCCCAGATGCTGTGCCAGAAAAAGGTCTACTACAGCATTAAAAGAGAGTTTATTTTCCGGCCTTCTGAAACCATGTCCTTCGTCACCGTAGAGAACGTAAACAACCGGAATATTTTTTTCAGTCATTGCATTGACAATTTGATCCGCTTCACTCTGCTTAACCCGGGGGTCATTGGCTCCCTGACCGATGAGCAGAGGTTTATTGATCTTATCCACATAGGTCAACGGAGATCTTTCAGCCAATAGTTTTTTTCCTTCTTCTGTTCCGGGATCACCTATATGGCGGGTAAACATATTGAAAATCGATTTCCAGTAAGGTGGTATCGTTTCCAGCAAGGTATTTAGATTTGATGGTCCGACGATATCGACGCCGCAGGCAAAAACGTTCGGCGTGAAGGTAAGACCAACAAGGGTGGCATAACCCCCACAGCTGCCTCCCATAATGGCAATTTTATCTTTTTGGGCAATCCCGTTATCAATTGCCCAGTTTACTGCGTCGATAAGATCATCGTGCATTTTTCCGGCCCATTCATGAACGCCCGCATTGATAAAATCCTTACCAAAACCGGTGGAACTGCGAAAATTCACACTTAAAACCGCGTAACCACGGTTGGCCAGCCATTGATGGTATGAATGGTAACCCCAGTTATCTCGGCCCCATGGCCCGCCGTGTACAAACAGGACCATCGGTACCGCGTTTAGAGGTTTTCCATCGCCATCGGCGTCTGTCCAGGCCGGCAGGGTCAAATAGCTCACCAGGTTCAGTCCAGTCTTTTTTTGATCTTGAATTGGATAAGTTTCTTAATAAACCGTTCAAAAGTGTCCACGAAGTTTCACTGAGTGATTTATTCGATATGACCCGTCTTACAGATACAATTCCCATGTATCGAGCAATGGTTGCTGTACAGCCAAAAACTCTCTCATGGGGTGAGAACTTAACTCCTCCAGTAGATGAATCACAGGAAACCGCCATTGTTCATATTGAAAATGCTTTAATAAAATGGGGGATTCTTGCTGAAAATGAGGAGTTAAAGTATGGCTCCAGCTAAAGA
>QNFP01000513.1 GCA_003645535.1 Gammaproteobacteria bacterium | reverse complement strand
ATCATTGGTACAAACTCGATCTAGCCGATTCCGACGGTTACGGCAGATATCTGAGCCAGTTCGATGCGAGCAGCCGCATCAAGGGATTAGGCCCACTCTAGCTGATATAAGTTTTCAACATTGTGATGTAACATATTTTGATACCAGTCAGTAGCTCGAAGCCTGATTTATGGAAAAATTAGAGGCGTTAGAATTCATCTTGCTTACCCGGTGCCTATTATCAGAGCAATAAAACAAACAAATTCTTAAATTTCAACAAGTTATATTGAATAAAATCGCCCATAATACACAACCCGCTGTGGCTGTTGAAGGAGCGAATCATGCCTCCCTATCTAATCGTCGACACGGAGATCGAAAATGCCGACGAGTATGAAAAATACAAAGCTTCGGCTAAACCCATCACCGAGCAATACGGTGGCGTTTATCGTGCGCGGGGTGCCAACATGGGGGTACTGGAAACCGGCCTGGTGGATCGCGGGCTGATAAAACCGCCTTTCTTTATCCAGACGATTTTCGGGATACTGGGAGGGATCGGCGCCGATGAAGAAAATCTCATGCATATGCGACGTATGGCGTTAAAGCTGTTTGGAGAAGACCACGAATGGTCTGTGCTGGCAGCAGGCCGTTTTCAGATGCCTTATACCACCAGAGCCGGAACCATGGGAGGCAATGTTCGGGTTGGTCTGGAAGACAGTTTGTATTTGGGAAAAGGCCAATTTGCCGAAACCAACGCACAGCAGGTGACTAAAATTCGCAGAATACTTGAAGATCTCTCACTTAGCATTGCGACCCCTGATGAATCGAGGACAGGTATATGGGATTGCATTTTAAAAAGCATGAATTCAGGACGCGTCAGAAACGCCTTCAGGACAAGTTAAAGAACAGTGGGCTCGACGCGATTCTCATCTTTCGGCAGGAGAGTATGTTCTATCTCACCGGCTATGATACATCCGGGTATACCATGTTTCAGGGAATGTTTATGGATTCCGATGGCAAATTGTTTCTGTTAACCCGTTCAGCCGATCGTATTCAGTCGCGGATTACCTCAGTGATTGAGGATATCCGGATATGGGAAGACCGGGACGGCGCAAACCCGGCCGTTGATCTGCGGGAAGTGATGCGGGAATATGGCTGTCAGGGAAAAAAGATAGCCATTGAATATCATGCTTACGGCCTGACAGGTCAGCGTTCCAGGATGGTGGATGTGGCGCTGGAAGGTTTTTGTGTTACCTCGGATGGCTCGGATCTGGTACGAGAGCTTCGTCTGGTGAAATCAGAATCTGAATTGGTTTATGTTAGAAAGGCCGGGGAAATTTCGGATATTGGCTGGGCGATAGCGAATCGTGATTCCGTACCCGGGATGTTTCTTGGGGAAGTGTATGGAAATATGATGCAGGCCATGCTGGCTGCGGATGGCGACCCCAGTGCCAGTCGCTGGCCTATGGGAGCAGGAGAGGATGCCTTGATGATTCGATATCATACCGGCAAGAACAACGTAGCAGAGAATGACCAGGTTCAGCATGAATTCGCAGGGGCTTATCGCCATTATCATGCTGCTGCCATGAGTGTAGTGGTAACCGGCAAGCCTGATCCAGTACAGCAGAGTATGTTTGACGCCTGTCGTGATACGCTGGATTCCTGTAAGGAAGTCCTCAAACCTGGAAACACCGTCGGCGATATCTATAAGGCCCATGTCGACGGCTTTAATAAAGCGGGTTACGGGCATGCTGCATTAAAAGCCTGTGGTTACTCCATGGGCATATCCTATCCACCAACCTGGATGGACTGGCCGATGATCTGGAAAGATCATCCTGATGTGATTGAGAAAGGCATGGTGTTTTTTATTCATATGATTCTGCTGGACGACAAAACCGGATTGACTATGAGCCTGGGTGAAACGTCTATTGTCAGCGATGGGGAATGTGAACCTGTTAATCACGCCCCGCGAGAATTGGTGGTTAACTAGCCGAGGTGGTTCTGAGTTGTACTAGCTGAATTTTCGGACCATCAGGCGTTCATTTCTTGGTCGCAGCATTAATCCATCAGGAACGCGCTTATACTTCACCGATTTGGTACAAACCAAAAGGTTAACTCGCAAACAATCATACTTGCCACGTCGTCATACTGGCGTATCCTGTGCCGGACCTGATCCGGTATTGTTAGCCGGCATCTAATATTAATATCTGGATTCCGGCTTTCGCCAGATTAAATCGCTCCATGCGATTTAAAACAGGCTTTGCCTGGCCCATAGGGTAGAGGGCAGGAGCCCGGAGTAATGATGGTTAAAAAGTAGTAATGGGTTTGACCCCTTATATATACACCATAAAAAAGTACCCTTTGACAGGAGATGACTCAGTGATTAACAAATCAAACAAGCCATATCTACTACAAAATATATTATCGCGCCCAACAGTAATTGTATTAACAACTTGCCTGGCTCTTAGCCAGAGCGCATGTTCACCATCAGATCCACAAAGTCCGCCTGAAACAAAAAAGACTACAGCTCAAAGTACTACGACTACTATCAAACCAACATCACTTGTTGGTGCACGCGCTTCGCGTACTGAATATGCTCCTTACCTTGAAGACACCTATCCTGACAATGTCTATTTTGGTGATACACATTTACATACTTCATATTCAACCGATGCAGGTTTTTTTGGTAACCGTCTTGCCCCGGATGCGGCTTATCGTTTTGCCAAAGGTGAGGT
>QNFP01000512.1 GCA_003645535.1 Gammaproteobacteria bacterium | reverse complement strand
TCCCGCATATTGCGAAAGAATGCCCCGTCAGGAAACCGGCATGACCAAGAACAATGAATCCAGTCGAGGATCATCAAAACCTTCGCCCAGATAGCGACCGGTAGCCAATACTACATGAGGTTCGTTTTTCCAGCTGTGTAGGTTGTCCATAATGACCCTCAACCGCTTCTTTCCGAGGCCGCCTTTAAGGACAACAATTCGATCAATTTTCGATTCCAGCAATTCAAACAGAATTTCGAGGTGCTGAGTTCGTTCAGTTAAAATCAAAGGACTTCGACCGTTTTCGTAATCAGCAACCACATCACTCGCGATTCGACGGTTACGCTGCTGGTTCAACATGAGCTTCCTGTATATCTCGGAAATGGACTCTTCTGTTTCGGCATTGAATTCAACATCGGTGCAGTTGCGCACAATAACCTTATGTTCAAATGGCCGCTGCATAGCGTGCGCCCTGTCATGCGCCTTGTAGCGTACCGCTCCGCATTGCATAAACACAATCGGATGGTGCCCGTCACGACGCGTCACCGTTGCAGAAAGTCCGGTTATATATTTGGCCGGACATGCACGCATCACATCCTCAAAACTTTTTGCAGAAATATGGTGGCACTCATCGACAATCACATACCCGTATCCTGCCAAAAGGTCATCGACGACACCCTTTTTATTCAGGCTCTGGATAACACCGACATCAATCCGTCCGGAAACATTACGCCTGCCTCCACCAATCCTGCCGATTTCTTTTTGTTCAAGCCCAAGAAAAGTCGACAACCGCTCAATCCATTGCTCCATCAACTGCCGTCGATGAACCAAAATCAACACATTGGTTTTCCGCTGCGCAATAAGCCAGGATGCAAGCACGGTTTTCCCAAATGCGGTCGGCGCGGACAGGATGCCGATATCATGTTTAAGCAGAGCATTGCCCGCCAGCAATTGTTCATCCCTCAGTTTCCCCAAGAAGGAAACCTTTAGGGGCTGACCGGCGTTTCGCTGATCCGAAATCGTCATTTTGATGGATACGGATTTCAACAGGTTCTTCAAATCTTCAACACACCCGCGCGGCAACCCGATATGTTCAGGAAACTCTTCGGCACACGCAATGATTCGGGGCTTATCAAAAACAGGCATGCGCATAGCTTGCGCTTTGTAGAATTCCGGATTGCGAAAAGCAGCCAGCCTCAGGATTGCATTTCTTAATGAGGGCGATAAGCCTTCTTTAGGCACATAGATCTGATTGGCCAAGACAATTTCAATCGAATCAGGATTCTGCCCGGATATTGCCTGGGTTCTTTTTCGGGAAGGAGGCAACAGCCATGGGACAGTATTATCATCATCAGGGGCAACTCGCACGCCCAGAACCAGGTCATCCCGCTCTGCTTCCTTGACCAACTCAATAATCTGTGCCTTTTTAATTCTTCGAATATTGAAAAGAAAACTCCATTGGTCAAGATAGGGAGTAAATGACGGATCAACAAACTCGCTGTTACCATTTGCTCTTGCCGATTTTTGCAATGGAAGCGCAATAAGATTTCCGAATCCGCCGGATGGCATGCGGTCCTGATTGGGGAAGAAGCGATCATAGGAATCAAAGCCAAGTTCCGGTCGCCTGTTCATCGCGGTGGTCAAGATGAATGAACCCAATTTTCGAGCAAGTGCTGCGGGTATCCGTTCATCAAAGAAGATCCAGACATGTCCCCCATTACCAGATCTTGATCTTTCCAAATAGGCGGAGACACTCAACTCATCGCAAATGTCCAAAAATGCCCGTGCATCGCTCTGCCACTCGGACTTGTCGAAGTCGACAGCTAAAAACAAGCAAGTTTCATCCTTCTGCAGCGGATAGATGCCCATCACGAAGGGTTTCCCCTGGTCATCCTCGCCCGAGAGATGCTGCCTGATGACTCCATCGTAAATCGGAATAAATTCACGGCATTCGCATTTCGCGCATTTTACCTTCGGTTTATGGCAAACTCCCGGCCTCCATTCGTTCCTGCAGGCAGGCTGGTAACCGCTTCGGCCACTCTTCCGACTTTCAAATCGCAATGGAAACAGGTCTTCCCGCCCGGCAAAAAGTTTCCTGAAAAGATGGAGTTTGTCCGCTTCAGATGAATGCGAATGTATGCCGCTTTGTGGAACAACAGCCTCTTCTGACTTAACCTGATCTTGCAGTTGTCTGATTTCTGCAATGACCTCCGCTCGCTGTTGATCCAACGAAGCCTGTTGCTCTTGAAGCTCTTCCAGTCGACGATTCACAACCAAAGCCCTTTACCAGTGCGACAAGGATTCCACGGCATAGAGCGGAAGCGAAAGGAGCTCGAACCTGACATCTTCTACTGCGTTCCCGGAGCGGGCTTTAGCATTCACCAGCATCCGTGACGGCGGGTTCAGATCAAACCGAAGCGCCTGTTCACATCCTTTCTCCAGCACGAACTGCTGAAGCGACTTCAGCGTTCCGCTGGCTCCGGCCTTCACTTCCACCGGCAGGATCCGCATCCCCTGCGAAATCACGTAGTCAATCTCGGCATTGTTGGCACGTCCCTCCCTCAACCAATAATGTAGCTGAGGTTTACTGTGATCCAGATAGGCCAGATGCTGACCCACAAACTGTTCCGCCAACGGCCCCTCGTTCACCAATGCCAGAGCGGTTGCATCCGACATGTCATTCCATCGCCCGCCGCACAGATAATTGACAATCCCCACATCCATGAAAATCAGC
>QNFP01000511.1 GCA_003645535.1 Gammaproteobacteria bacterium | reverse complement strand
GCCCCATGGACAGGTATGACTCTGGAAGAGCTTGATACTGCACAAAGCGAAAATGGTTTCGTGGAAGGCGACACTAAGGACTTTACTTGGGTAGTCAATAACACTGGCGCAGGTTCACTCAATCAGGTAGTGGCTTATCTAGATGCAATTGCAACTCTGAATGCGGACATTAACGCTCATGCGACTAATACTAATGATGGTCAGACATACAATGTATGGTATCGTTACACAGGTGCAGGTAAGATTCAACCATTAGTGGGTACAGGTGCAGCCGCAGATCTCGGTGAAGCAGGTGAAGGCTTGTTTATTGAACAGTTAGTTGGCTCTGATAAATTGAATGTAGAGTTCATTGATGACGCAGGTGATACACTTACCTATCCTTTCCAAGTTACAAATACTGTAACTGTTGGAACAGGTGCTGTGGCAGACACTAATGCTTGGGTGCATTGTTTCTTCCGTGATGGTGCCGATAACGCTATCGGTGGTGGAGATGACTTTAACTCTTCCGGTGCGGTTACTGTGGCTACTCCTGATGCTACTGATGTTAAGAGTGATTTGTCTACATTGACTCAGTCTGTTACGGAATTCTATCGTACTGCGACTGAAGTACTCTTTGTATTTGACCATACAGGTGATACAGTGGGCGGTTCAGCAGGTGAAAATAAGTATGTGGTATTTGAATGTGAAGGTGACGGTGGTGTTACCGCCGCCAAGACTATTTGGCAAATCACTAATGCTTCACCTACCATCTCTGTATCTTGCGTCCCAGGCGTAGAAACTAACGTTTAAGGAGGTTGTCTCCCTTGAAATATAGGGAGACGTCTTTAATATGACAGTAGCCACTCCGGTAGTAGCTTTATGGGACGGAGTAAATAGACGGGCACATCTTGCACAAGGTGTAGCTGAATTCTTTCCCATTGAAGATCTATATCACGAATATAGAAATGAAAGAAGAACGAATGAAGCATTTCGCGGTTTTAATCCCATGATGAGGGCAGAAGGTAATATACCTAAAGGCGCGGGAGCTTTTACGCCACGCTATGTGGTACTACTAGAAGGCTTTAAGTTAATACCCTACGATGAGTCTTTACAACTCAATCAACTAGGCGACATGATCACTGATGACCCAGATACAGATGCAACACTCTATGACATATCTGGATTGACCACAGCAAAGCCTATTTTTATTGCTCCATCGGAAGCTGAGACTATTCAGCTAAACCAAGGTGATATTGAATATGCTTCTTTCGGTAATGCAGTAACATTGGATGCAATCTCTGGAAGTGATGAGAATAAAGGTAATATTGAATTTCCTGTGAAAACAGCTGTAAGGGCTATACAGATTGCCACTGGCAAGGGCTTTGATACTATTAATGTAATCGGTAACTATACTTTCAGTGCTGGTGACGATATTAGTGGCCTTGATATAGCAGGTCAAAGTATGGTTAAGTCAACCATTCTTGTTCTCCCAGATGCACTATCTAATGATTGTATCTTTACTAATGCAACACTTCTGGGAACACTTGATGGCGGCTCCACAATTAAGAATTGCTTTTTAACTAGCCTTGCATATGTAAATGGATTTATACTTGATTGTATACTAGGTGATGGTACGATAACACTTGCAGGCGGTGTAATAGCTCGCTTTGTTGGATGTAAATCTGGTACCGCAAGCGAAGATGCTGTGCCTACTATCGATTTCGGTGGTGCAGGACAAGAGTTAGTTGTTAGTGACTATGTTGGACTACTTAAGCTACAGAATAAAACAGGTACAGATGATGTTAATGTAAGTATGTTGGCAGGCAGTCTCACGCTTGACTCCTCAATAATAAATGGTGATATCGTATTGACTGGCTCAGGGGAGCTTGAGAATAATGTAACAGCCCCTGCATACGTAGTTGATAGGATGCAACATTCAGCTGATACGGCTAATCTTCAACGTGTTATTGAGATGCTGAGACCGCATCATACAGGTACAGGTAAGTTAATATTCTGGGATCCTTATGGTGGTGATGACTCAAGACCTGGTGATCATATCACGAGAGCAGTTAAAACATTTGCAGAAGCACATGATCATGCAACTAATGCTGGACATGATATTATTATTGCTGTTCCAGGAGCACCTAGTGGTCCGACAATCAGTAATGAAATTGTCAATATAGCTAAAGATTACACATTTCTTAGAGGGCCAGGCAGGGACTTCATAATAAAGTCTTCCACGAATGCCTCTTCACCAATATCAATTAATGGTAATGGTGTGGAAGTTTCAGGTATGATTATCGAGCATACTGGCAGTAATGCCATATCCCCTGGAATAGATGTATCAGGTGACTTTGTGCTACTTGAAAATCTATTTATTGAAAATTGCAATGATAGTATTGTACTTCATAACTGTAATAACGGTATTGTTCATGCGTGCGATATAGGTGGTAATCATGGTAACGGTATTCAGGTATCTGGAACAAGTCAACATACTACCCTTAAGAGTGTAATCGTTGGCAATAACAATGGCTCAGGTATTGTAGTCATGGGGACTACGGCAGGTACAGGCATTATTGGTGACACAGTCTTGTTTAGTAATACAGGCTATGGCTTAGATATAGGCTCAGATGCCAATATAATTGCAGTCACAGGCTCAGTATCTATCTTTGGTAATGCAGCAGGCGATGTACGTAATTCATCATCTACAGCATATATTGAAGAGAGTGAAGCTC
>QNFP01000510.1 GCA_003645535.1 Gammaproteobacteria bacterium | reverse complement strand
CCCCTGCAAAAAGCGCAGGGGTCCCCATTGTGGTCGCACTGTTGCCATGCTGTGAAAAAACTCACAAAAGACGCTCAGACAGTTTTCACAGAAAGCTCATAACAACAGTACCACCACAATGGCTCGGCTAAGGTGGAAGGCAAGTCAAAAGAATAAAAATAAAAACCAAACAACCTAAACACAGATTAATTTTGAATTTGTAGGCCTGCTTAAGGTACGTAGCAGGCAATAGCTAAAAGAAACGCCGGCAACGCATTCGCTTACGCCAGCCTACAACATTCCACCGCGCTAGGTTATGCTTTTGATTTTGACCTTCAGTCCACTTTAGCAAGCCATTTAGACAGTGGCGTTATCATGGGCTTTCTGTGCCAGCATGTCTGAGCGTTCTTTGCGAGTTCTGGCGCAGCATGAGAACGGCACTGGCTAAATGGGCACCCCTGATTTTTAGGGGCGTAAGCGTAGTGGCGGCCTTTTCTGGGTACTCTTTTGGGCTGTAGCAAAAGAGTACCTCGCCAGTGGGGCGAGACCCACAAAGTCTAACTAAATCAAAATCGTAAATATCATCCCACCACACCCAGCCAAACCTAATTCGCGGAATGAAAAAAATCCGCTCCTACAGGTAAGTGCAATACAAAAACCAAAAGTACCCGTTAAATACCAATAAAAGAACTAATCCCAAAGTGACATAAATAACCACTCTCAGTTATAATTCGCCTCTTCCAAAAATTCCAAAAAAGGCCGCAAAATGACCGACGCAACTCAACGCCCCGTACGCCGTGCACTCATCAGTGTCTCCGATAAAGACGGCATTATCGAATTTGCCAAATCACTGCATTCACAAGGAGTAGAGATCCTGTCTACCGGCGGTACTGCAAAGCTGCTCATAGAAAACATGATCCCGTGTCTGGAAGTATCCAAACATACGGGGTTCCCTGAGATAATGGACGGCCGCGTTAAAACACTGCATCCGAAGATTCATGGCGGCATTTTAGGCCGGCGCGGCATCGATGATGGCGTGATGAAAGACAATGATATCTCGCCGATTGATCTTGTTGTAGTCAACCTCTACCCGTTTGAAGCCACTGTCGCCAAAGAGGATTGCTCACTGGAGGATGCTATCGAGAACATCGATATCGGTGGTCCGGCGATGGTACGTGCCACTGCCAAGAACCATGCATTCGTCAGCATCATCGTTGATCCTCAGGATTATTCGAGAGTACTGGAGGAATTACATAGCAATGAAGGCATCGTCAGCGACGCAACACGTTTTGATCTAGCCGTTAAAGCCTTTGAGCATACCTCCAACTACGATGGAATGATTGCCAACTACCTCGGTCGGGTCAAAGAAGATGGCACCATGGATGAACTGCCACGCACCATCAACCTGCAATTTAGCAAGGCACAGGAGTTGCGCTACGGTGAAAATCCGCATCAACATGCTGCTTTCTATACTGAAAAAACGCCATCAGTAGCCTGTATCGCTACAGCAAAACAGTTACAGGGCAAAGAGCTTTCATATAACAACATCGGCGATACCGATGCCGCGCTAGAGTGCGTTAAACAGTTTGAAGAACCAACCTGCGTCATCGTTAAACATGCCAATCCCTGTGGCGTTGCTATCGCTGACAACCTGCTCGATGCCTACAACAAGGCTTACAGCACCGATCCTGAATCGGCCTTTGGCGGCATCATCGCCTTCAACCGTGAGCTCGATGGTGACACAGCAAAAACCATCGTCGAACGCCAGTTTGTCGAAGTCATCATCGCACCGACCATCAGCGGTGAAGCGATAGAGGCCGTTGCTGAAAAGAAAAACGTCCGTCTGCTCGAGTGCGGGCAATGGGAGGGGACCAACCCACGTATGGACTTCAAACGTGTCAACGGTGGTCTGCTGGTACAGGATGCTGACCTGTTATTACTCAATGAGATGAAAGTGGTCAGTGAGCATAAACCTTCTGAGCAGGAGATGAACGATCTGCTGTTCAGCTGGAAAGTGGCCAAGTTCGTCAAATCAAACGCCATCGTTTACGGTAAGAATAATATGACGATCGGTGTCGGTGCCGGCCAGATGAGCCGCATCAACAGCGCGCGTATCGCCGGTATCAAAGCTGATCACGCCAGCCTGGAAGTGCCCGGCTCGGTGATGGCTTCCGATGCCTTCTTCCCTTTCCGTGATGGTATCGACGCCGCCCATGAAGCCGGCATCGTCGCCGTCATTCAACCCGGTGGCTCGATGCGTGACGATGAAGTTATCGCTGCCGCCAATGAGTTCGGTATGGCCATGGTATTCACTGGCATGCGCCATTTCCGCCATTAACAACCAGACTCATTCCAATACAGGGTATTGAATTACCACGATATTTGCTTATTACTGCATAGAACTATGTTATAAAGAGTCTCATGGAAGAGAAGCGCCTCGAAGAAAACAGACATTTGCGTGAGCAACTCGACCGGTTGCTCAAGGAAGCGCGGCGCAATGAACAGATCCAGACCTCATTCGACGACTTCTCACTGGCCGTCGTAGCAGCGCAGGGTCCGCAGGAATTATTTGACCTGATTCTGCAAGACCAGAAAAAGTTTCGCATCGATGAAATCCGCCTCTGCCTGGTCGACCGTTTCCACGAGGTCGAACGCCTGCTCACAGAAAGCTACCAGAACAGTTACCATGGCTTAAGTTTTATCGATACCGAGACCAGCAACCTGCTGATTTCTGAT
>QNFP01000509.1 GCA_003645535.1 Gammaproteobacteria bacterium | reverse complement strand
TGATCTCAAATTCCTTATTGTTACTTCTACAATCTCTGTTCCGTTGTCAACAATTTCTACATCCTCTATTGTGAGTTTTGCATTCTTGTCAACGATGTGAGTTGTCACATATTTTTCGCCATATGCGAACACTGTGACGACAACTCTTTTATATTCTCCCAAATCTGGAATTCCACCACCACCGTGGGGAGTTGGAATATCTGGAAATATTGGTGGAATGGTTGGTGGAATATATATTGACTCACCAATGCGAACCAAATAACCCTTGCTAGTTAAACCAACAGTAGAGGCACCGACTGTTGCAATGCCCCGTGTTGCTATACCTACAGCGTGTGGGTTTCCAATTGCCATATTCTATCCAGCCATTATAATCCAGTAGGGGATACCATTGATTCTGAATTCATGGGCACCCCTACCCTGTCTATCTTTAATTCCATTGTTGACTAAACCGTTAGTTTTTTCTGATTGGGATTCAATCATTTCACTGATTATTTCAATGTGTGAGTTGTTCATTTCTGTCATCTTGCGCTTCGGTGTTTTTGGAACTTTAATTTTTTTTACTTTACCCATTATTTTTCCTATTGTTTCTTGACCGTATAATTGGTCAGTAATCCGTTACCATCGTATGTAGCATCTACATCATATGTAGCAAGCGGGTTTGTGTCATTTGTCACATCTGTTGCGGTTGGGTAAGTCTTAATGATTGCAGTCTCTAAGCTACCTGATACCGTGTATGTCTGGTCTTTCATTGCGAAGTTGCTTTGTCCAAGACCCAATGTTTCTGAAAGTTTTGCGCTCTCAACTTGGGCATCCCAATTGTTAGAATCATTTATTGTGGTTCCCAACGAGTGATCTTCAACGTGAGAATTGCCACGAATACTAACCTGACCAGCGGTGCAGGATGCTTGTGGCTCAACCTTTCCAGCAACCATATCCAACTCACAATAATCAGATGCTTGTGTCATGTTAACAATATAAAATTCACCTGATCCGGCACGAATGTTTGCTTGTGACCCAAGACTAAAATCAAATGTGTGGTGATCATTGCCCGGTCCACTGTTTGCAATCGCCACTGAACAGTGTGAAAGTGTTGATGAACTGACAGAACTGAATTGTGTGATTCCCCCAAGGTGACAGTTGTTCATGATTCCATGCCAGCGGTATAAAGCTATAGCATAACAATCAATATTGATTGTTTGTGAGTTTGCGAAATCTCCATATATTCCAAGTTGGGTAAATGATGATTGATCTACATTCTGACCATTTACATCAACATATCTGATACCACCACTTGGTAAAAATGTTGTAGCACTGAATTGCTGAGTTAGTTGTATATCACTCTCAAGCTTTATCACATGGATGTTATACTTGGTCATGATTGTTCTAAGGTCTACCACATTATTTACTGGTTTGAATGATGTTCCCACTGGATAGGTTGCTCCAGAAACTCCATCGTTGGTGTCGTAGACTACTTCACCATTGTAAGCATTTGATGTTTCAAACAACGCAGATGTGTCCACAGTGGTCCCTGTTCCATTTGTCCAATCGTTGACAAGGGCAATGCCACGAACAGAAATATACCCATCGGTGCATCCACCAACATCCGTTGCGCTATTACCAATGTGGCATTTTCCAGCAACATATTCAATGGTGGCAGTATCTCCAGAATTATCACAGTTTATTACCCTCAACCCACCAGAATACCTACGCATACTAAGACCAGTTGCTTCGCCGGGATTCATATCAAGCACTGGAGATCCTGTGCCGGGCACGGATGATGCACAATCTGAAAACACAAATTGTTGATCAGCTTGAATAACTATTGTTCCACCAAAATGACAGGTGTTCGCCGCACCATACACACCCTGAACATCTCCAATATTACAATCCTGTATCACAACCTGAGATCCTGTTCCACCAGAATCAAAGTCGCCCACCACAGACATTCTATAGAAGAAACAGTCATCCATCTTATTTCCAGATGGATTCAAAAATTCTGCGGCTGTGTTTGTTTCAAAATACACATTGTTGAAGTCCTGTGTCACAACCATGTTGCTTTGTAGAAGAACCCTGTTGATATCATACAGATCCATAAGGGATTGAAGATCAGCAGAGCTATTTACTGGGTATGCTAGTGTTCCTGTTGGGTGAGTAGATCCCGACTGCCCATCAATTGCGTCATATACAATTTGACCAGCATAATCCAAGGTGTCCTGAAGTTCGGACTCAACCACAGCAACATCTGAACGGAGGTTAGACACAACCGCTTCGTTGCTTAGAACGAATGGGTTTCCACCGCCGTCAACATAGAGGTTTAGAGCAACGTCAACATTTGGGGTTATGTCACCATCAACATAAACTTGCCAACCATTCAAAAGAAAGAAATACTTGGGAGCAAACTGACCAGCAGAAGTGGGGTCACCACCGAATGTTCTGAATGCTTGTAAAAATTTGGCATTGTCAGATTCGGATAACCAATGCTTCCAACCAGAGTATAGATCCTTCTCAACATTGATCTCTGCACCACCAGCGGTGATGTTCATTGATTTGTTTTCACCACTGAAAGTTACGAACGCCATTAGATACATCTCCCATCTGCGGCATACCTACTGAACGATCCTTCTCTAAGAAGTGTTAATTCCCCAATAATTTCCCATTCATCCTTTATAACGAATAAATCAAATTCACCATTATATTCAAATGGGAATTCAATTTC
>QNFP01000508.1 GCA_003645535.1 Gammaproteobacteria bacterium | reverse complement strand
GATATCCATAATTCTTAATTTGTAGCTCTAAGGACATAGGTTTTCTATTACATATTCTTGATTTCCCTTGTTCATCAATCCACCACCACTCAGCATCAGGAAACAAATGCCCTAACTTCTTTGACCACTCTAAATCAGCAAAGTATTTCTTATCCACAACGACCACCTCCTTTCAAATCAACAGGGGATTTACCTTTCACTTTATCCAACCTCGCTAATAAGCCTTTCATTTCAATTAGCATAGCGAGATGTGACGAAGGAAGGTCATTACATGAATCATTTACATAATTTCTTATTAAAGCCCTTGCTATTATTAACTCTCTGTTAGATATTTCTATTTTCATATGAATCATCTCCTAGTATCTAGTTAGTGTCTAAACAGTGTCTAAATCATCCCACCAATGTCTAAAGTCTCTATCAATATCCCTTATTGATTTTTTATACTCAATTGGTGTCCCTCTATGTTTCATCAAACCTACGAGTACAGCTTCATTATATGTTTCAACTACCATATTCCCTGCTGTTAATATCTCACGAATAAGATTTATTATTTCTTCATCATTGGTTCTATTTATTTTCTTAACTAACATATTACAATTCCTCCAGTAGTAGTTTCGTGATTGCATCAGCTATACATCTTCTATGAGACTGCAACAACCTAATGTCAGATTGACTCTCCTCAAACTCTTCCTGAATATCAAGAATAGTCTCACTCACCTTCGCCTCTTTGACCCTCTCCTTCCAGTAGGAGTCCATTTCCCTACGACCTTCTACTTTATCAGAAGGATAATTACCACAAGCACATTCATCCTCAGAATGAGCAAAACACTCACATCTTCCTTTAGGTTGTTCTGTATTTGGTTTCTTCATCATCCCCTCACCTCCAATACATCATCAGAGTTGGCTAAGGTTTCGACTAAATCCATGCAATCTGAGGCATCAATAACCTTGTTTGACGAACCCCACTTATTAGCAGAGATAAAATTAACGATAGTTTCAAATATAGTATTTTTATCAACAGAATAAGCCTTATCAATAACCTTGGCTAATGCTGGTATTGTTTCTTTGAAATTCTTATCATATTCCCCAAAACAATCCTTCAGTATTCCTTCCAACACCTTTAACCTTTCTTGTCTAAGCATTCTTTAACCCTCCTTAAGTATACCAACATTCGCCCATTACCCCCTGAAGCATACAGTCGAACTCCACAAGCCCCCCTGCCACATACCTATCCCCTTTATAAATCACAACATAGTACGGATACTCCTTATTCCTCTCACATAACTTCATTTCTTTCCCCATAATAGCCTCCCGTATTCTGCCAACAATAATGAGTCAGCGTACTCACGTTCATACTTATACCCTGGATGCCATTCAGGGTATAGCCGGCGAGCAGCGTTATAGTTTCTATCCTTACCCTCACCACCCACCCCAATAAACAACTTTCTTGTCCATACTCTAGGGTGGACTTCTATGAAAGGTATACCTAGGCTGGTTAAAAGACCCAACCAAATCCCATAACCTTTTCCTATAGAAAACATGGATGTCACACCTTGTCTGGGCATGGCCTGGGCTTTCTCTAAGATGCAGAGATCAATCACCCCATATTCCTGATACGTCTGTAATAAAAGTTTCATCTCCACGATATCATAGTCAGGTTTCTTGAGTTTAAGCATAGGTGTTGGGTCGTGGTGGATGATGAATCTTTCTTGGTCTATTACAGCGAGACTGCCTTTCTTTCCCGGATCACATCCCAAATACATTTCCGCCCCCCTTATCTACTCGGATTAACATAAAAGAACGCTTTTAAACCTTTGATCTCGTAATCGTACAATCTATCAGGACACAACTGCCTGACGGTGTTGGCACATGTGTGCATCCTGGATAACCAAAGAGGTTTTGGTTCTTCAATTGGTTTTTCTAGTTCGATTGTTTCTACTTCCATTTAGCTCCCCCCAGAGTAAAAATATTAAACAACATATGACGTGTGCCAAGTGACTAAGACCTGACTCCTTATCCTTTTTATAACCCATACGCCAACGTGTCAGATGTCTCATAGCTGCAGCATAATATCTTTCGTTGAAGTTCGGTACAGTCTTCCAGTTATTGTCCGAATATTTCTTGGCCCCTTTGGTCAGTACTCTTACCACTTGTTCGATTGGTTTGAGTGGGAGCAGATCCCATCTTAATTTACCTTTGTCTTTTTTTATTGTCACCCCAATCTACCTCCCCAATTCTTTTAAACGTCTTGTTAAGTTTTTCTTAGCATTCGCTTCTTGTTCTGCGAAGAGTTTCGTGGTTTCACGCTTCTGCATTCGGAAGAAGTCACGATAGTATGTATTATAGCATCTCTCACACATGTATTTATCTGGTATACAAGGGTTATCCCTGACATCCGATATTCTGAAATGGATGTGGTTTGATGTGTTAAATTTAGAATCTTTCGTTTCACAGAAATAACATTCCACTTCGCGAACAACGTAATACACCTTTGTTTTTCTTTCTCTGATCTTTTTCATTTCCTATACCTCCCACCTTTCCATCCCTCAGCAGCCAAAGGACAACCTTTAGCCCACTTAGGTTTGGCACATAGAATATTCTCGAATTGTTTAACATTCCCTCTGCCCTCTTCGATCTCACAAACGATTTCATCGTGGACAGTAAATAACACCTTATACCCAGCTTTCTCGCATTTGAGCATAGCGTGAGCCATCAAATCCCTAG
>QNFP01000507.1 GCA_003645535.1 Gammaproteobacteria bacterium | reverse complement strand
GTAATAATTTTGATCCGTTAAGATATGTTCGGTATAAAGATCAATCATTTTTTGATACATATTCTGTTCTATGATTATCCAATCATGCCACAATAGGCAACGGTAAACTTCGGTAGTGCACGAAGAGCCGTGCACATCAATACTCGGCCAAGGGTTAGTGGAATCAAGGTTGTGCCTACAGCTTAAATTCCCATGACGACAGTAAGACGGTCTGATTGCTCATTCCCTCACACAAATATGAGTGTGGATTTAGAAACCACGGCAACAGGTGCTTTCACACGACCTTGTTGTTAGCCCACCTTGTCATCAAAATTGAAACCCAGTTCTATACCAGCAGTGACATCCAGTGCGCTCAAATCGAGTAATGCTACGCACAATCGGGGAAGGGGAACCAAGGCCGACATGGATGGTCGTATAAGACGGTTACGTTGAAAGCGACATTTCACTTTGATGTTAAGTTTGGCTCATGGAGTTACATGATAGGTCCATGAACCAAATTTACCAACACGGATACTATGCTTATCCGGCCAAAGCATGGTGTATGGGATAGTTGTACACTATGATCACTGATCCTCATAATGATCTTCACTTCATACCAACCTTCATATATCCCAGACAACATGTATCGTGACGAGCGTCAGCGAGTTGCGATACTAGCATGGAGTCGAGCGGAAGCGAGCGAAATGCCTATTCTATAGCTGGTATCCTGATACGGCTATAAGCGTTATGACTACGGTGTCTAGCCACTCCCAGAAACCCCCTGCACCTTTGGGATGCCATTATGCGACTAAGTGCCTTTTAACAATTATCCTATACCGTTTTTTATGGCCTTAAAATGGACCTAAACAGGCGGATCGGTAGGGAAATTCTCCCACTCCTGAGTAAATCCATAATCATCATGGGCAAATGCTGTCTCAGGATCGGGAACGGTGGTGATTCTGGTCTCTGGAATTGCATCAGGATCGTCAAATTTGGTCAGTCCGACACGGAAATCGATCACGACTTTGGTGATCAGTTTACGACTTTGAAGCGGACCATACATGGCACCTTTGACGGTGAAGTTCAGATCGGAGTTGATCACACGGAACTCATCAGCGGCACCTTCATGGTCATGGATGATTGCCGTATCGTTCATGATGATAGGAACGTCTTGAAGCACCGACATATCATTGATGTCTTCTATGGTGATCTTGAATGCAGGTTTGAAGAAAGGAAGTATCTGTTCAAATATCTGTAGATAATCAGCCATATTCTTGGAGTAGATCGTCAGTGCGAAATCGATGTTGTACGGCACCGGATGAAAGACTCTCTTGGCCACGGTATTATCGGTCGGATCAGTTACCCACATCTGACCTATCGAACTGGTTTTCCGCTCAGTATCATACATCAGGTTGGTGATAATAAAGCTCATGCGTGGAAGGTTATAGGCTTGAGGTTTATTAAGGTCTGGCTTTGTCTGTAGCAGTGCCATCCACTTTTGTTTGGACCCGTAGGCAATAGGCACGTCTATGATCTGGCCATCCTCACGCACGACCGTAAGCCCATTGAATAGGGTACCGAAGGCAACGACATACTTTCTCAGGGTCTCGTGATAGAAATGTGATGTTATAGCCATGGTCAATCCATTAGTTTGAATATTTCTTTGCAAACATTTTCTTACGGGATGCTTCAAACGCCTTCCAATCCAACCATTTTAACAGATACTTTTTAGCAAGACCGGCTTTCTTTATTTTATCACGGAACTCAATTTCACGTTTGATATATCTCTCTTGAGTAAGCATCTCGTTACCATCAAGTTCACCTTTCTCATACCGCTTGATCATATCATTGTTAAACGTGGTCAATATATAAAGAATCGATCCTTTGGGTATAACCAGTTTCTTGTTTTTTATTAACCACTCACCCTCTACTTTATACACCTTGCCCATATCGAGCAGACCATCATAAATATATTTTTGGAGCTTGCTATCAGGAAGATCGATGATGAATGAAAGCCAATCATAATTCTTCCATGTGGTCTTCTTTTTAATCAGTTGTTTCGTGGCAACCTTCATCATTCGTGCGGCATCTTTGACGGTATTGATCTTGGTATTTGAGGCGGCATCAGTCCAGCTTAATGACTGGACTATTGTACTGGCCTGTAAATCATAAGAAGATACCAGATCATCCTTGAGGAATCGCTTGAAGATGTATTCAAATAATCGGTGCCATGTTGCGGCATTTGACTTATCGTCGTTACGATTGAATAGCCGTTTTGACGCTTCCAGATTCTTCGATAACATATAATGAGGATTGTTATACATCACCCGTGATAATTTATTTGTATCCACTAACTTCTGACCATTCATCACGAGCATGGCATCGAGACCAACACCAAGAAACTCATAGATGATTTCACCACTGTCAGATATACCCTTTATACCGGATATCACCATTTTGTTTAAACTTTCAACAGCACCATCTTTCTTGATATCGAATACTACTCTGAAAGCCTTTGGGATGTCTTTCTTACCAAAGGATCGTTCGACGATGAATTGTTCAAATGATTTCATGATATATAATTTCTTCTAATATTAAAATCGTATCAGGATGTAGGTTCATTTGATCCTTGTTGGTATCATAATAATCCTGAGCCGTATCACCGAACTTCCGAGCCATACCCTTCCAGTCAGCAATCATCTGTCTAATGTATTTATCACTCATCACGAAGGACGTGCCATTTGCATCG
>QNFP01000506.1 GCA_003645535.1 Gammaproteobacteria bacterium | reverse complement strand
TGGCCAGCCATTCTTCGATGGCCAGTTCCTGAACCTCTCCCTGTAATTGCATGGAGCCTTGTTCCTGCTTGCGCTTCATTTCTTCGGTTAGGTTCTTCTGGTCTTCAAGCTGCTTTTGCATTTCCTTAAAACGCAATTCATTCTTTTCTTCCTCGGCTCGCCTGATTTTATCTCGCTCTGTAGCTAATGTTTCATTCAGTTTTTTCTGAGCTTCCGCCTCTGCTGCTTCTTTTAACTCCCCTTTCTCCCGTTTTAGGCGTTCAATTTCTGCTTTGGAGCGATTAAGTTCTTTTACTTGCTCCGATTTTTCATTAAGCTCATTTTGCAAAGCTTTAAACTGCTCCGACTGTTCTTCCTCAAGTTTAGCTTTTACTTTTAGTTCTATGGCTTTTTTCTCGGCATTAACCTCTTGCTCCAGGCGTTCCCGAAACAGTTCGTTCTCCTGCCTTTTCTTTTGTTCAAATTTCTCTTTGGCCTGGTTGAGGGTAGCAAATTCTGCTTCATACTTCTTCTTTTCCTCAGCAATTTGATTTTGATACTTCTGCTTTATTTCATCTTCCAACTGGTGGGCCAGGATATCCTGTACATCTATAGATGTGCCACAGTTGGGGCATTTTACTTGGGTTTGGTTCGTCATGTTAAATTATTTTTTTAATTTTTTAATATCGGCTTCAATCTCTTTCAGGTTTGTTCTCTTCTCAATAGCACTGCACTGAGTGGTATGTCGGAGTTTCCGACATACCAGATTTTCTTCTAACTCGGATTCTATCAAGTAGCTCATCAAAGTATTGATTATTATGTCCTGTTTCTTTTAGTCTTTCTTCATTTAGGGCAAACCCTTTAATTATATACTCCTTCAGGCGTTGGGTGGCCCAAATTCTAAACTGCGTACCTTGTACCGATTTGACCCGATAGCCTACTGAAATAATTATGTCGAGATTGTAGTAATTGGGCGCTTTTTGCTGAAATTCGGAAATTCCGAATTTCTTGATTGTTTGGCGTTCTGCTAACTCTTCCTCTTTATAAATATTTTTAATATGCTCATTTATGGTTGATTTTGCCTTGCCAAAAAGCAAAGCCATTTGCTCTTGTGTGAGCCAAACTGTTTCTTCCTCCAAACGAACATCAATTTTTGTTTGTCCATCTTCGGTTTGGTATAGGAGTATTTCGGAGTTTGTCATACGGATTACTTCTTTAGTTTTTTAATGGCTTTATTAGGTACTAAAATTTCCTGCTCTTTCTATCTGATAGGTTTTACCGTCCGAAGCAGTTGTTGCAAATTATGCAACAACTGAAACTTTATTCAGTTCACCTGTCTCAAAAATATTTTAAATATGACGCTAAATCCCACTTTTATCAATACCAAACAGTTCTGCCATCTGGTTGATGGTGAGCCAAATGGTCTCATCTTTTAACCGTTTAAATTTAAGTACTTTTTTCTACTTTTAAACTGTCCTGTTTTTGGGGAAGCTTACACATTTTCATCATCAAAAAACCTCCATCCTGCTACTTCAAGAAGTTTGTTGATTTTAATTCGTGCATGAGCTTCGTTGGACATTCTTCAATCATATAAGTTTTGTCTTCCTAAAAATAACTAGTAGCTCGTTAAAAACAACAAATTTGGTTTGAGAAGGTGGCGGTAACAGCTATTAATACATTTATCTATGCCCCTGCTTCACCAGAATAAACCGTCGGTAATTATTTTTGTGTTTCACATAACACTATCTTCAAATACTTCTTGAAACTTGCTACCAATATCCACAACCTCATCATCGGTTAAAGCTGCAAATTCATTCTCTCGTCTTCTTTTTGACAATTTGCCATTATTTTGTTCGAGAAATCGAACCATTAAGGCCACCATATTATCTGGCATTTCAAACTCGTCATCCAAAAAACGCTTGAATTCATCATATTGCTCAAGGTATTTCACTTCCTCGGGTATGATATTATTGATCGTATCGCTTACACAGCCATAAAGAAATTCTGCTTGTCTGGTAGCATCAAAATACCGATAATAGTCCATTGTTTCATTAAGCACTTCAATATTATTGTCCTTCGTAGCCTTCCATTCAATGAAATCAAGCAGCGGTTGTGAATATGATTCAAGTACCTTACGATAATCATTAATGTGATCTAGAATGGAAGCAGAAACAGGGAAGATGATGCCTTGTTGCGAAAAGCCTTTACGAGCAAGAATATGGTGTATCAGGTAACGGTGAATACGCCCGTTGCCATCCGCAAAGGGATGGATGAAAACGAATCCAAAAGCCACTTTGGCAGCTGAAAGTACAGGATCTATATCTGTTGCCAGTAAAAGCTCACATCCTTCAATGAGTCCATCAATTAGTTGCTCTGCATCCTGCCAGCGTGCTGATATGTGATTGGGGATGGGTTCGCCGGTAGTTCTATCATGCTCACCTATAAAACCTCCTTGCTTCCTAAAGCCCATTTTAACAAACCGGCTGTTCTCAATAACCAACTGCTGCAGGCGAAGCAATTCTTCTTTAGTAAGTGGATTTTTGCCTGCCTGGCCAATAGTCAGTCCCCAACGCACTGCCCGCTTGCTTTTTGGACTTTCTCCTTCTATGGTAAATGACGCCTTCGAATCTTTTAGTATTAAAAAAGCAGACGCTCGCTGTAGTATATCTTTATGAACACCTTCGAGATAAGTGCTTTTCTGTTTTGAAAAATCAGCAGCGATGTAATCATCCAGTTTTTGAGTTCTGCT
>QNFP01000505.1 GCA_003645535.1 Gammaproteobacteria bacterium | reverse complement strand
GCTGTAGTCAATCCGGAGGGCTATCCAACGCCACCGCTTAAAGAGAAAAAGGTCGAGGCTGGCGGCGACCGCTACCAGACACCCGACAAGGTGCTTGCAGGGTGGCCGGGAGAGCTGGACGGGATTGCGGACAAGATCTACTCGGACTTCAACAAGGAACATGGGACAGATTTCAAGTTTCCGTTGAAGAAGTGAGTAAATGAGTTATGACGTAGGTTGGTTGGTTGGCAAAGCTAACGAATAACTAATCTGTGTCATTAAATGTTATCAGGGACCCCGCACACACGGGGTTTTCTGTATAAGGAGACCTTCAGGATTTTTTATAATTTGGAGTAGTTTGTGCCTGGAATTTATTAACAAGACCGAAATTGAGACGTCCTTAGGAATAACAAATGAAGAAAACCTTAAAAGTAATATTAGCTTTGATGTTAGTCACTGGGATTACCAGTGCTTATGGCGAAAACGCCTCGAACCCCCTGGCAGCCGTTACCAATACAGATTTACGAGCGCAGTATTTTGATCTCGGCGGACCTGATCGCCGCGATTATTGGGTGGATGGGGCAGGTATGCTAACACCCAACCTCAAGCTCAAATACGAAATTCACTATTGGGATACTGATGTGACCGGGTCCAGCGAGAGTGACTGGGAGTCGCTGCATCTAAAACTTATTTATTTCCCGGAAAAAATGATCGGCAAACTGGGGGAATGGAAATACAAGGTGGCTATCGGCGGTGAGTCGATTGTGGATTTCGGGAATGAAGATAAAGGTATCGGATCGGGATCGGACCAGATTGGCCCGTTAGTGGGTGTGGCAATGGTGCGAGGGGGCACGGTGGTGGTTCCGCTGGTGCAGCACTATGTGTCTTACGACGGCCCGGATGTTAATACAACCGCCTTTCGACTGATTGCCATTCAGTCGCTTCCGAATAAATTCTGGGGCAAATTAGATGCCAAAGTTCCCGTTGATTGGGAGAATGATAATGAAATTCCCGCGACTGTTGAGATGCAACTCGGGAAGATGTTCACACCTGCCTTTGGTGCCTACGTGGATGGACTGGTCGGTATCGGAGGTCACAAGCCCTATGACTGGGGTGTTGGAGTTGGAGTGCGCTTTAATTACTAAAAGCGCACAATCGTCTGGGAATGGCAATTATGGCCGGAGGTTGCCGTTTAGCGGGGGCTAATATTAGCGGATGGTGTAGTTCAGGAAACGACCCTAGTCGGACGTTCATCGAAAGCAGCATATTTCTGCGATTTGCTGCATTGCTGTGGCACAGACAATGATATTAAGTATTATATGCAGCCCCCTTCATAGGGCTGTTTCAGTAATTCTAGTAAGTTGGTACCACATTAGTAATAAGACACTTTAAAGGAGAAATTACATGGGTATTCGAGAGCTTTTAAGCTTGGCTATATTGATGGCAGCACTTGTTGTGGTACCAACCGCACAAGCAGCACCTAGCCCAGGAGAACACAAAATGGATATTTACTATCCAGGTACTGAGGAGTTGGCACCTGATGAGATGCGCGTCGTTGCCTGCGGTACCGGTATGCCCAGCCCACGACCGAAGCAGGCGGCAGCCTGTTGGCTGGTCGAACTGGGGAATGGTGACAAGTTTCTTTTTGACATAGGGGCCGGTTCCCATGAGCGCATTGCTGCACAAAAAATCTCATATGACTATCTTGACAAGGTATTTCTAGGTCATCTTCACGTTGATCATTATGGAGATCTGGCCAGTTTCTGGCTAGGCGGTACAACAATGAATCGCCTGACCCCGTTGCGTGTCTGGGGTCCAAGCGGTCCTACACCGGAATTGGGTACGGCTCACGCCCTGAAGCTGATGAAAGGGATGTACGCCTGGGATATTGCTTCTCGCGAGAGTGTCATCGACCCGCGGGGGATGGTGCTTGAGGTAACAGAATTCGACTACAAGGGGGTTAATAAAGTCATTTTTGAAGAGAACGGCGTGACAATTCGGACTATTCCAGCGATTCATTCCCTTGATGGTGCTGTCAGTTTTATCCTGGAGTGGAACGGGCTTAAATTCACATATTCCAGCGATACCGCCCCCAACAGCTGGTGGATTGAACACACAAAAGATTCAGACATTTCAATTCATGAGAGTTTTTTGCCACCAAGCTTAATGATTACCAAGATGAAATTCATTCCAAAAGAGGCCCTCATAGTAAGTACCATTGTACACACCTCGCCACAGCAGTTCGGAAAATTGATGTCTTTGACCAAACCACGTATGGCGGTGGGTTATCACTTCCAGAATGACTTTGATACATTGCCGGTCATGATTGAAGAGGTGCGCAAGACCTATGATGGCCCCGTTGTATTCGCCGAAGATTACACCGTGTTCAATATTACTAAAGATAAAATCAGGGTGCGCGATTCTGCAATCGATGAGGCGGTTTTTCCTCCAAACCCTATCAGGGAAAAGAATCCGATACCACCGCCTACTGAGTCACCATACTCGAAGTTCATTTCAGACGGTCATGAATTGTTCCCCGAGGTGTTAGGCCCGATTTGGGATAAGATAAACAAGGAAAATGGAACTGACTACAAGCTACCTGAATAAAAGATCAATAGGGTCAGGCTCACTGCTGTCCCACTTATTTTTGGTTCTCATAATAAGGCCAGTTGAGGTGTTGTCGAAATGCAGTCCGGTGGTGGTTTAAATAAAGCCATGAAGTCCCTCCTAGCAAATAAATTGATGTGAAT
>QNFP01000504.1 GCA_003645535.1 Gammaproteobacteria bacterium | reverse complement strand
CGCTGGTCCCCGCCGCAGCCTCCTTAATATCGATACGTCCACTACCCCGCATGCGACGTTCGATATTTTCAATAACGACGATGGCATCATCCGCCAGCAACCCCACGGCGATGATGATGGCAGTCAGCGTTACCATGTTGAATTCGTACCCCATGGCTTGCATCGCGGCGAAAGTCAGAATGTAGGTAAACGGCAAAGATAAAGCCGTAATAAGTGCCGCACGGCTGTTGCCGAGAAACAGAAGAATCACGAGCAGCGTCATGATGACGGCATCGCGCAGTGCGCTCAGCATGTTATCTACCGTAAGGTCAATCAACCGACCCTGAGTGTCTGCCACCTGAATATTGAGGCTCGGAAAAGCTGCCTTGATCTCCGGTAACTGAGCCTGAATTTGGTTCAGGACTTCCCGGGTGTGGCCCCGCTCTCCTCGCAATAAAGAAACAGCGACGGCCGCTTGCCCATTACCCCGATACAGGGAGGTGGCATCGGCAGCGCCCCAGTGAACGGCAGCAATGTCCCCGAGTCGCACGAAGTCTCCGTTTTTCACAGGAATCAAAGTAGCGGCGAGTTCCTCGGGTGTTTCGGCCAGAGTTTGGGTCGTCAGCAGATAGCGATTGTCAGCCGTATGCATTTCACCCGAAGGAATGGAAATATTGGATCGCTGCAAAATTGCTGCAACAACACCAATCGTTAACCCAATAGCCTGCAAAGCATCACGATCCACATCAATGGAGACCTGGCGGTGGTCGCCGCCAAACACTTCCGCTTCTGCAACACCGGGTATATTGAGCAAGCGGTCTCTGAGTGAATTTTCGGCAATCTGGCGGAGTTGCCCCAAAGACAGGTGACTGGCTGGTGCTGATGTGATTGCAAGCACCATCGCAGGGTTAGCCGCATCGGTAATTTTAAAAATGAGCGGCTCACGAATACCGGCAGGCAGCAAACTCCGAACCCGGGGTAATTCGGTATTGACTGCAGTGGCGGCGGTTTCGATGGGTATGCTGTACTCGAACTCTACCTGCACTGCAGAAACCTGATCGCGCGAGGTCGACGTGACGCGACGGACTCCATCGATAGCAGACAGTCGCACCTCTATCAGGTGGGTAACTTCAGTTGCAACATCGTCCGCTGCTGCGCCAGGCCATTGAGTGACCACAGAAATAACCGGTCGGTTGGTATCGGGGAAGAGATTCATCGGCATGTTGATATAGGCCAGCAAGCCGCTGATGATGCCAACCAGGGTAATGGCCAGAATCGCGTGGGGCTGCCTGAGCATTCGCTCCATCATGGCTGATTGCCTTCGATGACTACGGCATCCTCATCACGCAGTCTTAACAGGATATCTCTGTGCGCCACGACCACCTGATCACCCGCATTGAGATCACCTTTCACCGCGACCCCTTCCGGTGTATTCAGATCAACGGTGACGGTAATGCGCTTGAGTAGCTGCTGGTCAGGGCCCGCAATGACCTTATATAGATCTTTCTGAACTGTATTTTCAGACGGCAGCAAAGAATTTCGGGGTACGACCAAGGCCTGGTCGAGTTGCTCCAGAATGACCGCTGCCGGAATACGCGTACCGCTGGGCAAGCCAAAAGGCAATTCCGGTGCATCGGCTTCGGCCGTACCCATAGCTGATTCATCCACCGACGGAAAGATTCGATTCAACCTGTAACGACGAACTTCATCACCCTGCTGTAACTGCACCGGTGTTCCGGGCAGCGTCTGGGACAAAATTTTCTGCGGCAGACGAACCTTGATTCTGGCCCCCTTCGACAACGTCAATTCATACAAAGGATGCCCTGGAATACAAATATCTCCGGGTTCAGCCAGGCGCGCAGCAACGACTCCGTCAGCAGGTGCTAGAATTTTTCCATAGCCAATTCGAACCGCTATAGACGCAATTTGTCGCTGTAAATTCTTTACTGTCTGTTCCGCGGAGATACGGGCTGTTTGACGATTTTCCAGGTCAGTCTGACTGCTGCCACCTTCCTGGAATAATTGCTGTTCGCGCTGTGCTTCATTTTGTGCACGATCTACCTCTGCGCGAGCCGCAGATAATTTAGCCTGTATTGCGGCACGCTGTTCTTCCAGTTCCCGGGTATCTATCCGCGCCAGCAAGTCATTTTTTCTGATGGCCTGACCTTCCCGTGGACCCATTTCAAGCAAGGATCCGCTAACCTGTCCAGATATAGATACTTTTGAAGCAGTAGAAAGCGTTGCGAGAACTGGAAAACTACGGGCTATGGATTGTTGCATCACGGCGGCTGTGCGCAACGCCCAGGGTGGTTTCACCATTGCCGCAGTCTGTGCCAGCCTGGAAAATCGTATGCGGTGGATCCCGATCGCAAGGACAACCACGCAGAGCAGGGCCAGACCTGCGGACAGGTTACGCTTCAAGTGCTTAGTAGGCTGCAAGGCTGTTCTCCTGCTGGTGTGTTCATTAGATTATTGTCAGTATTGATAAGCCACAGGGGGCTGCCCCAAGGCAAGCCGCCAGTTATTATCTGCCCGCCACCAATTAGCCATCGCTGAGGTGACGCCCGCCCGTGATCGCGCCAAAGCAGCTTCAGCATCAACAAGGTCCGCAGACGAAAGTCGACCAGCGGCAAAGCGATCAGCTTGTATACGAGCAGTTTCCCGTGCGGCTTCCAGCGCAGAACGAGCTGCTGCAAGACTGCTTTGCGCAGCATGCCAATCAGCTTTGGCGGCAATAATTTCTGCGGTCGCATTAT
>QNFP01000503.1 GCA_003645535.1 Gammaproteobacteria bacterium | reverse complement strand
GGCAAAGAAGATCAGGCCACGGCATGGGCATGTATGTCTGCACTGGCATCTTACAAATTACAGAAGCCGGTCAAGATCAGTCTTCACAGGCTGGACGATATGAAAATGACCGGCAAGCGACATCCTTATTCTTCCGATTTTAAAATTGGCCTTGATAAAGATTTTAAAATTCTTGCTTTTGAAGTCATTTATTTTCAAAATGGTGGTGCTACTGCAGATCTCTCACCGGCCATCATGGAGCGCACCTTGTTTCATGCAACAAATAGTTACTTTATTCCAAATATAAAAGCCACTGCTTACAGTTGCAAAACCAACTTACCTCCATTTACTGCCTTTCGGGGATTTGGTGCTCCACAAGCTATGTTTGTGATGGAATCTGCTATCGCTTATGCCGCTGATCAATTAGGGATATCGGCACATAAAATCCAGGAAAAAAACCTACTTGCAGAGGGTGATACATTTCTCTACGGACAAAAAGCAAAACAGGCTAATGCCCGAAGAAGCTGGCAAAAACTTAACCAACACTTCCAGATTGAAAAGTTAGAAAAAGGGATTACAACTTTTAATCAACAAAATGAACTGGTAAAAAAAGGCCTTGCAATAATGCCCATTTGTTTCGGAATATCTTTTACCAAAACTCCGATGAACCAGGCCCGTGCACTTGTACACATCTACCAGGATGGAAGTATCGGTGTTAGCACGGGGGCAGTAGAAATGGGCCAGGGTGTGAATACGAAGTTGGTGCAGATTGCAGCAAAATCATTTTCAGTTGATTACTCAAGAATTAAGTTAGAAACGACCAATACAACACGGGTTGCCAACACCTCTCCCACCGCGGCAAGTTCAGGTGCTGACTTAAATGGAAAAGCCTTGCAAATTGCATGTAACCAATTGGTTGATATGCTCAAGAGTGTATCAGCAAAACAACTTAATGTTACCGCAGAGGAAATCAATTTTCAAAAAGAAAAAGTTTTTATAGGTGAAAAGGAAACAAACCTTAATTGGGAAGGGCTGATCCAAACTGCCTTTTTAGAGCGGAAAAGCCTAACAGCAAATGGCCACTACGCCACACCAATCATTCATTTTGACAAAGCCACAGAAAAAGGACATCCGTTTGCTTACCATGTTTATGGAACAGCGGCTATTTCTGTAACTTTAGATTGCCTGCGTGGAAGATATTCATTTGACAAAGTACAGCTTGTTCATGATTTTGGAAACTCATTGAACTACAAAGTGGACCTGGGTCAGGTTGAGGGTGGTATTGTTCAGGGTATTGGCTGGATGACCCTTGAAGAATTGGCTTTTAATGAATCGGGGAAATTGTTATCGGATAGCCTTTCTACCTACAAAGTTCCCGATATTTACGCTGCACCAAAAACAATTGAATGTCTGCCACTTGATATTGAAGGCCCGGAATTAGCCATTTTGAAATCGAAAGCTGTTGGCGAGCCACCTTTTATGTACGGTATTGGTGCTTATTTTGCTTTACGAAATGCAATCAGAGCTTTTAATCCAAAATCAACGGTAGGTTTTAACGCCCCTTTTACACCTGAGAAAGTTTTAATGCACCTGTACCGGCGACTTTAGTCGCTGATGTACCGCCGACTTTAGTCGCCGACGTAACAGCAATTTCAGTCGCTGATATAAGGGCGACTAAAGTCGCCCCTACAAAAAGAAATTATATGAAAGAAACCTGGCAATTCATACAAGATAAACTCAAATCAAATAAAAATCTCATCCTGTTACTTGTAATTGACAATGACGGAAGCAGCCCCGGACAGCCTGGCTTTAAGATGGTAGTGGCAGATGATGGAACTATGATCGGCAGTATAGGCGGAGGCCAAACAGAGTACCGGCTTGTCGAAAAAGCCAAAAAGGAATTGGGTAAGGAAAATCCACAGATTTCACTTAAAAAGGAAGTGCACCGACCAGATGCTAATACAGACCGATCGGGTATGATTTGTTCTGGTGAACAATGGATTGCTTTTTACCCGATATCTGCCGACAATTCAGAAATTATCAATAGCATTAATATTTCTATTGAAAAAGAAGAAAAGGGAATCATTCATTACAACCAGAATGGATTTACTTTTAATGCGGGCGAGACAGAACATCATAAACACCAAAACCCTGTTACCTCCTCGGTGGAGTGGCAATATAGCGAAGTAATCTGTAAAAAAAATCACCTGTTTATCTTTGGGGCAGGCCACGTTGGTCTGGCATTAAGTGATATCGCTACCCGCCTGGATTTTGTTGTACATATTTTCGATAACAGGAAAGGTTTAAACACAATGAATTTGAATAAATCTGCCCGGTTCAAAGAGGTAATTGATTACAAAGAAACTAGCAAGCATGTACCTGATGGTGACAACATTTATGCGGTCATTATGACATTCGGCCACAAAAGTGATGAAGATGTATTACGGCAATTTCTAAGCAAAAAGATCAAATACCTGGGGATGATGGGTAGCAGTAAAAAGGTGAGTGCAATTTTTAAAAATCTGGAAAACGGTGGTTTTACAAAAGGTATTCTGCAACAGGTTCATGCTCCAATTGGTTTGGAAATCGCCAGTCAGACTCCTGATGAAATTGCAATTAGTGTAATTGCTGAAATGATAGCTGCGAAAAACAACTGATACTAATTTAACACCAAAACCTGCCACTTCCATTTTCGTATATTTGTGAGAATTGCAAACAGCATCTTTTTGAGATATGTCTGAAAAGTTTACCATAACACCACTCGATC
>QNFP01000502.1 GCA_003645535.1 Gammaproteobacteria bacterium | reverse complement strand
ACGCTTGGTATTCTTACAATTACGCTATGTATGCGTTAAAAGGCAGATTTGAAATGGGAGAAGATGCAATTTCTAAAGATGCTAAACATTCTTACTATTACGCTGAAGATGTGCTAAAAGGCAGGTTTGAGATGGGGGAAGAGGTAATTTCAAAGGATGCTAAATATTCTTACAGTTATGATAGACATGTAACAAAAACACTACTATAGGAGAAATTTAATGGACTATTTAGAAAAAACAAGAAAAGATGCAATTGAAGATTTTAAGACAAAGTGCAAGAAAACTGCTTATTTTGAGTGGCTTTTAGAGGAGATCGAAAAAGACAAGATCAAGGAAAGTATTTTTAATAAACTGATAGGAAGGAGAAAGTAATGCAAGATAGATGGTTTTTAGACAGCGTCAAAAAGGACCTGGTCAGTGCAGAGTTTAGCACTAGAGATGCATCGAATTTAGCTCTGCTCGCGTTTGACATTGGGAGAGCCAAAGATGAGTCTGAAGTTGAGAGAGCTAAAGATGAGTATGATTTTAGGAGTTGGGCTTTTGTTTGTAGGAACGGTTTGAAAGAAGCTATGAGATTGACTAGAAAATACAGGAGATTAAAATGAAATTTGAATTATGTGCAACAGATTGCCCAGAAGGTAGGTTTAGAGTTAAAGCACTGAAAGACTTTGGCGATGTAAAGAAAGGCGATTTAGGGGGTTTTGTTGAAAGTTTAAATAACTTGTCTCAAGAAGGCAACTGCTGGATTTATGACGAAGCGATAGTTTATGGAAAGGCTGCGGTTTGTGATGACGCTACGGTTTGTGATGACGCTAGGGTTTATGGAAATGCTCAGGTTTATGGTGGTGCTCAGGTTTATGGTGATGCTCTTGTTTGTGAAAATGCTGTTATTACAGGCATCGCTAGGGTTTATGGCGATGTCTGGGTCCTCGGCGATGCTAAAGTTTATGGAAACGCTAAAGTTTCAGGTGGTGCTCAGGTTTATGGAAATGCTAGGGTTTATGAAAACGCTATGGTTTATGGAAACACTACAGTTTGCGATGATGCTAGGGTTTATGGAAACGCTAAAGTTTCAGGTGGTGCTCAGGTTTATGGAAATGCTAGGGTTTATGGAAATGCTAAAGTTTATGGAAATACTACAGTTTGTGATGATGCTAGGGTTTATGGAAATACTACAGTTTGTGATGATGCTCTTGTTTATGAAAATGAAAAAATTTATGGAAAATCTAGTCTTGAAAAAAAAGACTCTGTTGGTGGAGATAATGAAGCTAATGACAGCTCAGCTCATTACATTACACCAGTCCAAGATGAAGCTGTTGTTCTTAAAAAAGAACCAAACACTGTTACAAAAGAGGGTTGGTTTAGAGACGGCGTGTTTAAAGAGATTGAACCCAAAATTCCCGGTTATCGCAAGTGCAAATTGATTATGGAAAAAGACACTCGTGAGATTAAGTTAACAAAGGGTCATCTTACAGAGATCCTGATGAGCGCAAGAAAAGGATTATCAGACCGGAAGGGACGGGTTCAGGAAGACGAGTTCTTAGCCAGGTTTATTAATGACATTTTTGACGGTAAGTGGTAGGTCGAAATTTTTGGGCTGGAGTGGGCGGTTGCTTTCGGGATTAATCGGGGGTAAAAAAAGCTAACTGAAGTGCATCTCTTTGATATTAGGAAAGAGCCAAGTGAATGCAGGATTTGGGTTGAGATGTTTGGGGTCTGTCAGAAAAAGTTTTCAAGAAAAGTTTTCTGCCCTGGGGGAAAAAAAGAACAACCTGAATGAAAACGGAGAGTTGCATCACCTTTTGTATTTCAATGCAAAACTGAAAAAAAAAATATATATATGAGATTACGGACACTTGGAAAAAGAAGGGTGGTGGGGGTTGATCGATAGGGTTTAGGTTGAGAGATTTTGATCGATGCAAGGTGTTTTGAGAGATGCAAGGTGTTTTGAGAGAAAATGAGGAGGTGTCTGTGTTGGGTATAGGTATCCGCTCAGATCCAAGGGACTCCTAAACCCGGGGTAAGGGGGTATGCCCTCACAACAAACCTCACAACAGACCTCACTGCAATGCCCTATCTCAACCCTAAAACCTCACACACTTAATGCCCTAACACCACCTCACATATCAGGTCAAACGTCTTACGATCAACATCAGCGCCTTGTATGGCATCTCCATTGTCAACTCCTCCACTAGATAAATCTAGCTCCCTATGCAATACCCATGCCATATAAATATAATCGCCTATTGTAAAAATCGCCTATCTGTGGTATACTGTGGATAGTTAAAATGTTGGCATGAAAATTGCACTAATTGCACCAAATTGCACTAATTGCACCAAAATGCAGTACTTAGAGCGTTGAGTAATTTAGACAATTTAGGTGTGTGTAGGTTGGACCGAATAGCCCTGTTATTATGGCGCTCTAAGTACTATATAAAGATATATATAAAGATATATATAAAGATCTACATGTATTGGACCAATGTTAGCATAAACAAAAGTACTGTAACATTTATTAAGAATCTAATCATTATTGTCTCCCTCTAAGGTGTCTATTGTTTTGGTTAGCCAACTATTTAGCTTTAACCAATTGTAGTTGCTTATCTCATTATCAAGTAGCCTATTATGATAATCATTCATAGTACATTTAATCAAATATTCAACGTGAGATCCGTGTGTGCTTTTTATAACTTCGTAAGCTTTGTTATAAAGGAATACTTTTTTGTTGTTGTCTATAGCTGTTGTAATTTGTTT
>QNFP01000501.1 GCA_003645535.1 Gammaproteobacteria bacterium | reverse complement strand
GCCACTATGATAGTATCCCCAAAGCAGTTTCGAATCGAACGTTCTGAGGGTTCTAAAACCCTTGCCCTGCGAACGTCTCTATCAGACTTACAGCATCATTTTGAAAAACTGACCGCCCAGTATCATCGGGGTCATCTTATCTTCGAAGACATCATCGACTTAGCTAATGGCCCTGGGGCCATGTTGAAACGAATGATGAACTACTTGATTTATGAACTTGAACATAATGACCAGGCACTGAAAAATCCCGGTTTGTCTAGAAACTACAATCATATGCTACTGACTGCCTTGCTTTCTTTACCTCATAATCAGAGTGAAAAACTATTTAAAAATTATCACAATCAGGTTGCACCCGGTCTGGTCCGGCGTGCTGAAGAGTATATGAGAGCTCATTTAAATGAATCAGTTACAATTATTGATTTGCTCCGAATTTGTGACTGTAGTCGAAGCGTACTTTTTCTAGCCTTTAAAAACGCACGGGGTTATACACCAATGGAGTTTTTAACCGAGCAACGACTGCAGGGTACTCGAAAAAAGCTACTCAAACAACATCCGGAAGATTCTGTTTCATCCATAGCTTTGGAATATGGCTTCAATCACCTTGGACGCTTTTCACAGGCTTACAAAAAACGTTTTGGGGAATTTCCTTCAAAAACCCTTGGAAGATAGATCTGTTTTTTCCTGCTAAAAATAATCTGGCCATATTATTTAATGCCCAAGGGAAAAATAAAAAAGCAGAAAAGCTTTTAATACAGATTCTTGAAGAACAGCCGCAGGCTAAAGAAAACAATACCCAATAAATTTAAAGACCCGTCAAGTCTCCAACAAAAATGAATGTAAATCCAATATTTTGATTCAACTTAAGTATGTAAATAAATCTTAAAACTTATAGGATAGACTCACAGCAATAAAATGAAGTACATGGGTATCATTCTCACCCTTAAAATCTCCATTGAGATTTCCACCCTGTAGATCTACTTTTGCATCACCCAGATCTAAATATTCGTAGGCAAGCCCTATGGTCATATCGGCATTCAAGGTATATTGCACTCCTGTACCAATACGTATTTGCCGGTCAAGTGGCATATCAAGTGTTCGATCATCGTCATCAACAGGAGAAGTGTCATAGGCAACACCAACAGACCATAACCAATCCTCAAAGAGAAGATACTGAGCACCTAAGGCAAAATGATATGTATCGTCATAGTCCAGATCCTTGGTAAATGACGTAGAAGTAGTGGCATTAAGCGTAAAGTCCTGGGAACCAAAAGCACTCCAATCTTGCCAGCCAATATTGCCCATGAGGGCCAAACGTTTGTTTATTTGCTGATACCCGCTTAACATCACAGCCCGGGGCATGGTCATGTCCATATCAACTGTACTTCCGGCGAGACCTGAATTATCTAAGATACCCTGGAGTACATTGCCAATTCCCGTAAGGTTCACCGTATCTTCAAATTCAAGATCCACTTCCGAACGATAGGTTAATCCAAGTCGTGACCCCTCCTGCGGTTCAAGCATTATCCCAAGGTTAAAACCATAAGCCACATCATTATTATCAATTTCAAGCTCACCATCTGCTTGCCCTGCCTGACCGGGAACAGCGCTATTGTTTACTGCCGCCTCCTGATGTAACTCAGCATAAATGAGATCAATACCAGCCCCCAGGGATAGCCAGTTATTAACTCGATAGGCCGCACTTGGATTGACAAGATAGGTTACAAACTCAGCCTCAGTGTTATAATAACGGCCCGACCAATTTTGATCGCGTTCCAAACCAAGACCAAAATATGAGCCGGTAAAGAGGCCAAATTTTAGATCAGTGGAAACATCATGGACATAACTGAAACTCCCGGAAGGTATCCACCCACCGGCCTGACCTCCATTACCTCCACCAAAACCGGCACTCTCTGTATCAAATTTATTATCATAATAAAGTGCCTGAAAGCCTATAAGCATCTGTGAACGATCAAGATGAGTCATACCAGCAGGGTTGCTCAAGGCTGTGGAAGCATCTGCTGCCAATGCCGCCTGACCAGCACCCGCCGTTCCCAAATTGGGTGTAGCAACTTCATACAACCAGAGACCGCCACCTTGAGCAATGGAAGCAAATGCCACCAGACTGAGCACTACGCCAGCCAAACACTGCATATATTTGTTCATAATTAATTCTTTTTATTATTACATAACCATCGACGCCGGAAACGCTCCGACGCCGATGGTTTATTATAACTTATCCTGAATTGGGTACACCCCTATTTCTTGAGAAGCTCAAGACCGGTGTAAGCTTCACCGCGTGCTACTGGTGTTTGCGGATACTGCGCGATCTGTGCTTCATGCCGTTCTTTCATATGATCAAACGCCGGCCATGCCCAGAGGAACTGGGCCATGAGGGGATGCTCTTCTCTGGGATCTTTGTCCAGATCAAAAAAATATTTCCCTGCCAGACCTGGCGCCGCACCGGTAAAATGCCGCTTGTATTGCTGCTTGACGATGGCAGAGAGTACTTCACCCTGGTAAATAAACACATGATCGCGTCTTCCGTGACCATCGCCATTAAGCAATAGTGCAGTTTGATCAATACCATCTATTACACGATCTGTCGGGATGGCATCCATCTTCCCACCCAGACGGGCAAATGTAGTGAACAGGTCGGCTACATGTACAATGTCATGCACAACAGCGCCTTTTTCAATGACACCCGGCCAGTAAGCAAATGCAGGAACACGCACCCCGCCTTCAAGAAAGTCGTTCTTTC
>QNFP01000500.1 GCA_003645535.1 Gammaproteobacteria bacterium | reverse complement strand
GGCCAATGTCACCCTTAAAGAACGCCGCAAGCTGGTGCTGTTACCAAGAGAGACCCCGCTACACCTGGTACATTTACGCAATATGGCAATAGTCACTGAAATGGGTGGCATCATCGCGCCACCGGTACCGTCGTTTTACAATGCTCCCGCCAGCATCACCGAGATGGTCGATCAAACCGTTGGCCGCACACTCGATTATTTCGGTATCGAAACATCCCTGGTTAAGCGCTGGCAAGGACTGGGCAATACAGAAAACCAGCACTCATAAAGTCTCGACTTTATACCCTCCGCACACTCAATACCCTCCAGTCTGCACTAACTTCCAGCCCTCAATAATCTCTATTTGTCTCATCGATCAATGATTTCCAACCAGTTAATACGATATGAAACCGGCCAATACCCAGTAAAAAAATATCACCATCGGTTTACCGTATAATGGCCGGCTAGCCAACGATAGACAACTCAATCGCACTACATCCGACTGGCTCCTGGTGCAGGGCTTTTTATATTCATCACGCCGTCACGTCTTACCAGCGAGAATAAACTCGCGTAGCCAGATGTAGAGCCCCAAAAATCAACATGCAGTTAAACAACAACGTCTGGTCACCATTAAAATATCCGCTCTACCGGGCTATGTGGATTGCTATTACCGCATCCAATATTGGCACCTGGATGAACGAAGTGGGTGTCACCTGGATGATGGCTAGCATGGCGGCGTCAAACCTCATGATTGCCCTTATTCAAACTGCCACGACGCTGCCATTTTTATTCCTGTCCTATCCGGCCGGGGCGCTCGCGGATATATTTGACCGGCGTAGAATGCTGCTCGTTCTGCATATCTGGATGCTAATATCAGCCACCATACTGACACTGCTCGCCTATCGCGAGCTGGCTACCGAGTGGTGGTTGTTGATACTGACTTTTTCACTGGCCACCGGTAACGCCATGATGAGACCGGCGTTCTCCGCATGTATTCCAGGCTTTGTCCCCAAAGCAGAACTACATAACGCCGTCACTTTAAATTCACTGAGCACAAATGCCAGTAAAGCTATTGGTCCTGCCGCAGGTGGTCTAATCATCGCCCTCGCCGGCCCCCATGTGGTTTTCGCCATCAACGCCCTGTCTTTTATAGTGATCACCGCTATTCTCTATATGCGTTTTCCAAAACAGATGGGCATCCAGAGCAAACTACCCCCAGAGCGGTTTACAAAGGCACTGCGTGGCGGACTGGTTTACGCTCTTCATGATCGTGACCTGCGTGTAATTTTAATCAGATGCATCGTTTTTTTTATTTTTGCCAGCGCCTTCTGGTCGCTGATACCCGCCCTACTTATTCGCGACTTCAGTGCTAACGCCCAAACTTATGGCACATTAATGGCGCTGACCGGTATAGGCGCTGTGGCCGGTGCCATGATCATGCCGCAACTTTACAGAAGTTGGTCACGAGACCGATTATTCACCGTCAGTTCTGCGTGTTACGGGTGCGGCTTGCTACTGCTGGCAAGTGCCACTGAATTATGGATGGTCAGCCTGATCACCATACTGCTCGGCTTCGCCTGGATTACCACGTTCTCTGTTCTTATTGTCTCCTGCCAGCTTACAGTCCCCGATTGGGTAAGAGCCCGGGCTATCGCTATCGTGATGCTTGGCTACGGCGTCAGCGCCACACCCAGCAGCGCTGCCTGGGGCTATCTTGCCGATAGATATAGCATTGCCAGTAGTATGGCCATAGCCGGACTTGGCGCTCTGGCCACCATATTATTAAGCCGTTGGTTGCCATTGGGCAATCGAGATCGCGATCACACACCAGCTGAACACTTACTGCCCCGGGCCAGTGACAACATAGACCACATGGAAGGTCCCGTCACGGTAACCCGCAAATATCATATCGATGAACCGAATAGAGACGCCTTCCAGCGTTTAATGAAAAGCATCCGCGCAATACGCAAATGCAATGGCGCCCTGTCCTGGTATTTGCACGAAGATCAGACCGGCCACTTTACAGAAACCATCGTCATAGAAAACTGGCTCGATTACCTGCGCCACCGGGAACGCATGACCCTTGATGATCTTCGCCTGGAAGAACAACTCATCCAGCTTAACGGCGGCCAGCAGCCACCTTTAACAAAACACAGCATTAAAAACAGGAGCCTTTAGTAAACGCGAAGGAAAACTCGGGACGCCATGAAACATAAATGGCAGACGTAAAATAAAGATCCCCGGGGCAAGCCCTCTCGCTAGCGCTCGACTTTCTTGTTTCACTCGAAAGCGGGGTATTTTTAGAACAATGCTAACTGATAGTTCTCATGGAGCTTCGTATATTCCTCTCCTTGATTTTTCACATAGGCCCCTATCATCTTTTCGTTACCATGCTTCCCTACCGTCGTCGCAAAATAACCATCTGACCAAAACTCGCCTCCCCATAGCTGCTTCTTTATATGTGGACATTTCTTGAATATTTCCCGTGCGGTTAAGCTCTTTATCATCGTCACCAATTTCATAACGCTATAGCTCGGTACGGACTGGACTAAAAAATGAACGTGATCCTTATCTGCACCGATTTCCAAAAACTGAACCTCATAGCGCTTTTCAATCTCAAGACATATTTCTGATAGCGCTCTATCAACTCCCTTATCGATAATGGCTCGGCGATACTTTGCCGGAAATACCAAATGATACAAGAGGACTGTTGCATTGTGACTTTTATGGATATATTCGCTCATCCGTTCAGTTTACGCCGCAAGCGGCGGGGAATAGAACCCGAAGAGATT
>QNFP01000499.1 GCA_003645535.1 Gammaproteobacteria bacterium | reverse complement strand
TCGAATGACAACTGGCACAGCGGCTATTCCAGTTCTGAAAATGACGTGCCCAGAAAAAGGGATGCTCGGGTGTAATATTTTCGTCGGGCTGCAGGTGAAACCAACGCTGACCGCCCTCTTCTTCGCTACGACTATCCCAGGCCGTATTCAAGGCCTGTATATGGCCATCTTTGGTTTCAAGCAGATATTGTTGCAGGGGATAAAAACCAAAGGTGTATTTAATTTCAAAGGTGCTCGTTGCCCCGGCATTGTCCAGCGTATCGACATAGTAGTGTTTTTTATTCTTATAGAATCTGCTTTTTATGTCGTGATAACTTAGCGTAACGCTGGAAAAATCCCCCAGCACAGAATCAGCGGTAGCCACCTGCATTGCTTTGTGGTGGTCAGATTGCTGCCATTGTTGATGCTGCTTCTGGTGACAGCCACTACATGTTTCAGCGCCAACATAGGCAACGCCATCAAGCGGATTAGCCATTAATTGAGGACTTAACCAGTAAGCGATGGCAAAGCAGATAGCAGCTAATTTTTTTAGTATAGGCACGTCTAACCTGGGATTAATAAATTGGGCTTATTGCGCAGCGGCGCTATTGTTACATAAAAGCACCACTGGTAATTTGAAATTACACACCCAACATTTACCACTGGCAAACTATGAAAGGTAATCGCTCGCTGGCAAATCAGCCCTCCGTCTATTAACAACACCGGATTATTTATTAACAACACCAGAATATTGCGTACAATGCCATACCACCTTTCACCAGCAACTAACCGTCATCAGTTGGCACTCATACACGACAGGGGTCGAGAGCACCAATGAACGAAAATGAGCTAGAACACGCCAAAGAAGAGCTACTACGCCTGAAATCAGAGCTGGAAGAACTGAAAGAAACATTCATGGAAACTGGCGAACCAGTGGAGCTGGATCAGGCTAGAGTTGGCAGACTTTCGCGAATGGATGCCATGCAGGGGCAGCAAATGGCCCTGGAGACTGCTCGACGAACCGAGCGTCAGCTCACCAAAACGGACGGGGCTCTATTGCGTATCAACTCTGGCGACTATGGCTGCTGTTTTATCTGCGGTGAAGAAATAGATGCCCGCCGACTGGCTGTCGATCCAACGAGCACACGCTGCGTGCTATGTACCGAGAAACAAGATACTGACGAATAAAGTGCCGAGAAACAAGGTACCGACCAATAAAAAGGTACCGACCAATAAAAAGGTACCGACGAATAGGATCCCAATGAATATGGCGTCGACAATTAGGCGAATTTTCGTTAGCTGACCGGTGGCGCTGCCACAAAAATAACCAAAAACTAGCAATATCAGCTTTTTTACGCTTTACTTAGACAACTTAATTTTACTGGATATTGACAAGCACGAATCAGGGCCAGACTAAACAGCCGCGATGCAGGTGCTCTGCAAGATCAGTTTGACCCAGGCGATACCCCTGTCAATTTCAATACTTATAGTCGCAATTACCTAAAAGGATAAATTATGTCTAAACCCATCATTTCAGCGGATTCTCATATTTCTGAGCCGCCCAACTGTTATATCGATTTTATTGACCCAGCCTTTAAAGATCGGGCTCCGCGCGTAGAGAATCACGAAAGATACGGGGATGTTTTTATTGTTGATGGGCTCAAGCAGCCGGTACCAATGGCGCTTTCTGCTGCTGCAGGTAAAGCGCCTGAGGAACTAAAGCCGGGCGGCATCAAATTTGAGGATTTACCCAAAAGTGCCTGGAACGGTGCTTACCGTGTTGCCGACCAGGATCGTGACGGCGTCTCTGCCGAAATCATCTACCCTACTGCCGGTATGTTGCTGTGTAATCATCCCGACACTGATTATCAGGTTGCGTGTTTCAATGCCTATAACCGCTGGCTTGAAACATTTATCGGCGATGCGCCGGAGAATCGTCTATTTGGCCTGGGCCAGGTGGCACTGCGATCCGTAGATGAAGGCATCAAAGAACTGGAAGATGCCAAAAAACGTGGCTATGTCGGTGTCATGATGACCGGCAATCCGCCGGAAGCTGACTACGATGACCCCATGTACGACGCCTTATGGGAAGCTGCTGTCGATCTTGAGTTGCCCCTGTCATTTCACATACTGACGTCCAAAGCTGACTCTTTGAAGCAACGGGGCCCAAAAATTAATGGCTTCCTGGGTATCATGCGCAGCTGCCAGGATATTATGGGCACCTTTGTATTTGGTGGCGTATTTGAACGTCATCCCAAATTAAAAGTGGTTTGCGCCGAAGCTGACGCGGGCTGGGTACCACATTTCGTGGCGCGTATGGATCACGCGTATAACCGCCACCGCTTCTGGATGAAGGCCCCACCTCTGGAAAAAATGCCTAGCGAATACTTCCTGAATAATATCTACCTGACCTTTCAGGATGACTGGACAGCCTTCAAATACCGCGATGATATGAACCCGCAGCGTTTAATGTGGGCCAATGACTTCCCTCACAGTGATTCTACCTGGCCATGGTCACAGCAAATGCTGGCTGAACATACTCAGGATTTAAGCCAGAAAGAAAAGGACTGGATTCTCCACGACAACGTGGCGGAGTGTTACAACCTTCCCATCTAATAACCGAGCGGGCAAGGTGAAAGACCGCCGGCTATAACTTTTCACAATAACAGTAGCAACGCTAACGCCCGGTTTGAATACTCGAACCGGGCGTTAACATTTTTAGATGGGCAGATTTATTGCTTACGATAAATTTATTACTTGGGGAACCTCTGATCAATTCATGAACTCGTATCTTGCG
>QNFP01000498.1 GCA_003645535.1 Gammaproteobacteria bacterium | reverse complement strand
TGTATTAGTGGCTAACATCAAAGTGTTTTCACCAGTATTTTTGAATTTCTTTGCAGATTGTAGAGCGCTGCTTTTTCTGTCGGTAGTTCATCCAGCGAAGATGCTTTAAAACCCTGTTCCTGAAACCAGTGATCTGCTTGCGTGGTCAGCACAAATAACTTATGTAACTGGTGCTCATCTCTGGCTTTCTGTTCGATTGACTGGAGTAATCTGGCGGCAAGTCCACGCTTGTGGAAATCCGGATGGCTCACTACGCATGCCAGTTCACCGGAATCCGTGTCAGGAAACGGATGCAGCGCAGCGCAGGCAATAATCATTCCTTCGGGGTGTACCATGACCTGGAAGCGCGAAATTTCTGTTTCAAGTAATTCCCGTGAGCGCTTGACCAGTATGCCTGAGTCCTCCAGCGGTGTGATCAGCTCCAGCACACCGCCGACGTCATCGATGGTGGCCTGGCGAATAGTTTCACCGCCGTGGTGCGAGAGTAGTGTTCCTGCACCTTCGCGAGTAAATAGTTCTCGCAACAAAGCGCCGTCTTCTGCGTAGCTGATGAGATGACTGCGTGGCACTCCATGCAGGCAGGCATCATATCCGGCCTGTAGTGCGTCACGGAGCTGTACTTGCTCGTTAAGCTGTCTAAGCCAGGGTCGCACATCGACCATATCAATGGTTTTTACCAACGCATCCTGATCATCTAATATGCCCCTTTCACGACAAAAATAGATTAATTTTTCTGCCTCCAGGGTAATAGCAGTCTGGGTGGCGACATCCTCGCAGGTCAAATTGAATGCTTCGCCAGTAGGTGAATATCCCAGTGGGCTGAGGAGCACGATAGCACCGTCCTCGAGCTGGCGTTTTATGCCAGCGCGGTCAATTCTTCGTACTTCGCCGCTATGATGGAAGTCGATGCCAGCGCGGATACCCAGTGGTTTAGCCGTAATAAAGTTGCCGCTGATGACACGAAGGCGTGCCCCCTGCATCGGCGAATTGGGCAAATCCATGGATAGCAGGGCTTCAATAGCGATGGTTGTACCGCCTACCGCTTCTTTGACGCAGGACATGGTGCCACTATCAGTAATTCGCGTGTCTTTCTCGAAGGTGGCCTGGCTCTGGGAGTCATGGAGGGGAGCGAACCGGGGTATGACATTGCCTTGCGCGAGTTTTTTATCAACCTGCGGTTTAGCGCCATGGACAAGCACGATTTTGATACCCAGATTACTCAGCAGGGCAATATCGTGAATGATATGACCAAAATTGTCATTGCGAATGCCTTCTCCTGGCAGCGCTAAAACAAATGTTTTACCCCTGTGCATATTTATATAGGGTGAGGTGTCGCGAAAAAATTTCACGTAATCAGTCATGAGCCTGCCGCTGGGTATTCAAGAAATTGGTTAGCTTTTTGAGCGATTATATCAGTATGACTCATCAACTATCAGGGCCAGTAGGGGGCGGGCTTAATGGACTAACTTAATGGACTACTTAGTGGACTACTTAGTGGGTAAGGAAAGTATTGTCTAAAGACAGTATTTTTCGATCAGTTGGACCAGGTGTTTAACTGTTGGCTCAATGCGTTCGGTAGCCAGGTACTCGTCTGGCTGATGAGCCTGGTCAATATTACCCGGCCCCATGACTAGCACGTCCATGCCGAGCTGCTGCAGGTAGGGGGCTTCGGTGGCAAACGCGACAGAGCCGCGACTGTGGCCGGTTAGCTTTTCACAGTAGGCAAGCAGTTCACTTTGTTCATCAGCGGCAAATGCGGGTACGCCGAAGTGCTGCAGGGAAAGCTCGGTGCCCTCCTTTTCGCCTAAACCCGATAGTCGTTGGGTGATCATTGCATGGAGTTCATCGATGTTCATCCCCGGTAATGGTCGTATCTCAAAGCCTAGCTCACAGTGGCCGCAAATTCTGTTGGGGTTGTCGCCGCCATGGATGAAACCCAGGTTCAAAGTCGGGTAATCGACGGCAAATAAAGGGTTGGTATAACGTTCTTTCAGTTCCGCTTGCATGGTTCGCAGCACACTGATGGCATCGTGCATGGTATGCATGGCATTGTTACCCAGCGCCGGATTGCTGGAGTGACCGGATCTGCCATGGATCACCAGTTTTTCTATGAGTATTCCCTTATGCATCGCCACCGGTTTCATTCCGGTGGGTTCGCCGATAATGGCGTACCGGGCTTTCGGCTTGCCGGCCATGGCCAGAGCTCTGGCCCCGGCCATGGAAGATTCTTCATCTGCAGTGGCGAGGATAATCAATGGTTGCTGTAGAGGACGAGCCGTAAATTGTTTCGCCGCTTCGATAGCCAGGGGGAAAAACCCTTTCATATCGCAAACCCCCAGGCCATAGAAACGATTGTCTCTTTCGGTGAGCTCAAAAGGAGATTGCCGCCACAATTTGTCATCACAGGGTACAGTGTCGGTATGGCCAGCCAGTACCAGGCCGCCAGGGCCGCTACCCAGTGTTGCGATCAGATTGGCTTTGCGTGGGTGAGCGAGGGACATGATTTCTGTGTGGAAGCCCAGGTCATCAAGCCAGTTAGCCAGTATGTCGATGACGTCCCGATTGCCCTGGTCAATGTCGGCGTTGACGCTGCTAATAGAGTTGCAGGCGATGAGGCGGCGAAGCATGTCGAGAATAGTCATAGCTTTGGCAGTGTAGGGTGATGGGACAAAAAATCAATTCCTTTGGCCGGTGATTGCTGAGCGGTAATTGCTGTGAAGTGTTGCTGGTGGCCGATAAAGGCTACAATTCCCAGGTCAGACTGATCAACGCCGGCC
>QNFP01000497.1 GCA_003645535.1 Gammaproteobacteria bacterium | reverse complement strand
GGAATCGGGGGACATAATACCTATTCTAATGTAAGTCAAGTTGCCATCAGAGGTTAGTTTCTATAAGCTGACCCCTGTTCTGTTTTATGAATTGTTATAAATGGAGGGAATATCATGCCACGTCTTTCTCGTCTGGTTGTACCAGGCTATCCTCACCACATTACCCAGCGCGGTGTCCGTTCCATGGACATCTTTACAGATGATCAAGATCGGTTCAGTTATCTGCAGTTTATGGCGGAAGAGTCAAACCGGTTTGGTGTCACTTTTCTGGGCTGGTGCCTTATGACGAACCATGTCCATCTGATCGCCATTCCTGAGAGCAAACTCCCCCAGATGGTTAATAACTGGTCTGATTTTCTTGTTGCGACAGACGAAGAAACTGAACGAAACCTGAGGAAAAAGACAAGGGCTGGCCGGCCTGCTGGTGACGACCGATTTGTTCTGCGTCTAGAGGTTTTGTCTGGGAGAACGTTGAGGATGAGGTCTCCGGGAAGACGTCGAAAATTAGAATAGGTATTATGTCCCCAGAATCAGGTGGTTATGTTCTTATTAGTCAGGAGTTCTGAGAACTGCGAATACCCTCCCTAACTCAGGACAGCCCCTGCCCGTTTCGGTATCTCGATTTTCATATTCACGTTTACCTTGCATTTGAAAAGGTATTTGTCAGAATAGAGGAGACAGCGTCAGTAAAAGGCTTGTTTCGCAAGGAGAAGAACTTATGCATGCCATGGATAATGTGGGGAGAAGTACTATTGCAATGGTTCTGGCCGGAGGCAAAGGGGAACGGCTCAGCCCTTTGACTCTGCGCCGAGCCAAGCCAAGTATTGCTTTCGGCGGAAAATACAAAATTATCGATTTCGTCCTCTCCAGCCTATTCAACTCCGGGATCAAGAAGGTCTACATTCTGACCCAGTACCGGGCCTACTCACTCAACAAGCACATCCGGGAATCCTGGGGTAAATGGACAGGACTGGGTGAGTTCTACGTGGACATTTCTCCAGAGACCAGAAGCGAAAGCGAGGAGTGGTTCAAAGGGACGGCCGACGCGATCCTCCAATATCTGCGCTTCGTTGAATCGACCGACGCAGAATACGTCGCGGTTTTCAGCGGTGACCACATCTATAAGATGGACATCACCCAGATGATTAACTTCCACCGCAAGAACAAGGCAGACATTACCATTGCCGCCTTGGAGGTTCCGGTGGTAGAAGCCAGTCGATTCGGAATTTTTTCCGTGGACGAAGAGTCCAGGGTCAATGGTTTTGCTGAAAAGCCTGTGGTCCCGGAGCGGATTCCGGGACGAGAGACCTGTTACGCCTCGATGGGCAACTACATTTTCCCCACCCGGAAACTGATCGAAGTGCTGCAAGAGGCGAAGAAATCACACGCGGATCTAGATTTCGGCAAGCATGTTATCCCGATGATGCTGACCAACGGCGATCGGGTTTTTACCTACAATTTCAACGACAATGTGACCCCAGGGATGAGGGAAGAGGAACGGGGCTATTGGCGGGATGTGGGGACCCTCGACTCCTACTATGAGGCGAACATGGATCTTATCAACGTGTCACCGCAGTTAAATCTTTACAACTACGAGTGGCCAATTCTGACCAACCAGGGGAACCTGCCTCCAGCCAAGACCGTTTTTGATGATGACGACCGCCGCGGACAAAACATCGACTCTTATGTCTGCGCTGGATGCATCACCAGCGGAGGCACTGTCCGTCGCTCTATTATCGGACCGCGCTGCAAGATTAACAGCTACAGCCTGGTCGAAGACTCCATCCTCTTTGAAAATGTCACAGTCGGTCGGAATGTCAAGATCCGCAAGACGATTATCGATAAGAACGTGGTGATTCCCGACGGCTCGACCATCGGCTACAATCAGGAGGCCGACCGGAGTCATGGCTACACAGTAACGGAATCCGGGATTGTAGTCGTACCACACCAAGAGAAGTAATTCAGAGACAGGCCGGAACTTGTTCCAAAATTTCGAGGCTCAGGCCGCATGATAAGCTGCGAATACTTTCTTATAGAGCAGGAGCTGTAAGAATTTTGCATTTCAGGCGATCCCGAGCACATCAAATATTATCGGACGACATAGTAAAGCCCTTCCTTTGACCACAACCCAAGACTGAGTATAATAACCAACATCTTATTTATGTCGGTTTTCAAAAGAACTGTTGCAGGAGAGAGCAAACGGAACAAAAGCATTGGCCCATGATAACACTCCCTGACTCACCAATTCTGTTTGCTACTTTAAGCATGTTTTTTGCTGGTCTTAACGATGTTGTCTTCAAGCGTTATTCAGCAAAAGAGCGCTCTCGTGGAATGTATGTCCTTGGCATCGGTCTTGTCTGGACAATTCTACAGTCTGCGACCTTCTGGTTTAAGGATACGCCGTTTATTTTAGATAAGAATACTCTGCTGTTCGGTCTTTCAGCAGGAGTTTTCCTGACTCTATCTAACCTGTTGTTGATTGAAAGCTTGACTCATATCAATGTTAGTCTTGGCTCTACCATCTACCGGTTGAATACCATAGGGGTTATCCTTCTTTCCGTTGTTTTTCTCGGGGAAACAGTAGGAACATTCAAGGTGGCAGGGATACTGATGGGGCTTTGCGGTGTGTTTCTACTCTATCAGAAGGCACCTCCTGATCGTGAGAATCGAACTTTTATTTTGTTCTTTTCTGTTGCAATTATTGCCTCAATATTCCGGGCAACCTATGGTGTCATTACCAAGGGAGGTATCTTACAACAGGCTGATCCTGAGATGATGTT
>QNFP01000496.1 GCA_003645535.1 Gammaproteobacteria bacterium | reverse complement strand
CGGTGTCGGATGTCTTCCAACGGTATCTAAAATCTACCGTGTGAGAGTTGATCTCCCAGTCATCAAACATGTAACGATAGGATATATCAAATACATCTCCGGTCAGAAAATGTTTGTATTGCGTAAATATGCTGTGTTTTGTTCTTGAATCTGGTCTGTTCTCATAAACAACTTTAGATGAATCCGTTGTTCCTGGTAAAACAACCGGTGCCCCATTTGTATCCACAATACTGATAACCTTAAAGGGGTCAGTTAGATACCCATCAGCCTGACTATAGGAATAGTTAAACTGTATCAAACTGTTTTTATTAATTATCTGTGTCATGCCTAATAAAATATCAAAGGTTGTTTTCGTCTCCGATGAGCTTCCTCTGGGTTGCGCCTGACCAGCAGGCTGCATAACGCCAAACGGTGTAGGGATGTTTCCTTCTGGTTCGATTGTATCACTCGCGACTGCTAGACCAGCACTCAGAGTGGTGTTACGACCAACGAGGTCATGTGTGTATACTGAACTGGCACCGATCGATGTGTAGTCGTATTCTGTTGAGATGTTACCGCCCAAAATCAACCTGTCTCTACGCGAAAGCGGCATGTCCCAGCTCGCGCTTAATGCGACCCGCGTGTCAAGGAAGGTATCATCTAACGGCGTTTCACCTGCTGGTGTGGTGTAGCTGCTATTACCTGATGGTGTAGTGAAGGTCTGCGGTGTGTTTGCCTGCACAGCACCATTGGCTGATGCTCCAGTCAGAGAGTCCAAGACTAATTTCAACGATAGGGTTTCATCAGTATCTAGTTGTTTTGTTGCGCTTATAACAGGTTCGACTGCACTGACTCGGTCTGTTTCGGTGTAATACAATATCGCTGCATCAACATCCCAGTCGCCGATATCAGGTGAATGTTCTGCGTGTACATTTGCTGTCACACCCAAAAGTGAAGTTGTTGCTGTAGCAAGTGCTAATTTTATTTTATGATGTTTTTTCATGAGAGAGTAATCCTAGTTACAACCACAACCGCCACCGCCAAAACTACGGCCGCCACTCGATGCTTCCTTACTGAAATAGATGTGATCATCCAATGCGGATGTTAATGGATCACTATCCAGTGCCATTTCAGATTTGGCTAGATTGTTTCGCTCCCAGGGTTCTACGCCCATAGAGCTACAGCCGGTGAGGAAAATAATAAATGTAAACAAGAGTATTCGTTTCATTTTTTGGTCCGCATTATTTATTTAACAGGTTTTTAATGGCTTGTTCTAATTGTTCTTTATCTTTCTCTTTGAAGCCGATGTGTGAAGCATAAACTTTTCCATCACGCCCAATCAAGTAACTACTCGGCATGCCTTTTAATTTATACTGAGAAGCGCTTTGTCCACTCTCGTCGTAAGCAATGGTGAAATTCACATCGACCTCAGCAAGGAACTCATCTGCCAGCTTTCTTTCCTTGTCCAGATTAATAGCGACAATTTCAAAACCCTGGTCCGCATAGTGTTGTTGTATTTCATTCATCCAGGGAAATGATTTCTTACAGGGCAGGCACCATGACGCCCAAAAATCCAGATATACAACTTTTCCTCTGAGTTTTTCAAGCTGTACATTACCATTATTGCCCGGCAGGTTTATCTCAGGTGCCTGATTAAACCCTGCGATACTATTATTGCTTATCAGTGCTAAAGTGAGTAATGCAAATGCGATAACATGTTTCATAATAAATATTTGTTTTAGTTTGTTTAGAGCAAGATTAGCCTGTATTTCTTAAATCAATCTTAAGGAACCACATTTTTTATACTTTTAAGGAAACCTTAATATAGAAAGGTAACTATAAGCTTAGTTCTGCCAATGGCCTAGAAAATGAGAATATTACTTGTTGAAGATGATTCCTTACTTGGTTCTGGTGTTTGTGATGGACTTCGCCGTGAAGAAAATGCCGTGGATTGGGTTAAAAATGGTGAATCTGCTCTCGCTGCGCTGGATTCGACGCACTATGACTGTATCGTTCTTGATATAGGGTTACCAAGAATGAGTGGACTCGATGTACTTCGGGTCATGCGCGACTCGAATGATGATACCCCCGTCTTAATCTTGACTGCACAAGATGATATTTCGGACCGAGTTACTGGGTTAGATGCTGGTGCGGATGATTATCTGATCAAGCCCTTTGAATTTTCGGAACTTGGTGCTCGTCTTCGTGCATTAACTAGACGCATCCGTGGAAAATCATCTGAAACGATTCAATACAAAAACATTGACATCAATACGACTGCCCATACAGTGGAATGTGATAATCATGCAGTAGAATTATCTCGAAGAGAATTTGCACTTTTAGTAGAGCTCATTATAAATCAGGGTCGTGTATTATCCCGGCATCAATTAGAACAAAAGCTCTACAGCTGGGGAGATGAAGTTGAGAGTAATACCATCGAAGTATATATCCATCATCTGCGTAAAAAATTTAGTACGGAATTGATTAAAACAGTACGTGGAATCGGTTATATTGTTGCTAAAGAATGAATATCTCTCTCCGCACTCAATTACTATTTCGCCTCATTATTTTTTCCGCTGTCCTCGTCGGCGGAACCACCTGGTTCGGTTATAAAGATGTGGTCTATGAAACTCAGGAGTTGTTCGACGCGCAACTTTCACGATCTGCACGTATTATCCTTAGTCTTGCGCAAGCGCAAAACAATATTTCCAGTTTTTCTAATATTCAGGAGTATCTCGATGAGAATGGTCTGGCTATTATGTACATTAATTTTGAAGAATACGATGACGAACAACAGACTGACGAT
>QNFP01000495.1 GCA_003645535.1 Gammaproteobacteria bacterium | reverse complement strand
CGACACCCACAGCCGCCGTGACTACGTCCATATTTATGCGGGACACGAGTTGGCAGCAACGGTCAAGGGGCGTTACAAGCGGCACTGGATAGGGGCCAGCGAGGGCGCTTCCACGGGTTTGTCGGAAGCCTACTATGATCTATACCAGGACCCCCGGGAAGAAAACCCTCAATTAGTGCCACTGATTCATACCCAGGGTCAGTTCAACCGGATGCGTGCTCGTCACGAGCTGTTTAAGAAAAAGTATCCGGATAGGTCTTCAGGCCACGGCGTCCCCTACACGGGCTTATCCAATGCGCGCCCCGAGACCGTAGCTATCGGCGAGCGGATCAGGCGCGAGGTAGATGCTATGCCTTTCGATGTGGAAGAGTATCTGGAATTTGAAGTCCCTGGAGACGATTCCGTGGGAGACTGGGGGCACTAGTGCCCGCTGGAATCCAACTTTTTCATAATGAACCTACCGAGAAAGGCCGCGTTACATGGCCTTTTTTGTACAGGGAATTGTATTTCCCCTTATTGATTGCGCGATTAATAATTCACTAGTTGGAGAGCGATATGAGTCAAAATAGTAAGCGTCGTGACTTTCTGAAAATTGCCGCACTGGGTGGTGCCACAGGCACCCTTGCGGGGTTTGCCAACCCGGCCGCGCTCGCCGCTGGTAGCGTTAGCAAGTCAGACAGCGAACAGAGCGAAATCAAGGTGGCCGGCTACGACTACGACCGGGTGCGCGGCATTATGGATGGCAAAACTGGTATTCCCGGCCGTAGAGTGAGCTTTCACTACGAGAATATTTACGCGCTCAACGACCATGCCTTCGGACCGAAAAAAACCTACGAAATCACCGAGATCGGATTGATCCCGTATGTGAACAAATACATCAATAATGATTTTCGTGACTATGCGTTGATTCCGGTCTTTATCTCCCGAACATTTAGACACCGCAATATCTTTGTCCGTGCCGATTCCGGTATTAAAAAACCCGAGGACCTTAAGGGTAAGCGCGTCGGTACCCCCGGTTATGGCATGAGCGCCAATACCTGGATTCGCGGCTTTCTGCTCGACCAGCACGGTGTTAAGGCCGACGACATGCAGTGGATAGAGACCACCAAGTCTTCAGATGGAGGCGCATTGAACAAGGGCTTTAGCCAATACTATTTTCCAGATGATTTTCCACTGGTGAACGGGCCTCCCGGTGTGGATGAATCTGAATTACTGCTCTCCGGGGCTTGTGATGCCCTGATAACAGCCATTACCCCGCAGTCGTTTTTAGACGGTGACTCCCGTATCAAAACCCTGTTCCCCGATACCCGCGCCGCAGAACAGGACTATTTCAAGAAGACGGGATTGTTCCCCATCATGCATGTGGTGGCGGTGCGGCGCGATGCTATCGATGCGGACCCTACGCTGCCCAAAGCGGTCTTTGATATGTACAGCGGTGCCAAGCAGATCGCCTACGACAATATGGAAACCACCACCTCGCTCAAGGTAACACTACCCTGGGTTACGCAGGAGTTTAAACAAACCCAGGAGATTATGGGTACGAATTTCTGGCCCTACGGCATCGAGGCCAACCGCAAAGAGCTGGAGTTGGTGATGCGCTACACCTACGAGCAGGGGCTGGTGAAGAAGAAACTGGATTTTGAAGAAATGTTTCACCCGTCGACGCTGGCGTTGGTGGAGTCGGCTTGATAGTGGGCCTTATGATTGGCTTGTATCTGACAAAGAGATGTTGAGTTGTGAGAATGTCCGCTTTTGGCAGAACCACAAAGCGGCCCCCACGACTGCTAAAATAAGCTGGTTCGTTTAGACCGCTTGTGGTGTGAACGGCCCCATAGCAGACACCGACCTGGAGCAGCCGAATGTCCGCTTTGTAGGAGAACAGACATTCAGCCAGCCAGCTCAGAAGAGGTTCGGAATATGGTTACCAAAATACCTTACAACTCTTCAACTTACTGACAAGGTACTCAGAAATATCCCACCACCAGGCTCGGTATACGCTCAGTAGCGGCTTTTGATGGGTTACTGCCGGGGAAAACTCGATACAATTCTTGGAGTTACTGGAGGAATATTTTCGACTACGAGGTCTTACAAATCAGCTGCTCTACCTACTGAGCTACACCAGCTTTAGTCAATTTACCCGCCAATATCCCCCAGATGAGGTATAAAAACGCTCCTCAAATGAAGGCGGGCAATTCTAGACAAAGAGATTGGGGGATGCAAGGGGGCTAGGCTGCAATTAAGCTAAAATGTGCATCAATGACATCCCATGGGGCTTGCAACTCATCCTTGGGGGTCCGCTCAAGCAAACCAGCGCCTTCGAGGGCACGACAATCTGAATGGACATTCTTATAATCCCGGCCCAGCTTCTTCGCAAGCGCTCGAATACTGAGGGGGCCGTGCTGACGCAGAGTCTTTAGCGCTTCCAGGCGGCAAGGCGTCAAAATGGCCATCAGCATGGGTAATGCCTCAAAGTTCAGATGAACTTCGGTCTCACCCTGCCTGCCGTTTTCAGCTCTCTCCCAAGCATGCACAAACCGCTCAAATCCACGCTCAGGAGCTTCGGTACCAATATGGACATGTTTTTTAGTCATCTCGCTCACCTCGGAATCGCTCAATATCAGCTTTGAAGTCAGCTACTAACTGCTCAGCAGATACCCATTTGTAGGGCTCTTCCGAACCCTGATAATGCCGATGATCACCCTTGCCACGCTCATTGTCATATCGCACAAGGCACTCTTCTGAACTGCCGTAGAATAAGCGGTACTTTAAGCCATGTAACCGCTCAGAAT
>QNFP01000494.1 GCA_003645535.1 Gammaproteobacteria bacterium | reverse complement strand
TGGCCAGGTAATCGCGACCCTTGAAGATATGGTAGAGGCCCTCCCAGAGACAGGTACACCCACCATCACGCACCATAATCAGGTCATCGGGCGATTCCCGCGTGGCCTCCACTATCATGCGCCCAGGGTGTACGGGATAGGTATCCGGGGCCTCGTCGATAATCCCCTGACGGAAGGCGACCATCAGATCGATAAGATCACTCAGCAACTGGGGGCGCTCAAAGGTTTTGCGCGGTGCAAGCGCTGTCGTCAACTGTGGACAGATATCCTTCAGGTTGCCCACTAGCGGTACATCGATATGGCGATTGACACCAATATTGAGGACATCTTTCTCTATATATATCCACTTTCGATCAGCATGGCCCTGCTCCCAAATGCCGCCGCGGCCAAACTTAAGAGGCTCGCCGATGCCAGTGCCGATGGCCAATACCACATCGGCTGCTTTGATCGCTTCATCGGAGATCTCGGTACCCCAGGGCATGACCTGATCATGGGTATCGGGGAGCACCCCCCGACCTCCCCAACTGGGAATTACCGGGCACTGCAGTGCCTCGGCGAGTTGCTGAAACTCGTCGTGCCCCCGGCCGATGTGGATTCCAGTACCCGCCAGAATAATCGGGAACTCAGCCCCAGCGAGAAGCTCGACAGCTGCCTCTATACCAGACTGCTCTGCCTTTTGGCTTACCAGGCGGTAAGCTTCCGGAGCTAGAACCGGCTTGTCTTCAATCTGCTGATTGACATGATCCTGTGGATACTCAACGTACACCGGACCGGGCGTCCCGGTCATCGCCTGACGGAAAGCTTCACGGAGAATATCTTCGGTTTGCTCCGCGTGCTCAATAATGCCCACGTACTTCATTGCCGGTTCAAAAAAACGCGGCTGGTCGGTGTACTGAAACTTGGCCCTGCGCACCTGCTTATCCAGAAAACGGGAGCGCTGCTCCGCGAGGAAGACAACCGGCACTTTCTCTTTGGAGGCACTGACGGCCGCAGGCAGCAGGTTTGCAACACCCGGCCCCTGATTGCCAGTAACAATAGTCGGCCTGCCGGTCATGCGAGCTTCTGCATCAGCCATAAAGGCCTGAGCCGACTCATGGTGACCGGCCACTACCTTCATGCCGCGGCGATTGGCGGCGTGAAACAGTGACTGCACACCGGGGTCGGGAATTCCCCAAAGTGTCTCTATACCTTCTGCTTGCAGCAGGTCCAGGATTCGCTCGCTGATGGCCACCGTTGGCTTGGTCTGCTCTGACATTGCTCTGCCTCTTTCTGTTATGGGACTACACTGGACCGCCAGCAAATCCTGGCAACCTACACTGACTAATCAGAGTAATGACCCAGAGCTGGCGGGTATTTCTGCAAAAATAGCTTATGCTATGTTGTCTTTTATAAGCGGATCATTTTCGGTCAATATCTGAATTGTGTTCTTACGCGGGTTTTAACGGCTCCAATACAGTCTCACGAGTGGCCGATTATGATCCTCTGGTTGAAGGGTGAAACATGTATATTTTGTACTGCCCGATAGTGGGCAGGATCGAATTAAAAAAGCAGTAAAAGCAAATTAAGTAACCCGCGAAATAAAAGGCTTAAAAATGAAACGTATACTTATTACCGGTGCTGCCAGTGGTTTGGGTTTGGCCATGGCCAAAAAGTACGCCAGTGAAGGTTGGGCTGTATGTATTGCTGATATTCAAGATGAAGAAGGCCACAAGATCGCCTCCCAGCTAAAAGACCAGCATGGTAACGATTGTTTTTTTCAACACCTGGATATTACCAATGAAGACCAGTGGCAGCAGCTGGTTAATATTATTACTACGCGCTGGGAAGGATTGGATGCCTTAGTCAATAATGCAGGTGTGGCATCGAGTGGGGATATCGATAGCTTACCGCTAAAAGATTTTCAGTGGACAGTTGATATTAATTTAATGGGGGCTGTTAAAGGTTGTTATTTTTGTGTACCTCTATTGAAAGAAAGTAAAGGGATGCTAATAAATATAGCTTCTATGGCAGGGTTATTACACATGGGGGGTATGTCAGCCTATAACGTATCCAAGGCAGGTATGGTGGCTTTGTCGGAGGGCCTGCTAAGTGAATTAGAGCCTTACGGGATAAAAGTGTCTGTCGTATGCCCTGTGTTTTTTCAAAGCAACCTTTTGAAAAGTATGCGCAGTAGCAATGCTGATGCCGTAAAAGTAGCGGGTAAACTCCATGCCAGTTCAGGTATTACCGCAGATGATATTGCGACAATCGTCTACGACGATTCCAGGAAGGGGAAGCACTATATCCTTGGGGCTCGCCGCCGCGACAGAATAATTTGGAGACTGAAGCGTTACCTTCCAGCGACGTATTTCAATCTGATGAAAAATAATGCACGTATACAGTTTGATAGTAAAAATCCTTCGCCCGATAGGGGAGGACTATCTGTGAGGTTGCTGCGTTTTATGAGGGAGCGATATTTCGGCTGAGGGTTCCTGCGGACTATTTTACGGCGCGAATTGCGCTAGGCCCTGTTTACAGTACGCCTGTACTAACGAGGTAAGGCTCTCAGCGGTCATAGCGCGTTGCGGGCGGCGCTCTCGTTAGCTCGCTCTCGCAAATAAAGATACAAAGGAAGGCCGCTGGAAATACCGACGAATGTGATCGCTATAATCGGTAGCCATGTTTTTACACCGAGCTCTCGACCTTCGGTGTGCATTAATATCGCCAGGGTGATGCAGCCGATAATCACATTAATCCCAACCATGGCAGACACTGGCGAACTGAATATGGCGGGCATAAGGTGGGCGGGGTTAT
>QNFP01000493.1 GCA_003645535.1 Gammaproteobacteria bacterium | reverse complement strand
GACTGGATAGCGGGGCCTTTCTTGAACACCACCAATTCTTATGCGTTACTAACCCTGAGAGAAGACCTGAATTGCAAGGGTGCCTTCATCTCTAACGAAATCAATAAAAACCAAATTCGTACTATTAAACGTCCCGAAAACTTTAAATTGCTTTACAGCATATACCACCCGATTTTAATGATGACCAGTCGTCAGTGCTTCTTTCAGCAAACAGTCGGCTGTAAAAAGCCCAGTATCGAAGACGGTTGTATGCTGAAATGTGAAAAATCTACGTCTATTACTAATGTGAAAGGTATTTCATTTACGGTAGATAAACAGAAGGGCGGTTACCCAAGTATTTATAATCATGAGCAGTTTTTGAATATTGATGTCGTTAACGACTTTGCGCACTTGTTTGATGAATTTTTTATTGATCTAACTGACATCGGTAGCGGATCGAAAAAGAAACCAGATAAACTCCAATTGATTCATCATTTTGAAAATGTGTTGAACGGGGTGCACGAATCGAGCGTTCAGTTGCATGAGATTGTCACTGTATCGACCAACGCTCAATACCAGCAGGGCTTATAATGTGTCATTTCGGCGGGTGCCCTGGGGTAGGCGGAAATGGCGAAAAGATAAGAAGGCTTTAGTTTTTTCCTAACAAAAAGGTTTCATGACTATCTAACCATAACCGGATCTCAGAAATTAACTTGTTGATACCTTTTTCTTAAACTGCTCAATAATACTGGAGAAGTCTCTCAGCTCATTCCCTTTGCCGGCGTGCAGGGCATACATGCTGCGCGCCAGTGACCCCATGGGCACGGAGGATTTACTCCCGGTGGCTGCATCCAGTGCCAGGCCCAAATCTTTCAGCATTAACATATTCATGAACCCGCCCTCATAGTTGCGCGACGCGGGAACATTTTCCATCACGCCGGGGTAGGGGTTGTACTTCTCCAGGGACCAGTTGGCGCCGGAGCTATTCAGCATAATTTCTGACAGCACTGCGGGGTCCAGGCCATTGTCCACGCCCAACTGAAGAGACTCTGCAGTGCCCACCATGTGAACTGCGAGCAACATGTTGTTGCACATCTTGGCGACCTGACCGGCGCCACTGCCTCCCGCCAGAAACAGCTTTGAGCCCATGGCGGAAAGAACCGGGCCTGCCGCTTCGTAGGCTTCAGTGGTTCCGCCGCACATAAAGGCCAGGGTGCCCGCATCAGCAGCGGCAACTCCGCCTGATACCGGTGCATCGATACAGCGGATGCCGCGTTTGTCCGCCTCCGATGCCAGCCGACGCGAGTTTTGTGCTGCTATGGTAGAACAATCGATCACCAGAGCGGACTGGGGGATGGCGTCCAGTAACTGGTCGCCGTCTATGTAAATCGCTTCGACAATGGCACCGTTGGGTAGCATGGAAACCACATAGTCCGCACCCTTTACAGCGGCCACAGCACTGGCTGCAGCGCTGCAACCAGCCTCCACCGCCGCCTGCAATGCAGCGGGTGCGAGATCGAAGGCATTGACCTCAAAGCCCGCTTTAACCAGATTGGCCGCCATGCCGCCGCCCATGTTTCCCAAACCGATAAATGCTACCTGTGCCATGTTGTGTGTCCTGTGGTGAATTACTGCGCTGTGATATTAGCTAATGGATTTTCTGGCCACGGTAGTGTGATCATGCTGGCCATGAGTTGTCTTGGGACATCGCGCACCGAGGCATATTGCCAGCGCGGATTCTTGTCCTTGTCGATAAGAAGTGCACGCACGCCCTCGGCAAACTCCGGGTGGCGAACAACATTGGTTGCCAGCATCAGCTCAAACTGAAATACCTCCGCCAATGACATATGCAGGGTTTCTTGCAGAGCCTGGTAGATGTTGCTGGCACTAATGGGAGAGCCCTGGGCGAGGCCGCTGCTGGCCCGCTGTAACCAGGTGTCCTCCGTTTCTACCGAGGTAATAGCATCGACGATATCGTAGAAGCTATCCTGGTCTGTCAGGTCCTGGATAACGTCGTAGTGGGCCGCCACGTTCCCTGCCGGTTTTTGTTCAGCGCTGCGTTGCTCAAACTTGCGCAACAGGTGGGTGATCTGCTGTCCGTGCATCTCACTGTCAGTATTCCACTGTAATTCGCCCAGTTCGCTCAGTACTTCCTGTTGTAAGGTACTTGCTATAAAGCGGTCTGCGATTCCGGTATAGATGCAATCTGGCCCGTTCATGGCAGCGGCGGTTAATGCCAGGAACAGGCCCACCCGGCCGGGCATGCGATTCAGGAACCAGCTGCCACCCACGTCGGGAAAGAGTGCAATGGTAACTTCGGGCATCGCCATGCGGGTTTTTTCCGTGACTATACGGTGGCTACACCCGGCAAGAATGCCCAGGCCGCCGCCCATGACAATACCGTGGCCCCAGCAGATAATTGGTTTTGCATAGGTGTGCAGCAGATAGTTCATGCGGTATTCCAACTCGAAGAAGGCCTCTGCATCTTCGCAGGGGCCGCCGGGCTGCTCTATGGCGGACCGGTATAGCTGTTGCACATCACCACCGGCGCACAGTGCTTTTGGCCCGGCTCCCTGAATAAAAACACAGGCGATGGTGTCGTCGCTTTGCCATTGCCGCAATTTATCCAGTAGCAATTGAACCATGTCGAAGGTCAGGGCATTCAGGGTTTTTTCCGAGTTGAGTGTGGCTATGCCAATGCGTTTCCCCGCACCGGATGCTCGCTCTTCAAACAGAACCGCGGCTTCGTTCATCGTATGCTCTTAGCTCCGTCTTCCTGCAATAGTCGGCGCGCTGTGATGACGCGCATAATCTCGTTAG
>QNFP01000492.1 GCA_003645535.1 Gammaproteobacteria bacterium | reverse complement strand
GCCTGGACCAGGCGCACGCGCAGTACGACAAAACCGGAGACAGCTACCTGGCTCTGGAAAAACAGGTGGAGGCGGTAGCGGCCCAGATCGAAGTCGCCCGAGGCTCGGTGGTACAGGCGCAGAGTGCTATCAAGGCAGCCACTGCCACGATCGCAAAAAACAAGGCCGAGTTCCAGCGTCAGCAGGAGTTGCTGCCGCAAAAGGCAACCTCGCAAAAATCGGTGGATCGCGCCCGGGCAAGCTATGAGATATCGGTGGAACAGCGCAACGGTGTAGTCGCCGGCCTGGGCCAGGCTCGGGCCACCCTGATTCAGACTGAAGCCGATCTGGCGGAGGCAAAAGCCAATCTCGGCGCGCCTGGCGAAGCCAATGCCAGTGTTCGTGAGGCACGGGCCAATGTACAGCAGGCAGAGTTGGACCTCGAATTCACCCAGGTCAGGGCACCGGTGGATGGTTACGTCACTAACCTTAACCTGCGGCTCGGCAGTCAGGCCGTCGCTAACCAGCCGGCGCTGGCGCTGGTCGATACCAACAGCTACTGGATAGATGGGTTTTTCAGGGAGAACACTATTGAAAAAATCGTTGCCGGTAACAGAGCCATTATTACTCTAATGTCCTATCCGGATATGCCAGTAGAGGGCTATGTGGACAGCCTCGGCTGGGGTATCGCCCAGCAGGATGGCAGTACCGGTTTTGAGTTGCTGCCCAATATCAGCCCGACGTTTGAATGGATTCGCCTGGCTCAACGCGTGCCGGTACGCATTCACATGACAAAGATTCCAGAAGGGATCGCACTGCGGGTTGGCACCACCTGTTCGGTGCTGGTGATGACTGGTACTGGGGAGAGTGATCACCTCACGCCGGTACCGCCTGCGCCATCCGTGCTTCAGTAAGGGTGCCAGCATGAAACTCTCGTTAAAGGTGATCGGCGTTGCTGCGCTGTCGGCTCTCATTACTTCTGGTTGCACGATGCTCGGCCCGGACTACCAGCAGCCGGCTGCACCTGTCGAGGATAACTGGCTGGAGATTGATGATCCGCTTGTTAGCAGTGACCCACCCATTGACCCGAGATGGTGGCAAACAGCTTTTCACGATCCTGTGCTTGATCAGCTGATCGAGACCGCGCTACAGGAGAATCTGACGCTACGTTCGGCAGGGCTGCGCGTGCTGCAGTCGCAACAACAACTTGCCATTGCTATTGGTAATCAGTATCCCCAGCAACAGCAGATCGGCGGTTCGGCAACCCGCGAGAAAGCCAACCAGAATATCTTCAACGAGTACAACGTGGGGTTTAATCTTAGCTGGGAAGCAGATTTCTGGGGACGTTTCAGACTGCAGGTGGAATCCGCTTCAGCCGAACTGAACGCCAGTGTGGCTGATTATGACGGCGCGGTGGTGTCGTTGCTATCGCAGGTAGCCCAGAACTATATCCTTATCCGCACCTTCCAGGCTCGGCTTGAAGTCACCCTGGAAAGCATCAAATCCCAGCGCGAGAGTCTGCGTATTTCCACGGCGAAATTTAATGCCGGCGAAGTTAGTGAGCTGGATAAGGATCAGGCAGAGAGCCTGTTGAACAACACCATAGCCGGTGTGCCGGCGTTGGAAACTTCCTTACAACAGTTAAAAAACGCGCTGGCGATTCTGCTGGGAAAGCCGCCGCAGAATATGAATTACCTGCTGGGTGAGCAAGGCAAGATTCCAGACGTCCCGGCGACCATTGCCATGGGTATGCCGCAAAACCTTATCCGGCAACGCCCCGACATTCGCGCGGCTGAACGCCAGCTTGCTGCCCAGAGCGCCCAGATCGGTTTTGCAGTTACCGCGTTGTATCCGCATTTCTCTATTGGGGGCTCGATCGGTAGCAGTGCCATGCATAGCAATGATATGTTCGAGAGTGACAGCGAAATCTGGAACCTGTTTGGCGCATTTCAGTGGAACATCCTTAATTACGGAAGGCTCAGAAGCAATGTGCGTTTGCAGGACGCCCTGTTCCAGCAGTTACTCGTGGACTATCAGAATACCGTCCTGCGGGCACAGGGTGATGTCGAGAATTCAATTGTTGCCTATCTCAAATCCTATCAACAGCTGGCGTCATACGAACTGGCGGCGGCGGCATCAAAGCGCTCAGTGGCCGTTTCCACGGCCCAGTATCAGAATGGTCTGATTGATTTTAATACGGTCATCAGCACCCTGAATGCCGATGCACAACAACAGGATCTGCTCACTGCGACCCAGGGGAATGTGGCCACCAACCTGGTTCAGGTATACCGATCTCTTGGTGGCGGCTGGAGAATTCGCAACAACCAGAATCCTGTCGATTTACTGCCCGCCGCCACGAAGGAAGAGATGCGTGAACGGACCGGGGCCTGGAAGGGGGTGTTACAGTGAAAAAGAGGTGTAGGATTTACTTCTTAGTACAAAGCGCCTCAGGTTTTCAAAGTTTAATTTTTCAATGAAGGGCTGGAGACTGCCAGGGTTGGTAATAGTGATTAAAAGCGGGGGCTGGAAAATCCCTTTTTAAAATAATGATAAACAGTGGTAATAAACATAGCATTAACAACACGGTGAAAAAAATATGACTGCAGACGACAACAGCAACAAAGGTAATATCGATGACGATATTTATACGCAGGAGGAAGTTAACTCAGGACTGCCGAAAAACAAATTTCCGTCCACTGAGGATGATCCGCGGACAGTGTATGCAGCAGTCCACGATGAGCTAATGTTAGACGGTAATGCGCGGCAAAATTTAGCGACGTTTTGTCAGACCTGGGAAGAACCCGAGATACACCAGTTGATG
>QNFP01000491.1 GCA_003645535.1 Gammaproteobacteria bacterium | reverse complement strand
CATGATTTTGATACGCAGATTCGAAGAGAAAATCGTAGCCCTTAGTCAGGAGCCTAACCGGATGTCGGGTATGCAGATTCTGGCCAATGGCCAGGAGGCGGTTGCCACAGGCATAGTTTCGGCCCTTGAACCCGAGGACGTCATCATCAGTAATCACCGCAGCCATGGACATCTGCTGGCAAGGGGTGCTGACCTTAATTCCCTGATGGCAGAAATCATGGCAAAAGATAACGGTGTTAACGGTGGAAAGGCTGGAACCCTGCATTTATCCGTTCCAGAGATCAATGTCCTGATGACCTCCACGGTAGTTGGTGCAGGTTCGCCTTTGGCCGTTGGTGCGGCCTTTGCCCAACATTACAAGCGTGCCGGAGGAATCACCGTGGTTTTTTTCGGCGATGGTGCAGCAGCCGAAGGGAGCGTGCATGAAGCCATGAATCTGGCCAGCATCTGGAAGCTGCCTCTTTTGTTCGTCTGCGAAAACATTTGCTGGGCGGGTGCACAGCGGCATGAAGAGCATTGTGCTACGCCGCACATTTTTCAGCGTGCCAAAGGATACAATATGCCTGGCCGGAGTGTGGATGGCAATGATGTGGAGGCCGTTTACACTATCGGCGTCGAACTGGCTGAGTACTGCCGTTCGGGCAAGGGGCCTGCTTTTATTGAAGCGCTGACCTACCGCATGCGTGGCCATGGTGAACAGGACCGGCAGCATTATGTGGATCCCGGGGAACTGGAAACCTGGGCGGCCAGGTGTCCGATACATCGTTACCGCCAAAAGCTTCTGGATGATGATGTGCTCACCGAAGCTAAAATCCGGGCCATTGACCAGGATGCCGAGACGCGTGTGACTGTAGCCGTGGCATTTGGTGATGAAAGTCCATATCCTGGACCAGAGACGGCCCTGACCGATGTATTTGTCCAACCACCCAGTGCCTGAAAGGAGTTGTACCATGAGTCAAAAAACATTCGGACAAGCCTTAAATGAAGCCCTTACGATTTCCATGGAAACCGATGAGAATGTATTTATCGCGGGCGAAGGAGTGGGGGTTTCCATACACCAGGATTCAAACATGGCCACCTACGATCTTCTGAAAAAATTCGGTCCAAGACGGGTGAAGGATACGCCGGTCAGCGAGGCGGCCATTGCCGGGCTTGCCGTAGGTGCCTCCTGCATGGGCCTGCGGCCAGTGGTGGAAATCATGTTTTTTCCATTCATTACCCTGGCAAGCGACATGTTGGTCAACCATGCCGGAAAGCTACGCTATATGAGTGGTGGTAAATCCAGTTTTCCTTTGACAGTGCGAGTAAAGGCCGGAGTAGGCTTTGGTGCCGGCAGTCAGCACTCCCACAACCTTGAATCATGGATAGCACACAGCCCGGGTCTGAAAATCGTTTGGCCATCAACACCGGAAGATGCCAAGGGCTTACTGCTCACTGCCATTTTTGACCCGGACCCGGTCATCGTGGTAGAGGACATGATGCTCTATCGGATGCTCGGTGAAGTACAGACCGGCGACATTCGTACTCCCCTGGGTAAGGCCCGCATGGTCTCGCCAGGATCTGACTGCACCATAGTGGCCTATGGCGTGGCCCTGTACACGGTAATGAAGGCACTTAACCCCTTGAGTGAGCAGGGAATCTCCTGCGAGGTAATTGATCTGCGATCCCTGGTACCTCTGGACAAGGCCTGCATCCTCGACTCGGTTCGCAAGACCGGTCGACTGGTAGTTGTGCACGAAGCTAATCGCTTCTGTGGATTCGGTGCGGAACTGGCCGCTATGGTTGCCGAAGAGGCATTTGAAGCCCTTAAGGGTCCGGTTAAGCGAGTTGGTGCGCCCCAAATTCCGGTACCCACTGCACCCACCCATGAAAAAATTTTCAAGCCTGGCCCCGAAGACGTGGTTTTGGCGGTTCGGGAGACCATGAAAAAATAACAGGATATGGCATGGATAGATTTTTCAGTTTCAGATTCAAAATTCCATTATAGCGAGCAAGGCTGGCTAAAATCTGGATCACTAAATTATTGAGCAAGGGGTATTTTTTTATAAAAAAATACTTGACAGTTTAAAAAATAAAACTTAGCTTAAAATTTCCGCTGAATACAATGGCGTATTAGCAGAATTAGAAGAAAACAAAGGTGTTTTCCCAATATTACCGGGCGAATGCCTTTTTTTGTCTTAATTTTGGAAGGAGGACGTGTAAAATGAATGGAATTACCAAAAAAATAGGTTTTATTTTTATGGTTCTTATTGTCTTTGGCGGGAGTGCCTGGGGTGGTTGGTTCAAATTTGAGCCCAATCTTATACTTTTAGATGGGACTGCTGTAGCTCTGGATCTCAAGGATCTTAAAAAAGAAAATAATTACATCGAAAAAGGAGATGTGGAAAAAGCAAATCAATTAATAAAAGATTCGAAAGTTCATATCGTTAAAAGTGGGAAAGACCAGACCCGTGTTGAATATGTCAGCTATGAGGAACACGAAGGCAGTGTTTTTATTAGAGTTAAAAATGAAAGCGGAAGCAAACTTTGGGCAAACATGATTGGCCTTGCTTGTGAAGGGCAAGATGGGAAGCAAAAGAATATCATTAAACAAAATTTGATCAAAGAAGAATTTAAGCTATTATCAAAGGTGACCCGTTAAACGGAGATGCACATGTTTATTTGCAAGGCAGAAATCTACTTCTGCCTTGTCTTTTGTTCTCAGGTAATTTAACGAAAAAGTTCAGGATCAATATCAAACCGTTTCATGATCTGCTGCAGGGCCTGCCGGTCCATATGGCAGTGCTTGGCCGCCCGGGTGATATTG
>QNFP01000490.1 GCA_003645535.1 Gammaproteobacteria bacterium | reverse complement strand
GTACAAGAAGTTGCTAAAGATGCACCGAATGTTATTTTTCATGCAGGTTGGATGACCGCACGTCATAGCCAGTCTTTTCATGTAAGCCGTTCAACGCTGATTATTAATGCTTTATTTGGCGCGATTGAAGTGCCTGGCGGGATGGTTTTTGCAAAATCTCCTGCTGCTGTGGGTGGGGGCAATTTACATCATTTAGGTGATGCTATTCCTGCAGTCACTGAACCGCGTGTAGATGGGGCTGGGACAGAACAGCCGCAGTGGGACCCTGAAATTGGTATCTTGCATCGGTTGTATGAAACTTTGCGTACTGGCAAACCTTACCCCGTGAAAGCTTATATTGCTTATCGTCATGATCCTCTTTCTGGTTTGCCAGACCCTGAAGAGCAAAAAAAGCTCATGGAGGCTTTGGATTTAATCGTTTCTATTGATGTGAATTTTTCCGAAACAGCCTGGCATGCCGATGTTATTTTGCCAGAAGCGACTTATCTGGAACGCTCCAATATTCTGGCTCAGATTAATGCGCCATTACCGTTCTATTTTATTCGTCAGCAAGCCATATCCCCACGCTTTGATAGTAAACCTGCCTGGTGGATTTTTCGTGAATTATTACGCCGCTTAGATTTGGGGCAATATATGGATTTTGATGATATTGAGGATATCTGGCGTTTTCAATTACAGGGAACAGGCATAGATATTGAAGAAATCAAAAAGCACGGGATGGCCAATGCGACTGATAAACCTACCTTATGGAGTCGTGAGAATGACTTACGTTTTGGCACAGCTTCAGGAAAAATAGAGATTAATAGTAAGGCACTGCAGCAGGTAGGCTTAGATAGCTTGCCCGAGTATCAGCCTTTTGAGAAGCTACCTAGCGGCCAGTTTCGTTTAATTTTTGGTAGAACAGCGCAACTCAATCATGCTCAATCTACCAATAACCCCTTACTTTCTGAGCGAGTGCCTGATAATCCATTGTGGATCCACCCTGATGCTGCAGAAAAATTAAATATTGCCCATGGCGATAACATAAAAATTTGTAGCCCGACTGAAAAACTCAGTACGCATGCGATGGTGACTAAAGCTGTGCATCCTGAGGCCGTTTTCATGCTGCATGGTTTTGGTCATACAGTGCCGCTTCAGACGCGAGCTTATAACCGGGGGATTGCGGATCAACGACTGCAAGTCGGTGGCCTGGATCGCTTTGATCCCGCTGGTGGTGGAAATGCGATGACTGAAACCATAGTCAGTATTGAAAAGGAGATAGCAGAATGAGCCAGTATTATTTAAGTCATGACGCCAAAAACTGCGTGGACTGCCAGGCTTGCGAAGTCCAGTGTAAAACGCATAAGGGGCTCTCAATCGGCCCTAACCCCTGTAGTGTTCAATGTATAGAGCCGGATATTGGCATTGACCCTATCGGTCAAGGCTATGTTTTTATGCCTTGCTATCACTGCGAAGAAGCAGCCTGTATGAGTGTTTGCCCAACAGCTGCAATTCGTCGCCGTGAAAAAGATGGCATTGTCCATATTGAATCTTCGCTTTGTATTGGCTGCAAAAGTTGTATTACCGCCTGTGCCTGGGGAGCGTGTCAGTGGAACCCTGAAACTCTCAAAGCGGTTAAATGTGATTACTGTATGGATCGTCTTGATGAAGGCCTACAGCCATCTTGTGTCACTGTTTGTCTAACCAGTTGTCTGGATTTAGTTCCTGCTGACGAGATGCCAGAGAACCTAAGCAAACATTTTGATAAAGAAGCAGGCCACCCGGAGGTTATAAAATGAGTATTGCTAAATATCAAACAACTACCGTAGCCGGCCCTGCTCCAGTTACAACCCCCGATTATTGCACGGTTAACGATGTTCGCTGGTCACTACACACGGCTTGGCAAGAAGCAGAAGCAGGTGCTGAAGATACATTTCTATTATTGAGCCATCTATTGCGTTTAGTCGTTAGCGTGGCAATTGGTCAAACGCGTGGCAGCCAGGGGCATTTACGGGAAATTCGAGTTTTAGCTGACTCTTTGGCTGATATTCCAGCCGTGCAAAGCCTGATTGCGTCTCTGGAACAGCATGAGGATGTTTGGGATGCTCATATAGCGCAAGGTTCTTGCCCAACACAAACCTGTGATATTTCCGCCATTTCACCTTGTCGCCAAGCCTGTCCTTCGGGCATTAATATTCCTAACTTTCTCGCCGAAATAGCGCATGGAAATCATGCGGGAGCGGTGGATATTATAGTCCAGGATAATCCACTGCCACTCGTATGTGGTGTTGTGTGTCCAGCACCCTGCGAAGATGCCTGTGTGCGCGGTGCAAAAGATGATGAACCTGTTTTCATTCGGGAAATGAAAGCTTTGGCTGCTGAGCAGACATTAGCCAGCAGCGCTTATCCTCATCGTGAGATCGCACCGTCTAGTGGTAAACACGTAGGTATTTTGGGCTCCGGACCTTCGGCTCTGTCCGCTGCGTGGTATTTGTCACTGATGGGACATAAAGTGACCTGCTTTGAGAAACAGTCAGCCCCGGGGGGAATGTTGCGTTATGGTATTCCCGGATTTCGCTTGCCAGCAGAAATTCTGGAGCAAGAAATCGAGCAGATTAGGCACTTAGGTGTGGAGTTTCGTACTAATACCGAGATTAAAAATGTTGAAGACCTACAGCGTGATCATGATGCGGTTTTTATTGCAGTAGGTACGCCTGTTTCTCGCGCCCTTCCCCTCCCGGGCGTGAATAATGATTTTGTTCATGGAGCCATCGAGTTTTTACGTGCAGTGCGTGATGACAGAGAAATACCTGAATGCTCTCGCCTTG
>QNFP01000489.1 GCA_003645535.1 Gammaproteobacteria bacterium | reverse complement strand
CCGCGTCGCGCAGCGCCTTCTTTGAAGCACGCAATGTCCTATCAACCAGGCTGTCGATACATTTGTTTAGTTGTTGGCGATCGAGCTGGCCTTGCCAACCCTGATATGCAACGCTGGTCACGGATTCAGTCGTCAGTGCTTCCCTTGCCTCACGGGCAGTCGCGAGCAATATACGCTGTTGCTGTGGAGACAAATCACCGTCAATAGCGGCCTGACCACGCAGCCAGGTAGCTATCGCAAAGTCAAAATCATCGCCACCCAGCGCAGTATCACCACCGGTTGCCAACACATCAAAAACACCCCGCGACAGGCGTAGCACTGACATATCAAATGTACCACCGCCAAGATCGTATATTGCAATAAGCCCGGAATCCGCGTTGTCGAGGCCATAGGCTATCGCTGCAGCGGTGGGTTCATTGAGCAGCCTCAGCACTTTGATCCCGGCAAGCAGGGCCGCATCTTTTGTCGCCTGGCGCTGGGCGTCATCAAAATAAGCGGGAACCGTAATCACCGCTCCATCCAACGAACCCCCTAATGCCTGCTCCGCCCGCAGTGCCAGAGTACGCAGAATTTCAGCAGAAACCTCTACCGGACTAATCTTGCCCGCCCGGGTGACGAAGCTCACCATCCCGCCGCCGTTGTCGGCAAACTGGTATACCTGCTCACCGCCGTTACGGAGACTGTCTTCTTTACTGCGTCCCATGAAACGCTTGACCGAAACAATGGTGTTTTGGGGATCAGTGATAGTTAACTCGCCCACATCCTCGCCCACGCAGATTCCGGCTGAACCGTAATGGACAATAGACGGCAACAAGGGGTGATTATTGCCGTCGAGCAATATCTCGGCCGCCCCGCTTTTCACGGTAGCGATCAGCGAGTTTGTAGTGCCCAGGTCAATACCCACTGCACGCTTGTACTGGTGCGCCCCCAGAGACTGCCCCGGTTCTGAAATCTGTAATAGTGCCAATGAACGAATACCTGATTAAATAGGGCTGTTTTCGAGATTGTCTTCGAGGTTATCTTCTAGGTAATTTTCAAGAATATCTTCGAGATCTTCGAGTTCGGTCTGCAGCTTGCTATAAAACTGCATTTTCACCAGCGCATCGCCCGCCCGGGCCAACTCACCAAGCGTATAAGCAGCTGCGAACTCCTGCTCCAGCGCTTTAAAATTACCGGTAATTTTCTGCTCCAGAATATCAAGTTCTGCAAAAGGTTCTGCGACCGAGCGCACTTCTATCAGCTCTTCTCGCAATTGCATCTGTTCCATCAGAAACTCTGTATCCGCAATTGTTTGCTCGCCATTACCAATATCGGCGCCATTATCGACGTCCATATCAACGTAGCGCAATTCTAGCAGGGACTGTTCTAGTAGGTACTGCGCGCGCTTTACCGGCGAGCACAGTACATCATAGGCCTGATTAATCGCTGCAGATGACTGCACAGCAAGCCGCTGTTCCTGGGCGGATCTGCCGGCATAGCGATCTGGATGAAACTGTCGTTGCAGAATTAAATAGCGCTCATCAAGCAGCGGTTTATCCACTTTATAGGACAACGGCAGGCGAAATATTTCGAAGAAATTACTGGTTAAATCCACGACGACTCAATGGCATAAAATGAGACTTATTTAGACTGGAACGACCACAAGGGCCTGGAACGACCACAGCAAAGCTGCTATATGTTAAAACTTTCCCCACAACCGCATTCGTTCTTAACGTTAGGGTTGTTAAACTGGAACCCTTCATTTAAACCTTCTTTGACAAAATCCAGTTCAGTGCCGTCAAGGTATACCAGACTTTTGGGATCGACATACAACTCTACGTCACCGGTAACAAATACCGTGTCCTCAGTTTCAGGCTCATCAACGAACTCAAGTACATAAGACAAACCCGAACAACCATTAGTGCGTACACCCAGCCGTATACCGCGCCCATGACCACGACTCTCAAGGTATTGATGTACATGCTGTTCCGCTGCTGTGGTCATCGATATCGCCATATTGTACTCCTGTGTCCATCTCTTACTTAATACGTGTTACATGCCGTTACTGTCGGCACAATCAGGGAGCCATCCCCTCCTGCTTTTTACGGATATCTTCTATCGCCGCCTTGATGGCATCTTCAGCCAGGACTGAACAATGAATCTTTACCGGAGGTAATGCCAATTCTTCGGCTATCTCGGAATTTTTGATTTTAGCTGCATCGTCCAGTGTTTTTCCCTTCACCCATTCAGTCAACAACGAGCTTGAAGCGATAGCAGACCCACATCCGTAAGTCTTGAATTTGGCTTCCTCGATAACACCATCGTCGTTGATCTGAATCTGCAGTCGCATCACGTCGCCACAGGCCGGCGCACCAACCATACCCGTACCGACATTGGCGGCTTTATCATCCAGCTTACCCACATTGCGCGGATTGTCGTAATGATCCAGTACCTTGTCGCTATATGCCATGATTGCTTCTCCTGCTCGATAGAACGATGCTCAATGAGCTGCCCATTCAACTTTATTCAAATCAATGCCGTCCTTGTACATATCCCACAAAGGCGACAACTCACGCAGTTTGCCTACTGCTAAGCGTACTTTTTCTATCGTATAGTCAATCTCTTCTTCCGTGGTAAATCGCCCGATACTAAAACGCAATGAACTATGTGCCAGTTCATCCTCAAGACCCAACGCTCTGAGCACATAGGAAGGCTCCAAACTGGCCGATGTACAGGCCGATCCCGATGACAGGGCGAGATCTTTGAGTGCCATAATCAGGGATTCACCCTCAACATAGGCGAAGCTGACATTCAGGTTGCCGGCAACT
>QNFP01000488.1 GCA_003645535.1 Gammaproteobacteria bacterium | reverse complement strand
TCATCCAGCTCCCTGCGAATATCATCCAGCCCCAGGTGCTTGATCCATAAAATCACCCGCCCTGCTCCGGCCTGCTTCAAGGCGCCTAATTGCTCCCTGTCGCGGAACTGCCCGTGCATGCCAAAGACAGTGAAATCGATAGTCGCAATGTCCCGACCAGTTGCGTCGGCCAGGCTTTTAATTTGTTCCACGCCGGCAGCAAACTGCTCGACACCTTCCACCACTGGCATCCAGCCATCACCCCATTCAACCACACGTTTAAAGGCTAGTTGGCTGCCGATGTTGCCCAGCAAAATTGGCGGGTGCGGCTTGTTGGCAGGCTTGGGAAAACACCGCACCAGCGGGAAGTCCACATACTTGCCGTGATATTCGGATTCCTCATCCTGCCACAGCACCTTCATCGCAGCGATATGATCTTTGACCTGCGACCACCGGTGATCAAAATCTCCACCGAGAATTTCACATTCTTCCCGATTCCAGCCCGCACCAATACCGAACAGAAAGCGGCCACCAGAGGCATCATCCAGCGTTGCTATTTGTTTAGCCAACAGTAAGGGGTTTCGCTCTGGCACCAGGCAGATGCCTGTACCTAATTTGATGGTCCGGGTGGTTGCCGAAGCGCGGGATAGTGCGATCAGCGGGTCAGGGATCTGCCACAACGTGCGTGGTTGCTTCGCCCCTTTTCTGACGCCGGGATAACCAGTCGTCGATTCCACGGGAAGGATGGTATGGTCGGGCAGCCAGTAGGACTCAAAACCGAGATCTTCAGCGTGTTTCGCTACGATCGCCGGGTCCGCTTCACTGTTCGCCAACACCTGGGTAATACCAATTTGCATAGTAGTTCCTCTAAATACATCCTGTCCGAACTTCTTTTGTGCTTAGTGCTATGCAGTGAAGTCGACGGTAGAGGAATCGCAAAACAGATAGTAGCGGCTAGCGGAGGCCAGACCGGAAACCAGGTCAACGAGTATATTTTTCTACCAGCTTTTTAACTTCCGGCGCGGCAGGTGCAATTGAGGACAATTGCGAAATGTATTTGTAGATTGAAAAAGTATTGCCGGTTTTCTCCAGATAAAGAACCAGGGTCTTCAATAAATCATATTGATTAGGCCAGCGCTTTGTTGCCGCCACCAAAGTCTTGACAGCCTGATCCGTCTGACCCTGTTCATCAAGAGCAACGGCGTAAACATAGGCGTACCGCGGCTGAGCATCGGCCTGCTGTATGGCTAGCTTTAAATGGGGCAAAGCACCGTCGTAATCCCCCTTCCGAATCAGGTGCAAGCCGTAGCTATACTGTACTGCACCGCTATCAGGTGCCACCAATAATGCCCGTTTCAGCAAAGGTTCAGCTTCTGGCTCCTGTCCCATCCCCCGGTAATAATCAGCCATATTAAGCAATGCCGGAATATAATTGGGCTCGATACGGAGTGCCTGAAGATATGCCTGTTCAGCCGCCTGAGTATCGCCAAGATTTAGTTCCAGTGTTGCTATAGCGGTCTGCGTTGCCGGCGAATCAGCTGATACAGACAATGAGGCTCGGTATTCTTCAATAACATCGGCGAGCTTGTTTTGCTGATCCGCGGGTAGTTGAGTAAACACATCGGCCAGGGTTTCTGCGAGTTGAAAACGCACAGAGCGGCTTTTATCCTGCAGGTGAGGTGATAATATTTGCCAGCGCGTCTCGGCGGGCAGGGCTTGCAAGGCGCTGACCGCCGCCCGCCTGACCATGGGGTTTTTATCCTGCAAATTCTTTTGCGCAGTCTCCATACTCACCCGAGACGGAAACGCGGCAATTTGCTGCAATAAACTTGCCCTTACTACGGGGGACAAGGTTGCTTCATCAACCGCACGGGTTAAGGCCCGGGCAACCAGGACATCCCCTACCTGCGCACGCTGACTTATATTCGCCCAATGACCAGCCCTGGGTTTCACACCCCACTTTGACATTTGCTCGCTGGCCCATGCGTCATCCTTGCCGGTCTGATCCCCATGACAACTAGTGCAGGCATTAGGCACACCCAATGCCTGCGACAAGTCGGGCCGGGGAATAGTGAAACTATGATCACGCCGGTCATCCACCTGCATATAAGTGCGCGCAGGCATATGGCAATTTACACAGGCAGCGCCTGCGGATGCTTCCTGATGGTGGTGATGAGCGGGAGTATCAAACACCGCTGGCTTATGGCACTGAGCACACAGGCCATTACCTTCTACCAGAACTTTACCGCTATGCGGATTATGGCAATTACTACAGGTGACACCCTTACCATGCATCTTGCTTTGCAGAAACGAACCCATGACAAAGGCTTCTTCACGAATCTGCCCATCGGCAAAGTAGGAGCCCTCGTTCAATAATTGCAGGCGATTGGCATCGTGAAAACCCAGGCCCACTGTCTTATCAGTCAACTGTGTGCGCAAGGCATGGCAGCTTCCACACATATCAATCTGCGTGGAGCTTTTCTTTCCCTGTGGTGTTGCGATAGCTCCATCATCTTCAAACTGCCAACTCAAAGATTGAGAAGAAGGAACGGTAAAGCCCGTATTGTTGTCAGCAAGTTTGTTTTCCTTCGCCAGTGCGACATGTTTTGATCCGGGGCCATGACAGGCCTCGCAACTAACGTTAATTTCCGACCAGGCGGTGTTATAGCTGTGCGCAGCTGCATCGTAATTTTTTTCAACATTAGTCGAATGACAACTGGCACAGCGGCTATTCCAGTTCTGAAAATGACGTGCCCAGAAAAAGGGATGCTCGGGTGTAATATTTTCGTCGGGCTGCAGGTGAAACCAACGCTGACCGCCCTCTTCTT
>QNFP01000487.1 GCA_003645535.1 Gammaproteobacteria bacterium | reverse complement strand
CCTGCCACTGTGGTGGTATCGGATGATTCGTGCCGGGTACCGGTTGTTCCAGTGCGGTTAATTCCGCATCGGTTAACTGGTCGTGAACTTTTTTATGCGCAATACCCTTGTGACAGTCGATACAGGTATTGCCGGCCTCTATGCCATTAATATGTTGCTTACGCGAACGTTTTTTCTGAACTTCCGGATTCATCGAGCCGAAATCATGGCAGTTACGACATTCACGCGAGTCGGTGGCTTTCATTGCATCCCAAACATGTCTTGCCAACTCAAGACGTTTTTCATCGAATTTCTCCGGGGTGTCAATGGTTCCCAGAACCTTGTGCAGCACCTCGTTACTGGCCTGAACTTTGCGCACAACCTTGTGCACCCAGGGATCGGGAACATGGCAGTCCGAACAGGTGGCGCGTACACCGCTGCGGTTGGTGTAATGGATAGTCTTTTTATATTCCTGGTAAACATTCTCTTCCATCTCGTGGCAAGAGATACAAAATTCCAGCGTATTAGTCGCTTCCATTGCGGTATTGAACCCACCCCAGAAAATCACGCCGACGATCATGAAAAATAACGCCGCACCGAGTGTTGTGCCCCACAGCACCTTGCGTGACATCAGACCGAATGTTCGAGATGGATTAGTCATGTATAAAATCACCTTGAATCTGATTCAGAGTTTTAATTAAACACTCTGACCTGGACTCTTGCGGAATCCCCTGTATGTAAAAAAGCAGGGCGGAACACGGTTAGAATGTGCCCGCCCTGATAGTGCCCTACATCGTACCAATAAGAGGAGTTAGGTTACGTGGTTGGTACGATTGTAGACATTAAACTTACCAGTTGGTGTTGTCAGGCCCTTGATGCGTTTAATCTCTTTCAGAGTTTTGGCATCGTAGATTACGATTTCACCAGTGGGATTGCTGGCGTCCTTACGGTTCCAGACTGAGACCCAGACTTCGGTACCATCCTTGTTGAATTCCATGTGCACCGCAGCCTTGCCATCTTCTTCAGTGACCCGAATCGTCTTGATAACTTTACGGGTCTTCTTGTCAATTACCTTGACGCTCTGCTGAATGATTGGCTCTGGATGTTTAGTCTGATCTGCCCATATATAGTCGGACGTCGGATGGGTGCGGATAAATACACCGGCACCATCTGTATCGACTTCGTAGCAAATCTTCCAGGCGGCATCCTTATGCCCAACTGGATCATTGCCCCAGACGGTAACCTTGCCAACACCCAGATGCGTGGTGCCGCCGACCGGTCCACACTTCGGATCAATCCAGTTTGCGCCCGGGCCAGGATGCGGTTTCTTATCCGTATCAATCATGGCTACCAGCTTACCAGTCTGAGAATCGACAATTACCATCTTGTTAGAGGCATTAGCGGCAATCTGGAAATAACGACCGGTTGGGTCAAAGAAACCGTCATGCAGGAACTTGGCAGAATTAACCTGTTTAATAGCCAGGTTATCGAGGTCGGTATAATTAACCTGCCACATCTGACCCAACTCCTTCACCGCAACCCAGAATGTGGGTTCATTAGGGGTGGTGTAGATAGCAGCGACGCGAGCCTCGTTGACATAGTCACCATCGACATTGACACCACGGGTGGAAACGACTTTCAGCGGCTCCATCGTAATCGCATCGAGGATAACGAAGTGCGGGGGCCAGTAGCCGCCGCCAATTACGTATTTACCATCGCCGGATACGGCAACGTCACGAGCGTCGTAAGCCATCTGGGTTTCGGCGACCAGCATCTTGCCGGGTTCCTGCCAGAGGTCGATCTTGGTCATCTTGCCGTCACGGCCCTGGGTATACCAGAAGCGTCCGGCAATGCCATTAACCGGCTTTTCCTTACTATGATGTTCAGTCGTCTTCACTACGTGAACGGCATAACCGGTATCGATATGATCGACAATTTCATGCTTGTCACCATCAATGATCGCAATCTTGCCCGCGTCACGTTCGATGACGACAAAGAAATTCTCCCAGTTGCGGCCATGCAATGGCTTGGTGGGATAATCCTTTGGCTCTATATAGACCTTATGACGTTCTTTCATTAATGCCAGCGACATTTCAGGTGGAATCGGTGGTTCCATCTGGATGTATCTTGCCAACAGGTCGATCTCTTCTTCGCTGAAAATATCATCGAAGTTGTTCATGCCGCCTTCGGTTCCCAGCTTGATGATTTTTGCCAGTCGCTTGGTTCCGAGCTTGAGAGTACCCTTGGATTTCTTCGCCTTGTTAGGTAGCGGCTCCAGATTTTTACCCGTCGCACCCTTACGCAGTACACCATGACAGCCGGCACAACGCTGAAAGTACATGCCTTTTGCCTGTTCGAACTCTGCGTCGTTGAGCGGCACGAGTTTTTTCTTGGCGCCAAAAGCAACCCCCGATGTCGCCGCCAGCCCAATGCAGACCGAGAGCATTATTGCCGCGTAGCCTGTTTTTTGTTTTACACTCATTTGAGTAATACTCCTGTTTAATTTAAGGAACACCATTGCTAAAGATAACCCGCTGTTAAAATTAGCCATTCGAATACCAGTGCGACTCTATGCCCACATAAACAAGATTTCCTTGATCTATATCAATATTTTGTCAGGCATGTCTTTTATCCCCATTGATCATTCGCATCTGAGAATAAAATTGGTATTTCATTTGATGGTGAAAACGTCTGGAAGGCGGTGCAAATCCAGACAGGCCTATACACAGCAGTTAAGGCCGACTGTGATTAGCACGATGAGATAAGACCTTAATGGCACTTACTTAAGCGGAATATCGTCGTCCCGGCCTCCGAGCCGGGATCCAGGGTCGCTG
>QNFP01000486.1 GCA_003645535.1 Gammaproteobacteria bacterium | reverse complement strand
TTCTCCACATAGCCACTTTTGTTCATTCTTTATTCAAGTCACACCGTCAATTGACGCTGGAGAATTTGGCGCTCCGCCAGCAACTCGCTATGCTCAAATCATCGGTGAAGCGCCTGCATGTGTCGCCTGCCGACCGCCTGTTTTGGATCCTGTTTTCTAAATATGTCGACGGATGGCGGACAATGTTGCACGCGTTGCACCCCGATACGGTTGTGCGCTGGCACCGTGAAGGTTTTCGGCGCTACTGGACCTGGAAAAGTCGTCGCCAGCGCGCGGGGCGACCACCTGTTGATAAAGAAATACGCAAGCTCATCCGACAAATGCAGTCTGCGAATGTCGGTTGGGGTGCGCCTCGAATCCATGGGGAACTGCTCAAGCTTGGTATCGATATCTCTCAAGCGACAGTTTCCAAGTATATGGTTCGTCTGTAAAAACCGCCTTCGCAGACCTGGCGGACGTTTCTAGAAAACTATGCAGACTGTATAGCCGGAATTGAATTCTTCACGATCCCGACCGCCACATTTCGTATTCTCTATGTGTTTATCGTGCTCAGCCATGACCGCCGCCACATCGTGTACTTCAATGTTGCAGCGCATCCCACCGCACGGTGGACGGCCCAGCAGTTAGTAGAAGCATTTCCATTCGATTCCGCTCCAAGGTATTTGCTGCGTGATCGGGATGCCATTTACGGTGATCTGGTTCGCCGACGGATTAAGAGTCTGGGCAGTGAGGAAGTTATAACTGCACCTCGCTCGCCCTGGCTAAATCCGTTTTGTGAACGTGTTATCGGATCCATCCGCCGAGATTGTCTGGATCACATCATCGTCCTTAACGAGCGACACCTGCGCAGAATCCTTAGCGAGTACATCAGTTATTATCATAATTGTAGAACTCACATATCGTTGAACAAAGATCCGCCTGAAATCCGTCCCATTGAACCATCGGAGATGGGAACTATTGTTGCGTTTCCTCGAGTCGGTGGCCTGCACCATCGCTACGGCAGAATTGCAGCATGATGGTGATGACAAAGAATGAGGAAAAAAATGACACGATTATGTTTACAGGAGAGACAGGTGGTAGGCGCCACCACACATGGTGCCACCGGACTGGTAGAAGTTAAAATTGCCAAAGGACAGGGGAGTGCATCGGTAGTCAACAGGCTATGCACTTTGTTCCAAACTGTATGCATATGCCCTTGCGGTCTCCCGCCAGGGCCCCTAGTACTGGTAATCAGCAAATTGTGGCTCTAGAAATTTTTGCGTGCCGATACACCCCACCAGCGCGGCTCTCCGACGGCAATTTCGCTACACCCGCAAAACAGTGAAAGGTCGAAGCCCATGATCTCATTTTCTTCATCGGTTAAGTTATTAACGAAAGCGGCAAACTCCCAGTTGCTGTCGCCACCCGTAGCATAAGTGAAGCGGGCATTAACAAGGGTGTAGTCGTCCATCTCGTGGGAGTCGTAATTGCGCAGGTTATAGTAGGTATTGTCGCTGTAGCTGGCGTCACCCTGTACCGCCATCTCGGCATCGCCCATGGGCCATGCGTAGCGAACAAGGCCGCTGAGCTGCAGTGGTGGAACATTGCTTGGTTCGGTATTTTCGAAAATACCGGGCGCCACTTCCACATCCTCAACTTCAGCATCGATATAGGAACCACTGAGGATAATATCAAGCCCGGCGATGGGGGAGGCCAGTAACTCTATTTCGGCCCCCGCCACGGTGCTGTCGTAGTTAACGATGTTGCCGGAAACACCGGCAAAGACGTAGCCCTGGTAGTCCTGATAATCGTAATAATACAGGGAGCCGTTAAGGCGCATCTTGCCGTCCATCAGGGTGGACTTGAAGCCTGCTTCGTAGGCCAGTAGAACCTCCTCATCGTAGTCGTAGCGATAGCCGCCCGGGGTTAACTGGGCACCACCAAAATCGATCGGGGCATTAAAGCCTCCGGCTTTCACTCCCCGATTTATACCCGCATAGAGCAGTAGATCCTCAGTGGGTTTGTAATCCAATTGAAGTTTTCCTGTCCAAAGGTCGTCGCTGGAATCGCCTTTAAACTTGGTAGAAACGGGCAGGCCAACAACGTCGGAGAAAGTACCAAATAGTGTGCCACTGGCATAGCTTTTGGCACTGACCAGTTCGCGTACTTGCTCGTCGTAAAAGTAGTCTTTATCTTCTCGCATTACCCGCAGGCCCGCGGTTAGCGTTACTGTACTGCTCAGGTCGAGATCGAACTGGCCAAATATAGAAATATTTTCAGTTTCCTGCTCAACATGGGATGGGTAATCTGCAGGCAGGGTACCCGGGGGTAATAGTAACTGTCCATTATCAAGAACCTGGAAGCCACCGTCGTTGTCATAATTTACGTCGAGGTAATACAGCCCTGTTACCCAGCGCATGCTGTCGGTGCTACCACTGAGCCTGAATTCCTGGCTGAACTGATCTATGTCAGCGTTAAACCAGACAGACAGTTGGTTCATGGGTGCGGAGTCTACATCCATTCCCATAGCTTTTTCGGAATCCTTATAGTCAGTAATGGAGACAAAATCCATGTCACCAATTTGCCAGTCCAGTTTGGCGGAAACTCCGAAAATTTCATGGCTATTCAAGTCATCGAAAGAAAAACTACCTTCAGTATAGTCCAGCCCATTACCGTCTTTATCGATATAGCCTGTTGCGTCACCGCCAGCCACGGGGCGTTCGAATGGTCCGAAAACACCTGTTGGAATAGGGTTGCCAGTTTCAAAGCTGAAAGCCTGAGCGGTGGAGTTTTTGGGTTGAAAAATGGCATTGCGCTGCCGGCCCTGCGCATCC
>QNFP01000485.1 GCA_003645535.1 Gammaproteobacteria bacterium | reverse complement strand
GGCCAAATAAAAGTGGCTAAAGGCGTTACCCGGGGCACGCTTCGCCGATTTTTTAAATTCTGTTACTGCATCTTCAAACTGTTCTTTAAACAAATAACACTTGCCCAAATGTAAATAGTAGAAATAGGGGGGAAAGGGGTTGAGACGAATTGCCTTTTTAAGATAGACAATGGCTTCATCAAAGCATCCGGTATAGACTAACGTATTCCCTAAAAGCAAATGAACCTGGGCTCCGTTTGGTTGAAGCTCTATAGACCGTTTTCCTGATGCTATTGCCTCTTCATATTTTTTCATCAGCAAATAGACAGAGCCCAATAAGCCGTGAGAAAACCCATTAGAGTCATCAATGGAGAGTGCCTTTTGGGCTAACTTAAAGGCCTTTGTATAATTCTCCCTGGGTGATTTTCCTCTCATCGCAAGGATCCAGTGAGTCCAACCAAGTATTATGTATCCACTTTCTGATTCAGGTGCTATATCAATGATTTCCTGTGCCAACTGGCCATGTTTTATATAGCTTTCCTTAGTACCCTGCCGCCAAAGGGATAGAGCCTGCATCTTTTTTTTGTATACTTCAGGATTTATATTTTTAACATGAAACATGCGGGCTTGCTCACCCTCGGTGAGCTCTAAACGAAGACTGGTCACTACTTCCATTGAAATCTCATCCTGGATTTCAAAAATATTTTTAAAATCACGATCATAGCTTTCTGCCCAGAGATGCTGCCCTTTAACAGCATCAATTAACTGGGCAGTGACCCGCACCTTGTTCCCCGATTTTCTGACACTGCCCTCCAGAACATATCTGACACCGAGTTCTTTGCTTATTTGCTGAACCTTGACAGGCTTGCCTTTATAAGTAAACGATGAATTTCTGGCAATTACAAAGAGTTCATCTGCCTTGGACAGGACAGTGATGATCTCTTCTGCAATCCCATCGCTGAAATACTCCTGAGTAGAGTCGCCGGTCATGTTATCAAAAGCAAGTACGGCTATGGACGGCTTATCAGGTAGTGGAAGTGATGGCTTATCAGGCAGCCCAGCCTTGCGCAGATTACTGATAATAAGTTTTTTATCTACTGGGTTTTTAAATCGCAACGTTTTAGAATATTTCTCCAGAGTAAATTTAGGATCCATCTTGAGAATGATTGATGCAGCAGCTTCGGCCTCCTCCATGATATCCGCAGCGCTGTAGGCTGCTGTAAGGAAGTATTGAGGGCGTAAATCATCAGGGTTGTTATTTATTGCTTTTCTGCATGCTTTAATCGCCTCTTGGTTTTGCCCGCTAAGAAAATAAGATGTTCCGAGTCTATACAATGCGTAAGTTGAAAATGGATCGAGGCGAATCAATTTTTTATAAAATGGGATGGCCTCTTCCGATCTGCCTAGAAACGTTAGTACATAACCCATGGCACTATTTGCTAATATACCATCAGGACAAATAGTAAGTGCTTCCTCTGCTTTCACGATTGCCTGTTCGTATTTTCCCATTGCGTAATAAATGTAGGCAAGCACGGCGTGAGGGCCTGCAAGCGATGGATTTAAATCAATGGCTTTGTCAACCATCTTTTTGGCAGTAGCAAGAGATTTTTCAGGTGACTCAGTTTGTCCGAGAATCACAGCATACCAGTGTATTAATCCCAGAGCTGAATACGCACAGGCATAGCCGGGATCAAGGGTAATTGCTTCTTTTGCTAAACGCTGGGCAGCATCGTTATCTTCCCTTGTAAACCGGGAGAAGTGACCAGTTGCCTTCAAGTACTTCAAATATGCTTTAAGGTTTTTTGAACATGGTGCTCTTAAACGATTACCTATTAGTTTTACTTCAAGTTCCTCGAGGATCTTCATCGTGATTTCATCTTGTACAACAAACAGGTCTTCTATTTTTCGATCATAGGTTTCTGCCCATAAATGATGCCCATTAAGTGCATCAATAAGCTGGGCAGTTATACGAATTTTCTCTCCGGATTTGCGAACACTTCCTTCCAAAATATATTGTACCCCCAGCTCTTCACTGATTTTCTGTACTTTGACAGACCGTCCTTTATAAGTGAACGACGAGTTTCGGGCAATGACAAAAAGTTCAGGGATACTTGAAAGTGCTGTAATAATCTCTTCACTTAAACCATCGCTGAAATACTCCTGCTCTTTGTCACCAGTCATGTTGTCAAAGGCAAGCACTGCAATGGAAGGTTTTTCAGGTAATGGAAAAGCCATATTATCCACTGATGCTGCTTCAATAGGAGGAGATTTCTCATGGTAAAACTGCCACACAATAATGCCTGCAAGAATTGCAACAGCAGCAAGGGCCAGTCGCAGCCATCTTTTTTGAAAATGGTGAGGTTTTTTTCCAATCAGCTTTCCTGCATCTTCAGGTTCCATCAAAACTTTATACACTCGAACCGGGTGTTTGATATTTTTTACACTATGTTCACCAAGATACTCATATCCAAAATTCAGCTTGTTCCGGATATGATCATAAGTACCCCTTGATATACACACACCGCCAGGATCAGCTAATCCCTCAATTCGAGCAGCAATATTGACTCCTTCTCCATATAGACTGTCACCATCCTGTACTACATCACCAATGTTAATTCCAATACGGAACTCTAACCGTTTATCAACAGGCAGGTCTGCATTTCTTTTTTTCAGTGCATTCTGGATGTCCACTGAACATTGAACAGCATGAACGATACTGGAAAATTCAGCCAGCAGATTGTCACCGGGAGCATCAACAACACGACCGGAATGGTGTTTGATTATTACTGACATGACAATCCGGTACTCTTTCAGTGTTTTGATCGTGAAGGCTTCAT
>QNFP01000484.1 GCA_003645535.1 Gammaproteobacteria bacterium | reverse complement strand
CTGGCAATAATGGCGGTTTATGGTGCAATAAACCTGGCAGTTTTACCCCTGGTGCGCAATGCTGCGAGTTCTATGGGCCACGCAGCAGGGCGGGCTCAAGCGTGACTGAGTTGCTTCCATCATCCAGGTAAAGTGTACCGCCTACAATACTCAGCCCCAGCTTCATAGTTCGGTTCATCAACTGCGATGCGGCCTCCACCTCGGGCCAGGAAAATTTCCATACCTGCAGGCGGGGCAGGGCGCCAATGGCATCGCCATTGAGTTTCCACCAGGTATCGGCGCTTCGGCCGAAGGCATACACGCTCACTTTTTTGGCCTTGCCACAGGCTTTGCGCAGCCGGGGTTCTTCCGGTTGGCCCAGCTCTATCCAGTGTTCAACCTCGCCGTTGTCGGCGTGCTGCCATATATCCGGTTCATCGGCTGTGGACAGACCCCTGGTAAATTCAAGCCCGCGGGCGTGGTTGAGGCAGAATGCCAACAGGCGTACGGTCATCCGCTCGATGGTCTCTGAAGGGTGTTTAGCGATGGTTAGCGACAACTCTTCAAAGCAATTCTGGTCGCTGTCGGCCAGATTGACCTGGGCTTTGTAGATGGTGGGTTTCAGGGCCATGATGTAATTCCGTGGTCTAGGGTTTGTTCAGGTTTTTAGCCGCGTGGGAGGCAAAGCCTGCACCGGCCTGGGCATACAGGTGAAAGGCTGAGATGCCTTTTTTCTCCAGCTCTTCTGCCTCCTCTGCAAAGCGGACCACAGCGGCAATACGCCCCTTATAACCCAGCTCTCCCAACAGTTTGCTCACCAACATATTTTCCTGGTGATTGGTCAGGGCCAGCATCACCAGTTCAACGTCAGACAGCTTTACCCGGTGCCAGAAGTCCGGGTCACTGGCGTCAGCAGCAACCACTCTGCGCCTTTGCAGCCTGTGTTGTTCCAGCTTGCGGTCGTTGTCATCCACGCCCAGTACGAACTTGCCATGTTGTTCGGCCATGGCATCGTATGCGCCAGTGCCGATAATACCCATGCCCAAAATAATGACGTTGGCACCGCGGGTATCGGGTTGATGTGCCTGTACCTTTTGGGTTTCGAAGCGGCGCAAGCCATGGTGCCAGCGGCGGTACATATTGTGAGCCGCCGAGTTCAGGGGCGATGAGATGACAAAGCTGACAGCAATGACAAGCGACAGCGCACCAGTCCACTGGGGGTCTATCCAGCCTGCAGTGGCGGAAACCGCAACCACAATCAAACCAAATTCGCTGAAGTTGGTCAGAGCTGCCGAACTCAAAAGCGCAGTTCGTGGTGGGGTGTGCAGGGCTGTCAGTAGTGGGAAATAAACCAGCGGCTTGACCAGTGCCAGAGTGCCCAGGAATATCGCAATGAGAATGATCTCTGTCGAGGGCCAGCCCGCCAGCCCAATGGTGAGAAAGAAGCCCACCAGAAACAAATCCTTAAATTGCAGCAGATTACGCGACAGCTCTTTCGCCTTCTGGTGCCCCGCCAGTAAGGCGCCGAGAATCAGTGCGGCCAGGTCACCCTTCATGCCAACTATCTCGAACATTTCAGCGCCCACCAGGGCCAGGGCCAGCCCGAACAGGGTGAACAATTCCCCGTGACCACTGCGAGCCAGCAGGCGCAAAATCAAGCCTCGCATTGGCCAAAGCAGGAGCAGGAAAACGGCGGTGGGGTGGGGTACCTTTCCTGTGGAGAAGGCCAGAAACAACACCGCCACCAGATCCTGCACAACCAGGATACCAATGGCGAGGTTGGCATGACGGGAAGCCATTTCTCCTCTCTCCTGCATAATCTGGATAACGAAAACGGTGCTGGAGAAGGTCAGCGCAAAGGCAATTATTACTGAGGCGGTCAGGTCCAAACCAAGAGATGGCACCAGCAGGTTAAGCAGGTATAGCACTGCCATAAACAGCAATTGCATGGCGGCCATATGCGCCATGGTCGTCCCCCAGACCTGGGGTTTCAGGAGTTCTTTGGGCTGCAATTTCAACCCGATGGTAAACAACAGCAGGGTAATACCCATTTCTGACAGAATGCCCAACACCTCACCACCCCGCAACTCCATGCCATGGAGGACAAAGCCGGCGGCCAGATAGCCAATCAGGGCGGGCAGTCCGACGGCGCGGCTGGCCATGCCACAGGCCAGGGCTACCAGAATTATCAGGGGGTCAAGCATGGCTCATTCTACTGTGGTGAGGGTGTCGGCCTCAAGCACATCGGCTGAGCCGACTAGATGCTGGGGTTGTTTCGCACGGCAAATAGCACCACGATGCTGATTGCGATGACAATAAAACCCACACCCAACTGGCTGATGCCCAGGGTACTGAATGAAGAGAGTTCATAGGTTTTTAATGCCAGGCCCGCACCCATGCCCGGGAAAATAATAGCGGTAAACAGTGCAAATCTCGATTGGCCGTACAGGCCTATACCAATAAAGAGATACACGGCTCCGAATGAGGCATTAACTAACGCGGCGAGGTCGATATCGCGAATCCATAGGCTTGCAATATGGCTGATGCCAGACACGGTTAGTAGCGTGGCAGCGATATTACGCAATCGGGATATAGTCATAAGAGGTGATTCTATTCCCCTGAGAGAGCCCTTGCCACCCTTGAGCCACTTTCTCGCCCCAGGGTTTTCGAGATGCGATTTCCAGCTGAAATGAGTGCTTCCAAATCGAGCCCTGTTTCAATGTCGAGGCCGTTCAGCATATAGACCACATCTTCCGTAGCGACATTGCCAGAGGCGCCCTTCGCGTAGGGGCAGCCACCCAGGCCGGAGATTGATGAATCGATGGTGGCAATACCGTGCTGCAGG
>QNFP01000483.1 GCA_003645535.1 Gammaproteobacteria bacterium | reverse complement strand
TCTACTGATGTAGATAATACAGATGTTGCTGTAACTGATGTTGCTAATGATAAAAGTGCTAACGACAGCAATGACAATAACAGCTCTACTGATGTAGATAATACAGATGTTGCTGTAACTGATGTTGCTAATGATAAAAGTGCTAACGACAGCAATGACAATAACAGCTCTACGGATGTAGATAATACAGATGTTGCTGTGACTGATGTGTTGAATGATAAAAGTGCTAACGACAGCAATGACAATAACAGCTCTACTGATGTAGATAATACAGATGTTGCTGTGACTGATGTTGCTAATGATAAAAGCGCTACTGACAGCAATGACAATAACAGCTCTACGGATGTAGATAATACAGATGTTGCTGTAACTGATGTTGCTAATGATAAAAGTGCTACTGACAGCAATGACAACAACAGTAATACTGATGTAGATAATACTGATGTTGCTGTAACTGATGTTGCTAATGATAAAAGTGCTACTGATAGCAATGACAATAACAGCTCTACGGATGTAGATAATACAGATGTTGCTGTAACTGATGTTGCTAATGATAAAAGTGCTACTGATAGCAATGACAACAACAGTAATACCGATGTAGCTAATACTGATGTTGCTGTAACTGATGTTGCTAATAATAAAAGTGCTAACGACAGCAATGACAATAACAGTAATACTGATGTAGCTAATACTGATGTTGCTGTAACTGATGTACTGAACAACAAGAGTACTCATGATAGCAATGATGATAACAGTGATAACAGCACTGTTGATAGCAATGATGATAACAGTGATAACAGCTATGCATCAGCAGCTGATGCTGCAGCAAACAACTACAGTACAGCAATGTCAGACCGTAGTGATAATAGCTCTGCGAGTGCAAAGGGTCATGGTTCTGCAGCAGCTAATGGCGGCGGAGATGCGATCGTAGATAGCAGTGATAACAGCACAACTGATATAGACAATAGCTATGCAACAGCTTCTGATCGTAGTGCGGCAGCAAACGGCGGCGGCAATGCAAGCGTCGATAATAGTGATAATAGTGTTACTAACGCTTCATCTGCTTCTGATGGCTCTGCTGCTACTATTACAGGTGATGCGAGTTCATCTTATTCAGTAAATACAGCTTCTTTAGAAGGTTCTGTAACTGGTGCTGCTGCTGGGTATGCGATGGGAATGGGTGGTATGCATGGTCACACTCCAACTTGGGCTGGAGATAACAATGTAACTGACTCATTTAATGGCGCTGCTGGTATTAACCAGAATGCACAAAACCTTGGTGGTTCTTCTTTGATACAACAAGGTGTTGCTATCAGTGGAACGGTTAATGTCGGTCAATAAGATCGCTATCACTCTCAGTTTTTAACTGCAGAGGTCTTTGAGGCGGTGAGTGGTAAGGTTAAAGTATTTGCCACTCATCGTTCATTAGAAATGAATAAAGTAACTTAGTAGCTATCCGGATATAACAGATAAATTTTAATTATTTCTTTTGTTATAAGCCTTACTCTTTGAGGAGATGGGAATATGAAATTCAATAAATCAATTATGGCAGTAAGTATCGCACTTGCTTTAGGTTTATCTTCAGCGGTATACGCGGAAGGTGAAGTGACTACTTCGGCAGATACGAGCGGAGTTGGATCTAGTTCAGCAAATGATGAGTCACAATCGTCTGTCGATAACAGCACTAATGGCAATATAGATAATACTGTAAATTCAAATAATGATAGCAGTGCAACTGATAGTACTAACGACAACAGCACTGCCGATGCAGGTAATATTGATGTTGCCGCAACAGATATTTTGAATGATAAAAGTACTAATGATAGCAATGATGATAACAGTACTGCCGATGCCGGTAATATTGATGTTGTTGCAACAGATATTCTAAATGATAAAAGTACTAATGATAGCAATGATGATAACAGTACTACCGATGCTGGTAATACCGATGTTGCTGCAACAGATATTGCGAATGATAAAAGTACTAATGACAGCAATGATGATAATAGCAGTTCAGATGTAGGTAATACCGATGTTGCTGCAACAGATATTTTGAATGATAAAAGTACGACTGATAGCAATGATGATAACAGCAGTTCAGATGTAGGTAATACTGATGTTGCTGCAACTGATATTCTGAATGATAAAAGTACTACTGATAGCAATGATGATAACAGCAGTTCAGATGTGGGTAATACCGATGTCGCTGTTTCAGATGTTGCGAATGATAAAAGTACTACTGATAGCAATGATGACAACAGTAATGCTGATGTAGGTAATACTGATGTCGCTGTAACTGATGTGTTGAACGATAAAAGTACCAACGACAGCAACGATGATAACAGCAACTCAGATGTAGGCAATACAGATGTGGCAGTATCAGACGTTCTGAATGACAAGAGTACTCATGATAGCAATGACAACAACAGCGATAACAGTGCAGTTGATAGCCATGATGATTTGAGCGATAACAGCTATGCCTCAGCTACTGATGCAGCAGCGAACTATAACAGTACTGCAATGTCTGACCGTAGTGATAATAGCTCTGCTAGAGCAATGGGTATGGGTAATGCATCTGCAAATGGCGGTGGTGATGCTATCGTAGATAGCAGTAATAACAGCATAACTAATATAGATAATAGCTATGCAGAAGCTTCTGAAGGTAGTGCCGCTGCAAATGGTGGTGGTGATGCGACTGTAAATAATAGTGATAACAGTGCTTATACTGCTGCAGATGCTTCTAATGGTTCTGCTGCAGCTATTACTGGTAATGCGACTTCATCTTATTCAGTGAATACAGCTTCTTTAGATGGCTCTGTAACTGGCGCTGGTGCTGGAT
>QNFP01000482.1 GCA_003645535.1 Gammaproteobacteria bacterium | reverse complement strand
TCATGCATATAACGCTTATCATCAGACCTATGCCATATATGAAGTCTGATAGAAAATCCAAATAGCATTAGCATATACCTATGCATATATGGGGCTTCAGGCAAGCCTAGAGGCTCATTCCATCTATAATCAAATTGCGTTTTGAATTTCATTCAATTCCCCATGTTCAGCATTAAGCTCAACAGCCATAATCTTATCAGCCCATTCGTTAGCCTTCCTGTATGAAGCCTCCATTGCTTTAGCTTCTCTCCAAGGTAGCATACACGCTGTGAATATAAAATCGAATGATTTATAATTGATTTGTGAGCCATTGCGATAGACATAAGCCCATACAGTGTGATTACCTTCTAGTTTTACTGCTTTAGTGATTTTCATAGTTCTTTCCTTTTTGGTTAGTTAGTTGTTTATTACCCACAGATCATAGGTGAATGTGACAGTGTCATAGCTATTGCAAAGAAACCAAAGCCTACAATGATACCGCCAAAGAATGCTTGCTTATGAGTAATCATATTATCTCCTTATTAAAATGGTTGCAGGGGATGGATTCGAACCACCGACTTCTCTCATGTGTGCCTACTATACTAATATATGCCGTCGCATATATACTGTCCGGAGTAAGCGAGAGGTCTCTACCAGCTGAGTTACCCTGCATCAAAAGTTTATGTATCTGTTTTAGGTGTAGAAGCTGTGTAATTTATAGTTATAACTTCCTTACGCCTAACGTCATATCGAATACCAGCCCCGACTTCACCAGGACCAAGGACATTAACCTCACAAACTATATTATCTAATACAGGGGTAAGGTCTTCATCATCAGGGTATTCATACCCATCATCAAAATCTATTTTTGCAAACTTCTCAGCAGCCTCCGCGTGTGTATTAGCATAGACTTTTCTATCTACATTATAACCCTCATCATGAATAGTGAAGACTTTTAAAGGACACTCCTTATGCCTATCATAATGCAGCTCTTTGCACGAATTACATTTCCACATTCCTTTTACCTTTTAAGAGTTTTGGATTCTGATAAATATTACCAATTACAGTACAGCTGTGAGGTATAGCCCTTAACTTTGGTTTCTTCTCACGGCTATATGTGTAATCACGCAATACATGAATACCGAACTTTGCTGCTCGTTTAGACCACTCAATAGCTACCTTACCATCGGCTTTTGTTTGGATAATATCTCCTTCATAGATTTCTATCCCATCCTTATCTTTGAGTCCGGTGTATTGCATTACAGGCAACTGCTGAACATTACCTTTGCGGTTATAGTTTTGCGCCCTTATTGCACCGTCCTTGTTCACCAGAAATTCAACCCACTTTGAGCTGGTAAACATTTCTCCGCGCTCGGCATCCCATGCCTTGAACTTAATGTCTCTACTCATATTCAATTACTCCAGCACTTTGTGTATTTCTATTTTAAGTTCAGGATCCCAACTCCTTATATGACCACTAGCTTTCTTTAAAAGTTTGTGTAGTTGTTTAACCTCTTCTTCCAGCCTGTCGCATCGGCTACAGTCTTGCAACTCTTCTAGCCTCTGCTCTAACTCGGTGACTTTGTTCTCAACAAAACACTTGAAAGTAAGGGCGTTACCTCTGCTACAAAACTCCTCCCATTCATCAAAGATTGCACTCATCATTTTTCTCCTTTATAGGCATAGCAATTAATTCACAGCTTTGGTTACGGGGCAGTTCTGCTTCGCAATCTATAATTAACCTCTTGTCAGGAGGTTCATAGCCAAATATAGTTAGTATACCGATAAACATAAACAACACGGCTAAAATAATCGCCCCAATTCCAAAGAGTTTTTCAGTCATTTATCTTTCTCCAATAAGGTTACACGTTTCTCATACAACTCATAATTGTCTGTTTCACGGAGTACCCGCTCTGCTTGTAATAGTAATCTACGGACTGTTGAGCCTGCATTTACTATTGCTACCAGGTTATTGTACGCTCCTTGTTTTGCATCTTTCAGGGCTGATACCTCGCACTCAAGTTCGGTGATGAGTTGGTCACGGTATGCAAGTTCTGCTGCTATTTCAGACTTACCATGCAGGCTCTCTGCCGTCATTGCCATAACGTGATCTGGATATGTGTCATAATCCATAAGCCCTTCATAGTGGCCGTATAATTTCTCACTCATCAGCTTTCTCCAGTGCTGCTAGTATCGCTTCGTTGGTACATAGTATATTATTGTTGCACGGTATATTTCTTAGCGTTTCTGCTTCCTCACCATGCTCTACGCCCAGCTCGTAGGCTTGCACAACCGTTGCCTCCAGCTCGGCGATGCGCTTCTTCATTGTCGGGAGGTCTTGTGATTCCCACATTGCTTTCTTTTCTTCAGGACTATAAGAGCTCATATCTCCCCCTCACTCTGTAATAGGGCTTTCTGTGCTATGACGTTACCATCGCTATTCCCGTAGTGGTCACCGTTGCCCAGCCTTGCCAGCTTTTCCAGTGCTTCCACAAGCGCAGTGTTCTCTGCCTCAAGCTCTTTAACAGCCCCTAAACGCTGAAAGCACCCACTACAAATAGCATACTCACTCATCATCTTTCTCCAGTGTCTCCGGTGTGCCTGTTCCACAAGTATGGCAACAGTAGCCCCTAGCCACCGGATGGCGACACTTCGCGCAAGGGTATATCTCTGGAGCAAAATCCAACCCTAACGCAACAGCTTCTTGCTGGTAGGTGCGGCTGGTATATGGGTCTTTAATTGCCTTGTGTCTGCTCATATTCAATTACTCCTCACCAATTCTGCGTGACAATTGGATTTACTATATCTCTGTAATATTTAATATATAGCCTTTCTTCTTCGGCCCTTCTCTCCATCAGCCTA
>QNFP01000481.1 GCA_003645535.1 Gammaproteobacteria bacterium | reverse complement strand
TGGAGACCCGACCAATCCCTCCGATATTGGAATCGTTCCAATGTATGGAGCACGGGAAGACGGTGGAGCCAATTGGTTCGAATATGTCTACCCGAAACGGTCGGATGCCAATAGCGGCATCTCCTACCACCTCGAACTCACCGACGACCTCATATACACGCCATGGGTCAATAGCGGCTATTCCATTGAGGGCACAGGTACGATTGATTCCGAATTCGATGCCGTAACCAACCGGATTTCCACGGAGATCGAAGACGAGCAGTTTATTCGCTTGGTCATAGAAGAACTATGATTTATCGGCTCGGTTGAAGGGGGCGGCGCATGAGACACCGCCCCCTTTTGTGTGGGGTTGTTTTTTGTAAGGAGTATGAGAAAATTGAAGAAGAATTTCACCACGAACTCAGTGATCGCCGGAATACTTCTAGGTTGTCTGGTTTCCGTTTTGGCCGCCGGGAAACCAAATGTGTTGTTCATTGCAATTGATGATATGAATGACTGGACAACGTTGTTCGATAAGAGCAATCCGATTCAAACCCCGAATCTGGAACGGTTGGCGCGGCGCGGCTGCTTTTTTACCCGGGCGTATTGTACGACGGCTATTTGCAATCCGTCCCGTACCGCGATTCTGACGGGATTGAGCCCGGAAACCAGCGGAGTTTACAGCAATGGGGAATCCTGGTCCGACCTTTTGCCCGATGTCGTGACGCTTCCGCAGTGCTTCCGGGATAATGGGTATGATGCCATCGGTGGTGGTAAAATCTTTCATCACGGCAAGACAGGAAGGGATCGTAAAGACAACCCGTCTTTTGGCGAGTTCTTTGATTTGAAAATCCACGCTCATCGGCCCGCAAAAAACCATAACGGATATACGGAAGTAAAACTGGAGATGGAAAAACAGTGGAAGAAAGAAGGCACCAAGGGCCAGATCAAAAAGGATTCCAACTATCGTGATATCAGGCGGCTCGGGGGGGCTGCTTTTGACTGGGGGGTACATGATGTAGCCAAGCAGACGGATGAGTACACCGTTGAGTTCATAAATAAAATCATGGTGGAGCATCCGAAGGACAAGCCGTTGTTTCTGGCTGCGGGGATTTACCGTCCGCACCTTCCCTTCTGGGCGCCACCGGGTTCTTTTGCGCGCTACCCGCTTGACACGCTTCGGATGCCTGAGATGCCCGAGAATGATCTGGATGACATTCCGGCTGCGGGCCTAAGGCTGATAACGGAACAACAGCATTTTATTTGGGAGTATTCGAGTGCGAAGGAAGCGGCGGATCCGGGAAGTCTGCAAAGAATGGTTCAGAGCTATCAGGCATCGGCTGACTACGCGGATGAAATGGTCGGCCGCTTGCTGGATCAGCTCGATGCGACCGGACGAGCCGATGATACGATTATCGTGCTCTGGGCGGATCACGGTTATCATCTAGGCGATAAAACCCACTGCGTGAAACACACGCTCTGGGAAAAAGCGAACCATGTGCCGTTCATCATCGTTGCGCCGGGCATTACCAAGGCCGGATCACGTTGCGACCGTCCGGTCAGTCTGCTTGATATTTATCCAACGCTGGCTGAGCTGGCCGGAATTGAATCTCCCTCCGCGCTGGATGGCCGAAGTCTGGTTCCGCTGCTGAAAAACACCGACATGGAATGGGAGCATCCGGCGCTGATGACGTACCTGAAGGGGAATCATGCAATCAAGACTCAGACCCACCGCTATATCCGCTATGCCGACAACTCGGAAGAGCTCTATGCGGATAATGATGGATGGAATATTACGAATCTCGCGCTAAATCCGGAGGCGGAAGCTTTGCTGGCTCAGCATCGTAGGTTAATGGATGAGGCGGTAAAAAAATGAAAAGAATTCTGATTACATTGTCGCTTGTTGGATTGTGTAGCATGGCATGTGCGGGAGGGCAAATAGGTGAGAAATAAAGTTGTATCATTGGCCTTGGCGAAAACAGAAAGGATATTGGCTTTTTGCATGGGTCTGCTGTTGATGCTGAATGGAACTGCAACAGCGGCCGACGGAAGCTGGACAGGGGGCGGTTCCGACAATCTGTGGACCACTTCCGGAAACTGGAACTCGGTTCCCGGCGCAGGTGATAATGCCATAATCGACACAACCAATAATAATCCGCAGGTCAACATGAACGTGGCGGATGCCTATGCCAATGTGTATGTCGGTCGCAATAGTTTGGACGAGGTGGTTTTGACCGTGCAGAACGGCGGGGTTCTGAACTCCGGTAGTGTCGCTTTGTGGGCGGCTGAAAACCTAGGTTCCAAGGCCCGGATCGAGTTGAGCGGGGGCACCATCGCAGGTCGCGACGTGGTCATAGGGCGGCGCGGAGCCGGGATCGTCAATGTGACCGGTGGAACGATGATCATGAGCCGCAACATTGTTATGGGAGATGGGGATGGCCATGGCGTTAGTGAATTCAACATATCCGCAGGCACCGTGAATGTTGCGGGTTGGACTGGAGCGGGTCGTCAGTCTGGCGGCATGAATACCATTAATGTGACGGATGCCGGCTACCTGGAGACTGGACATCTGTCTGTAGGTCTCGACGACGGCGATGGTACGCTCAACATTTCGGGCAACGGGCATGTTAAGCTCGATGCCGTCAATAGCCGGTTGCGCGTCGGCGAGATCGGCAATGGATCGACCGGGGCGATCAACATGGATGGCGGCACGTTGGAGGTGGACAGCTATATTGCCCTTGGCTACTCGGCGGGTGCAATCGGCTCCATGGACATGGTGGCGGGAGAGATTACAGTGAATGCTTTTGTTGTGGGCCTTAATGGCGATGGCGACTTCAATATGACGGGTGGCCACATCGCCCTG
>QNFP01000480.1 GCA_003645535.1 Gammaproteobacteria bacterium | reverse complement strand
CTTTGAAGGTAAGTGGTGCGAGGGTTTCTTTTAATGTGTTCGACATTTTGAAAAATTTAAAAGCGAGGTATAAAAGAAAGATAATCCCCATATACTTCATCATGTCAGCTATTTGGGGGTAAGTCGAAATTAGAAAGTTAAGGCCAAAGCCGACAGCCAATGTTTGAAAAACACTGGTAATATTGGTTGCCAGCCAAAAGGGGACAGTGCCCTTGACGCCGAAAGAACTGCCGGATGCAGCATATAAAATATTTGCAGGGCCCGGGCTTATCACTATTGGCAATAAAGTAGCCAACCATAAAAACACGAATTCAGTATTCATTTATTTCCTTCAAACAGACCGCCTGGTATCAGCTGCCCCAGGTATTCCACCAACCAAATTGATGCTTTGAGACCATCATCGGGCAAATCTCTAAGGCGCTAACTTCGCATTACCAAAATAGCCTTAAGCACGCTCGCAAAAGCAACAGGCTGGTCAAGCATCAGATGATGCCTGGCGTCGGGAATTCCGATTATCGGTATATGCCCACCGCCACACTCACGGACATAGTCGGCAGAATCGGCATCGAACAATTCGCTCTGCTCCCCATAAACAATCACTATAGAGCCAGGGGCATTGGCGATCCGCTTGCCCTGTGCCAATAGCTGCTCATGCATATCTGTACCGCTCCCAAATACACTGGGGTGAAACTTCCAGGTCCAGCCACCCTCCACTTCCTTCAGGGAATGGTAGGCCATGTAGTCATACAAATACGCTTCGTTTACTTTTTGGGGTGGCGACAACACGTAGCGACCCTTTGCTGTTTCATAGTCAGGGTAAACCCTGTTTGGTCGCTTTGGGTCTTGAGATCCTGGCGGTCCGCTCAGCTCCGCGTGCGCTTTGAGTCGCTCCGGGCGCAGGGTCATTAAATCGCAGATAACCAGACCGGAGAATTGTTCGTGACACTGCTCCATTGCGGTCAACCCGACAGTGCCACCATACGAATGAGCAATGATGGTCGGTTTACGGCCATTATCAAATAACCCGGTTTCCCGGGCAACATCTATCAGCTCTTGCAGGCGAACCTCATCAGGGTATTCCTCCCGCACGCCCGAATCTCCCATGCCGGAAAAGTCATAAGCCACTACGTAATGATCTTTGGCTAGAAGTGGCGCGATAAATGCGAAACATCGCGCATGAGCGAGAAAGCCGTGCAGGAGCAAAACGCCCGGGTTGGAAGGTTTCCCCCAGCTAAAGTAATGTATCGGGCAAGCAGCTGAATCCACCCAGCCCTCTTGGCGCGGCGCGGTGAGCGCTTGCTCAAACCATTGTGGGGTTTTAGTTGAATCGACAGGAATTTCGACAGACAAGTCGCGAGCTGATGCTTCAGCAATATCCATAAACAGGGGACTCAGAAAATTAAATGCTGTAGTTTACAGCAAAAGTGATGTGACCTCATAGATCTGCACAATCCAGTGCCCTGGGATGAACGCCTATCGTGTCGCAAAGCCCAGCAGAATATGGTCCAGCCAGGCGTGGCCCCAGACATTGCGGTGCTCTCGCACACTTTCCATCAAGGCCTCAGGGGAGCCTACACGAGTAGGCGTAAAGCGGTAAAACAAACAAGGCCAACTACAATAGTGAGCAACAAATTTCGCCAAATTATCGCAACCAAAAAAGCTGCGAGCGCGGCCAATGCATGATAGTTAGTCAGGCTGAAATCCAACTCACCCTGCCTGATCATCGAAGCCTGCGCGATGATCGCAGTTAACACGGCAATAGGTACGTAATCGAGAGCGCGCTCCAGTGTCTGCGGAAGCCGTATCTTTCCCGCCAAAGCAAAGGGTAGGTAGCGAGGCAGGTAGGTCACGGCGGCCATAAAAAAAATCAGCAACCACTCATTCATTAGTTTTTCCACTCCGGCTAAGTAGCATCCCGACACAAATCGCAAGAATAGATGAGAACAAGAGTCCGCTCTGCTGGGGCCAATCGAACGTCAACAGTGATGAGATGAAAGCAACGGCTGCACAAGCCCAATCCGCCCGAAGTTTCAGGGCAGGTGTAACAATGCCCACAAGAGCCACGATCATGGCGACGTCCAGCCCCCAGTCCGATAAGCCGGGAATCTGGCTTCCGAGGGTGTAGCCAAGGATAGTCGAAAACAGCCAGAAGCTGTACATGAAAAGGGCTGAACCGAGATAAAACCATCGCAGCCCGGGCTCCTCCGGGTGTCGATTGATCCTGTCTGATACTGTGGCGAAGGTCTCATCCGTTAACCAAAAGGCCAGCACAGCTCTGACGAACCGGGGCCAGTGCGCAACATGGTGCATTAGGTTGGCCGAGTACAGCATCTGGCGAAGGTTTATGATGAACACCGTGAGCACAATAACCGGCAGTGCGGTTCCATTTGCCAGCAGGGTGATGGCGATAAACTGGGATGCGCCCGCGAAAACCATGGAGGACATGCCAGCGGTTATGGCAAAAGTCAGTCCATTACTGTTAGCCAATGCGCCGAACACAATACCAAATGGAAAAGCAGCTAGAATCAGTGGCAATGTCTCAAGGGCTCCAAGCCAGAATTGCCTGGTGCGATAATTCATTAGGTAAGTCTCGGGAAAACAGCGCCCCATCATAAACAGAGGGCTACGCATTAGCCAATATTAGTTTTTTGCCCAAGAACATACAGTCAACAAGATATACCACGCAACACGCAACACGCAACACCCATTACCCGAACCAGTCGAATCCGGAATCATCCCCACACAGCTGCTCCTTAAACCAGTCAAGGGCCTTTCCCTGGTGGCGGGTGCGCCAAGCATAACAGAGCGTATGCCGGCGGCTACCCACTCCGTCTTCCGTGGCCTT
>QNFP01000479.1 GCA_003645535.1 Gammaproteobacteria bacterium | reverse complement strand
CCAGGTTCATTCTGTAGTCCATCGCCTTATAATCTCGACGCTGCATTACCTTTAACCTTTCTAATGCTTGTTCTTCTACCTTGCTGTGTTCTTGCTGCATAAGTAAAAAGGGGGCTTTCGCCCCCTGTCCTCTATAGAGTTACTGTTGCTGCATTGCTGATGCTACCTACCACACCATGCGCTCGCTCATTCAACACCTTGAGCGTCCAGTCACCATTGATTAGCCATTCTTCACTTAGACCTTTCTTGCCCTCTTTCTCAGCTCTAAAGCCATTAAGGTAAGACAGTTCAAGTTTAGATGGGTCAATCAGGAATGCTGCACTGTTAGCGTCTGTAGTAGCCCAATCATAGTTAGGCTGTAGGCGATTACCAACAAACGTTAAAATAACATTAAAGTCAGTCACCATTACATTCACAGAGCCTTTAGCCGTAGCAGCAGTCTCTGACTGTGTTGTCTCACTGGTCAAAGTAGCAATACGCGCACTAGATGTGAACATGTACTCTGAAAGCTTACGACAAACAGTAGGAACCATCATAAGAGTAGTGGGATCACCACCATTCTCATATACCGACTGAGCTACATCACGTATCTTAGTCTCAGTTAAAGCCTCTGGTGTACCATTAACAGCAGCCGTTGTAACAGTAGTACCAGTAGCACCAATATCAAATGCACCAGCCGTACCGTCACTAGCATAGTTAGAGTTAGACTCTAGCCATGACTGTAACGAACCTGAAACACCCGCAACAGCGTCAGTACCCGCTACAGAGGCATTATTAGCCAACATAGCAGCTTCAGTATCACGCTTAATCTCTTGCGAGCGTCTTGATACCTGGTTGGTTACTTCTTCAGCATATCCAATAGTATTAGACTCATTTGCACGTGTAGATACCGCGATACGCTTAGTTGAAATCTGTGAATGATTCCCCTGTCGCGTACCATTAGCTGCGTTATTATCTGTAGAGACTGAACCATCAATCGCTGCATTTAATGGGTTAGGTGCTGCAAGAGCATCTTCTACCCATGATGTATATTCATTCCCATGTGTACCACTACCAATCATATCAGTCAGCGGTGTAGGAATATCTTGTGTAAGGTCAATGATGGTATTCATCACGTCCTCATGTATTAAACCATCGACTAATGCCGTTTTCAGGTCATAGCCGTCTAAATTGTCTGCACTCATTTTTAAATCCTCAAGTTTATTAAGTTAGCATCGCTTTAATAAAGTCAGACTTCTCTTTCTTACCGCCTGACATTGCGCGTTGCTTTAGTTTGTCGAGAGATGCTTTGCGAGTAGTAGGCATTGGCTTCTTGCTAGGTTTAACAGATTTAGGAGTTCTATCCTTCATCTTCTGCTTAGCCTGCTCTTTAGCCACATCCAGCTTAGAAACATCAATCAATAAACGCATTAAGTTAGGGTTGTCGATGTTCGCTACATCTGTCTGGCTAAATCCATACCGACTAGCAAACTTACTTACTCTTAACCCTACTTCCTGTCTTACTGAGTCATCCTTCAACTCTGGCATTGCCTCAAAGAGTCTATCTTGAGCAAATTGTCTAGCCTGTTGACTTTGAGCGTCTACCGTCTCAGTCGCTCTGGCTTCTTCTGCCTTCGCTTGTTGAAACGCATTATTAAACTCTTGCTGCCTGACAGACCATTCTTGCTTGTCATTAACTCTTAACTGATCCCAGTTAGTGCCGTTATATTGATCTTGAATACTCATAACTTTGGCTCTCGCCTGCATAAGCTCATTACTAATCCTCGGCACATCACGCAACTGGTCTTCACGCTCTGCTAAATCACTCTCTTTGTCTTTTATTTCTTGTTGCCTAGCCACGATATCAGCGTTTTCTATTCTGAAATCTTTTAACTCCGATATAGACTCATCACCTAGATCATCGTTTAGTGGCACAGATAGTTGATATACATCAGCGACCTCGGTTTCTGTATCAGTAGCGAAATCGTTTAAGTAAATCTTATCTGCAACCTGTTCTTCAACAGGGTCTTCAACTTGAGGATTCTCATCCGTTGATTCTAGATTCTCATCTAGTGGTGGAACTGCGTCATCCTTTTCAGGACTTGCTTGTGGACTCTCATCCGAATAAGCATCCACTAACATATCGTGGAGTGCTGTGCTTGTACTAACTGGCTTCTCAGACATATTAGTTACCTTTCTTTATATGCTTATTAATGTTAAATGTCAACTTACCAAGAATATTCGACATTAGCCTGGACTCTTCCTGCTTACGTGCATCCGTAGCATTACAGAAGTCTTTATATAACCCCTTCTTAGTGTCCTCAAGTGCATTTTTAAGCACCGTTGTCACCATGTCATCAACTGTTTTCATTTACCACCTCTGGCTTAATACTTGCTATCTCTAGCTTAGTCGTTGCATCACCTATAATCTTAGCCTCATCTACCTCAGCCTTCAGATCAGCTTCATACTTGTCCATAGCTGTCTTAGTCTCAAGCTCGGTGTACTGGAATTCTCTATCTTTCTCATCACCGATAGCATTACGCTGTATCTCGCTACGCTGTACGTCTAGGGTCTGCTGGAATCTAGCCTCTTCCTGCTGCATCTGCTGCTGCTGCATCTGCTGTTGATTCATCTGCATATTCTGCATAGCTTGTTGTGCTTGCTGACTACTAGGGTCTATCAGGTATTTATCAGGGTTATCTAGCCCCTGTAATCTCATTAGTGAAAGCTTCATCTGATATATCTGCATCTCATCTGTTGTTATACCGCCCTTTCCCTCCATCATCTCCTGCTTAGCAAGCATGATAGCCTCCTTAAGCGCAACTATCTGACGTACCTTCTCACTCTCTGTAGGCGGTACTGAAATACT
>QNFP01000478.1 GCA_003645535.1 Gammaproteobacteria bacterium | reverse complement strand
CAAGAGTTCTAGTTGCTTGGACGCTGCGAGAACACAGGGAGGTGAGGACTGCACGGTGGCGGACGAACTCGTACCGCCCGTCCACTGTTTTGGGTTGGCGATTGCCCCTGCCTGACGGCTCTGGGTCGCGTAGTCGCTGTGGACTTCCGCGTTGGCCTTGGCGTAGACAGACGTGGGGTTCGGCGCACCGTAGACCCGGCCCGTCTCTGGCTTGCTGGATGCTTCCTGCCCGCCACGGGCTGAGGATGCGGCGCCGCCCGATTCAGCGGACGCTCCCGGCATCGCGCAAGGCTGGCCCGGGGTGGAGCATCCTGGGGCAACCAGAAGGAACGCCAGCAGGGCGAGCGATAGATGTAGGTGACGCATTCCGTGGACTCCTAGTGTAGGTAATCGACTCTCTGTGGGCCAGATCAAGGTACAGGCCCATCCTGATTCTTCCTTGTTCTACTGCCCGGCACCCCCCAAGCATGAGAGATAGAAGCATAAGAGATGTTAACCGCCTCTTCACACTTCCCACAGCCATGCTGTTAATGCGCCCTGGTGGATGATGACGTCAGCCGCCACGCCTCCGACCACGGCAACCCGTAGTTGCAGGGTGAATCCGGTCTTCCCGGTGAAGTTGGTAGAGGACAGGCCCGCGGTGTCGGAGCCCTGCTTGTTCGCGCTGATGACCATGTGCGTGCGGGCCTCGGTGTCCATCGGGTCGCCATCGACCTCGACCCACTGGTCAACGCTCTCGGTGAGGGGGTGGTCTGACTCGCACCCCAGGACGTGGCTGACCAGCAGGGCGTAGGTCTTGCCCGCGTCCAGGCCAGCGACGACCCAGGCAGCGCCGACGATGTCCGCGCCAGGCGTGGCTGCGATCTTGTCATTGGGCGGGGCCGGCTCGTTGACCGCCACGCTGGTACTGGCGAGCGGATCGCCGCCAGAGGACACGAACCGGAAGCCATCCTCGGTCGGGTTGACGACGATCTTGAAACCCTCGCGGCCGATGAGCATGGCGGGGAAGTCGCCGGGGACGTGCGGGTGTGTGAAGTCGGCCATTACGGATGTGCTCCCAGGTCTGTCGTTGTGATGTTGCCCAGGTCGTTGATCTCCACCTTCCAATAGGTCCCGTCAGGCGAGCGCATGTACCGTGCCCCGGTGGCTGCCGATGCCACCGATGCCTCCCTGGCTAGGCTGCCTTGAGTCACGCCAATAACAGACGGGTTCGCGGAGCCCAGGATTTCAGGCAGCCGGTTGCCGGATACATCGCTGGCGTATGCCTCGATGGAGAGGATGTCAGTCGCCACCAGCGCGGCAGGCGACGGGAAAGACCCGCTCTGCAACGGGGCAGATGACGCCACCGGATATGTCTGGGATGCGATGATGCCGGCGTTCAGGAGGATCTCTATCGTGATATCGGTGGACTGGTTGCCCGTGTTGGACAGTTGGACTTGATAGTGGATCGAGGCTGTGGGCCCGTAGGTGTTGACCAGCGTAACGGCCACGATCTCCTGCGGCACCAGCGTCAGCAGGTAGTCGGTGGGGTCGGTGTTCTCGTCCTCGAACTCGGGGATTATCTCGCTGGCTACAAGCAGCGGACGCCCAACGCGCCCGTCTGGCATCGTCACTAGGTCCCCTACCTTCAGCGTGTACTCGGCATTGGGGTTGAGGCCGCCCAGTTCGCTGTCCCGCACGAAGTAGATGGAGCCGCCAGAGAGAGCCAGCAGGCTGCCATTGACCTCTGCGGGCTGGTCGCCTGGATCTGCCTGCCCCCCGACCACCAACACCCCGCCATACGGGCCCTGTGTGAGGGCACCAGCAGGCAGCCCAGCCACGTCATCCTTGACGATGAGGTGATCGGCTACGAGGAAGTCCTCACGGTAGACGGCGGGCGTTATCCAGTCGTAATCGCCTCCGTTCACGCCAGTACCAGCGCCGCCTACGGCAGCCTCGACCTCGCGCCACTTCTTCGTTGCCACCTCCAGCCTGTAGCTACCCATCGAACACAACTCCTCCGGGGTCACCGAGGTCGGAGGGCGAGAGGCCCATCATCTCCATGCTGGAGAAGTACATGTCCGTCGTACTTGACGGAGCCTCGCCGCCGACAGGTAGGACTGCGTAGTCAGCCTGGCCCGTGGCCTGCGTGGGCGGGTAGTAATGAGCCCGGCCCGGACCGATGGCCCCGCCCGGGGCGATCATGTCGGCCTGGCCTGCGTCCTCTGGGGTGCCGTCGCCTCCCAGGTGGGACGCTGCGCCCATGGTGGTGCCGCACTTGCCAAGCGTGGCGCCGCCGAACCCGCCCACCTCGAGGGCGTCGGGCTCGCCCAGGGGCGTCACGCGCACGGTCCCGCCGTCCGCCTGTACGCTGACGCGCTTCGCTGGGACGGGGCCGTTCAGGATCTTGGCCGAGTACCCCGAGTGCTGCGTGGGATCGGGCGCCGGGAGGTCGTTCAGGGGGACGGGGGCAGCGCCCGCAGACACCCCCTCGGCGTTGATCTTGTTCGCCCCGAGGCGGTCGAGCTCAGACGGTTCTGCATCCTCGCCGGGGTCCACATCCGTAGTCGTGGCCTCCCCCGACGCCCCGTGCCCGTGCTGCGTCCCGCCGAGCGTCCCCACGGGATCCCCGACAGGTACGACCAAGCCCGTGGCGTTGTCCACGGTCTTCCCGAGGTTCGCCAGGATGCCCGGGATCGGGCCGATGGTGGTGCCGGGGACGGTTGCACCGGGCGCGAGAGGGACATTCGGGCCACCGTCCACCCAGAACGTGGCCCCGTCAGCACCGACCACGGTTCCGGGGGCGAGGACTTCGCCCGTCACGTCATCGGTGGTCTTGCCCAGGTTCGCCAGGATCCCGTCCACGGTGTTGGCTT
>QNFP01000477.1 GCA_003645535.1 Gammaproteobacteria bacterium | reverse complement strand
GCCTCTTCAGTGGAACTTTTTTTGGTGGTGAAACTGAACTGGTAAGGCCCCTGTGCATGCATGGGCACTATATAACTGCCAATGCTGTAGGTCAGCCCTCTCTTAACCCGAACCTCTTTCATCAGACGAGCACTGAAACCACTGCCGCCCAGTATGTGATTACCCACATATAAGGCATAAAAATCCTTATCGCCGCGCTTTAAAAGAGGCTGTCCGATAAGAACCGTCGTCTGCGTTGATGGATGTTGTTCCCGAACCACAATTGCCTGCTGATTTTGGCTGGCTGAAGGCAGGTTGGCTGCTTTTTCACCCGCAGGCAGAGCACTGGAAATTTTTTCTGCATATTCGTGAGCCTGCGCTTCATTCAGGTCACCGACTATGGCCAGAACCACATTTTTGGCCACATAATATTGCCGGTAGTAAGCCAGAAGATCTTTTTGCTGTATAAGCTTCAGACTTTCCCGGTTCCCGCCCGGCGGTGTGCCATACGGATGTCCGGCATACAGAGATTCATAAAACAGGCGTGAGGCTTTTTTAGACGGCGTCTGATCCTCATAATCTAATGACACCAGCATTCTTGCACTTTCCCGCTGCAGCGCTTCCTGCGGGAAGCTGGCGGTCGACAAAATTTTGCTTAACAGGTTTAAAGCACCTTCTCGCTGCGGTTCATAACTGAGGGTACGAATATTAACAATGGCCATGTCCCGATAGCTGCCATTGCCGTAATCAATACCCAGACTGGCAAATTGCTCAGCAATCTGGTTGGCGCTCAAATCGCTGGTGCCTTCAAATATCAGGCCATTGGTCAGCTTGGCTAAACCCGCCAGCACAGTGCCATCAGCAGATTTGAAGTTGCCGTCTCTGGCCGCGCCGGCATCAAAAATCAGTCTGAAATCAATCATAGGCAGGCTGTCTGCCTGCTGAAAAAGGACCTCCATGCCATTTTTTGTGTACCATTGAGTTATGTTACCGACTTTTACCCGCTCCTGAGCCACCGGTTCTGTTATTTGCACAGGCTCAGCGGCACTCACTGTCGGAGCCGTCAGCCCGATAATAGGAGCCGTCAGCATGATAATAGGAGCCGTCAGCCCGATAAGAGGAGCCGTCAGCGCGATAATAGGAGCCGTCAGAGTTGCCGCAATGATCAGTAATTTGTTTGCTTTGTTAGAATCGTCCGTCATATTAATTTACCTGTCCCAGTGAAGCTGCCTGTTCCTGATCCGCCTGCTTCTGGACGGGCTTTAAAGCAGCCACCGTTAAAGTGGCTGGAATAAAGTATTTCCTGGCAACCTGTTGTATCTGTTCCGCCGTCACAGCCTGTATTCTTTCAACGTATTTTTTTTCTTCTTTCCAGCCGATGCCAACGGTTTCGGCAATGCCTATTTTCATCCCCTGATAGAACATAGAGTCCTGTTCATAAACCGCAGATGAAATGACCTGAGCCTTGACCCGCTGCAGCTCTGCATCCGTGATTGGGTTGTTTTTTATATCTTCCAGCTCATCCATCAATGCCTGTTCCAGCTGAGCCATTGTCATGCCTTTGGCCGGAATGCCGTCTAACAAAAACAAGGTCTGCATTCTGGAATCCAGAGAATAACCGGCGCCTGCCGAAGTAGCCACTTTGCTGCCCCGAATCAGGTTTTTGCTTAACCGGGCACTCTCACCGCCATCCAGTATGCCGGCTAATACGTCCAGGGCATAGGGTTCCCACTGTTCTTCTGCAGTATTAATTACCGGTACTTTATAACCCATTATAAAATAAGGCAGCTTGGCCTCCAGTTCCATTTTAATCCGTTTAGTACCTTTTTGTTCACGCTCAACACGCGGCTTGGCTTTGGCAACCTTGAACGGTTTCAGCTTGCCGAAGTATTGCTCGGCCAGTTTAAAAACGGCTTGGGGTTCGACATCACCGACCACAACCACAGTGGCATTATTCGGTGCGTAGTAGCGTTCATACCAGACTTTCAGATCATCTACATCCATGTTTTTTAAATCATCCATCCAGCCAATGGTCGGATTGTGATAACCGCTATTGTCATAGGCCGTCGCATGAAACTGTTCATAGGTCAGAGATTGAGGTTTATCATCGGTACGCATGCGACGTTCTTCCATGACCACCATAATTTCTTTGTCAAATTCCTTTTCGGTCAAGAGCAGGCCTCTCATACGGTCAGCTTCCAGCTCAAAACTCACCTTGAGACGGCTTTTTTCCAGCTTTTGATAGTAAGCGGTATAATCTTTTGAGGTAAAGGCATTATCTTCACCGCCATTTCGGGCGACAATTTTACTGAATTCACCGGTAGGAAACTGTTTGGTACCCTTAAACATCATATGTTCCAGTACGTGTGAGACGCCCGTTGTACCACCACTCTCATAGCTTGAGCCAACTTTATACCAGACCTGTGAAATCACAACCGGAGCGCGGTGATCGAGTTTAACAATCACTTTCAGGCCATTGTCGAGCATTTTTTCATAAATGGACTCTTCAACCGGGCTTGCCATAACCCGATGAGTTCCTGCCGCCATCAATAAACTGCTTGCTAATGCAGTACCAAAAAGGGTCTGCAGCACCCGTCTAGAAACAATATTCTTTGCTGTAATTCCCATCATAGAGATCTTCTTTTCCTATTCCTGATATTTTTATAGGTTTCTGGCGTAAAATTTAGGATAATATTAACATCTTAGAAAATATATTTTCATTTTATAATCCGTTAGTTGGTAACTTAGTTACATAAATACAATGTTTAGTTTTATAAAGCGTAATAAAGAGACTGATCAAAAGGCAAACAGTTCCACTGATTTACCTGAATCGAATCAGAATAGTGGCAGCGATGAGCCGGGATGGCTCTGACAATC
>QNFP01000476.1 GCA_003645535.1 Gammaproteobacteria bacterium | reverse complement strand
TCTCGACACCTCGGATCTCACCGCCGAGGGTTCACTCATGGGCACACCAAATTCAGACATCCTGATCTCTGGGAAGATTAGGTGACCCCTTTTTCTGGATTTTGATTTGATGGTCGAGGGGATGCCATACGGTAGCGCAATCGTAGTGTAGAACCTGGATAGTTGAATTCTGCGTCGTTAAGATTCTGCAAGAGGTGTTCGATGGCGCGATCGAATCTTGGATTGGCCATATTGTGAACCCGGATGGTGATAACACCCTCCTCGATGTTCGGAAGAATGTCAGCATCTGATTTGAAAAGGCTACGAATCAAAGAACGCGCTTCATCCTTTTTGGCGAGTTTTTCGCGGATGATGTTGACCATGGCGGTTTCGGCTCTATACGCGATCATTTTGATCGTATCGACCAGGCGTTTTTTACCAGACCGAAGGCGCTTGAATTTTTCATCGGATTCCATATCTTTCCATTCGGTGTAATGCGGAGTTTCAGATAGCTGTATCTTGAGTTCAGCGAGATCGTGCTCGATATGGGTGATGTCTTCCACAAGTTCAGCTTTTTGGAGTTTCCATTCGGTCATTTTTTCATCATCCATTTCAGGATGAAGGTCGAGCCCAGCGTATTTGGCCCTCCGGCGAGTGAGTTTTGAATTGAGAGATCTACGGGCTCTGTCCAACCTTCGCCATGCGGGGTTGATGACGATTAAATTCTCGGGAAAGTCTTCGGTTCCATACTCGCTAAGTAGATCTATTGCAAAGTGTTTCATCATGTAGCCGAAAAAGTTTTCCTGCGACCATCTGCTGAAAATCAAAGCGGCATCTTGTGCCGAGATGGCGCTTTTTGCGGTGCTGACGAGGCTGGTTTGGTGATCATTTTTACACAGTTTGCGGGTCTCACGAACCCAAATTCCGCTTCTCTTGCCACCGATCCAAGAACCCATCTCGGCCAATTTCATGGTGAGCTTTTCACCGGCTGGCATTTCGACTTCTTTTTCAACGAACCATTCCGTAGGCCAAGAATCGCCGGGATATTTGTGATAGGTGATGCAGGCAATGCGATGTTTGTCCCACATTTCTTTGAAGAACACTGGCGAGTATCCTTCGCGATCAAAGATCACCACGAATCGATATCGAGTAGGATCTTCTTCCAGTTCCTCCTTTGACGGTTGGCCGGGAACATCCTTGAGAAGTCTGGGAATAATGTCGGTTCGGAGAGCTTCAAGCATCCCTTTGTCAACCGGTCGATCGACGACAAAGTAGGGCTGGCCCAGCGCGTCGTTGACCCAATAGTCTGTGGTACCTCGTAAACACAATCTCTCACGGGAAACGAATCGCTTCGGTAGTTTCGTCAATTTCCCGTGATATACGCGTACATGGCCGTCCACGTAAAGCGCTCCGGCCAACTCTGGCGCTTGTTCCATCCAGTCGCTACTGAGGAGACCGGCCCATTTTTCCGGTGCATCGTCTTTGCTGAGTTCGGCCAATTTATTCCTCAAACAACGAACTTCGGGAATACGATCCAGCCCCACGAGCTTCCCAAATTCTCCAGGGGAATACTGCTGCAATTGATCAACGGTCTCGATGCGGCAAAGGGCCATGTAGGCGACAAGAACGAGCACATGAATATTGCTGTAATAGCCCTTGAACTTCTTGAAACACTCGTCAATATGACTCAGAAGCCCGGCGGCAATCAATGCTGGAAGTGCGCATACCACGCCGCCGAACGAGACGTCATTGCACGACTCGAAACTCGTCGGTGCTCCTTCGTCCAAAAGACCCAACGCCGCCGCTACTCGCTCATTCGGTCTCGTACACGCGGTCCCCATTTGGGCCTTTGCGTCTTCATTGATACGTTCAGTTCTTGACGTCGTGTTTGTCTTCCCGCTTGATGGCTCAGACAGCCGCCCGTCACTCACGGCCTTGCGCAAAGTGTCGTATTTTATTCCAAGCTTCTCGGCCACTTCATGCTTACCCATACCGAGATTCAGCATCTCCTGCGCATCTGCTTTGACTTGATCTGTCAGCACCGAACCGTTATGCCCTTTTCGATTTCGAAAAAAGGCCTTCGCCCCTCCTTTCCTATACTTCTCCACCGCTCGCCCGACGCTGCTCTTCGAAACTCCGAAGGCGCGCATGATCTCCACTTGTTTGCATACCCCCTGGCAAACTAACTGCGCCGTAAACATCGAAAACGACCGGCGGTCTTTTTCCTCGTGAAAGAAAACAGGATGCAAACCAAAGAAGTAGGTCCATCGAGTTCCTGTCTTTTCGACACTCAAAACATTGTTGACTGGGGTCGAACCGTTTGGTATTAAGGGGAGCCATCCTTGTGGCACGGTACCTTCCTCCTTCCGAATTTCCGACAAAATCCGTGGTGGAAGGTGCCATTTTGAGTTTCCCATGCCCATCCGACAAGGCTCATTAGGCAAAAATCAAACAAAATCCTTCTTTACAATAACTTCCGTGACATTCGACACATTCTCAAATCCCAGTCGAGATCAGGATGTCTGAAGTTAGGCAGGCGTGCGAGTGGCAAGAATTGGAGATTGCGTGAAGGGACTAAGTGCTGCTGAAGAAAGCAGACAATCGTGGGAATTGAAACCTACTTGGCGAAAGGTGATTGAAGGCGGCATAGGAGCTATCGTTGGATGGGCGGTAGCCGGATATTTCGAATTCAGCGTGATACTCGTTCCCGGAATCGCTTTGGTGGTTTCGTGGGCGATCTTTGCCAACTTGTTGAGGGGACCAAGGCGTTTTTTCAGTTTGCTCAGTGCATTACAGACCACTCAGATCCTCTGGTTCACATTCGGCCTAATTGCCACCCAGCAATGGCTCGTGCTCATTGATATCGTTATACCAGCGATACTGCTT
>QNFP01000475.1 GCA_003645535.1 Gammaproteobacteria bacterium | reverse complement strand
TTTTTTTGTGGCAAGCCCTGTTGATGGATTGATTCAGAGTATCTCATCATGTCATTGAAACTTTATGAACGCACAGACTGCCCCTTTTGTTGGAAGGTGCGTATTGCCCTGGCTGAGTTGAATCTCGGTGCTGAAATCTACAGTTCGCAACTTGGCGAGCCCCACCCGGAAGTGCTGCGTCTCAGCCCCAAAAAGACGGTGCCGGTACTACTGGATGGCGAGCTCGCTATCTGGGAGTCGGGGGTTATTCTGGAATATCTGTCTACTTTGAGCGTGGGCAGCACATTATTCCCGGACGACCCCGGGACGTGCGCGAAAGTAAGGTTGCTGCATCAGTACTCCGACAGCATAGTAGGGCCCGCTTTGCGTGGGCTGGTGTTTGCGCGGCGCTCAAAGCAAAAAGCCGAGTGGGACCTGAAACTTATCAGTCAGAGCGAAGCGGCCTGGGGCAACTGCCTCGAATGGCTGCAGCAGAGTCTGACAGGGCAGACCTATTTCGGGGGAGAATTTTCTGCGGCAGATTGTGCTCTTGCGGCCCGCTTTGGCGTGGCCGAGGCATACGGAGCCGGGGTGGATGATCGCTTTCCAGCACTACTGCAGTGGTTTGATCGTATAAAACAACGGAGAAGCTGGGGGGAGTCCTACCCTTCATCTTTTATTTAACCCGATGGAACTTTCGCAAGATGCCGGCCCCGTCACCATGTCGATTGCCCGCACGGTTGTCCCCGGCCGTGAACGTGACTATGAAGAGTGGCTTAAAGGCATTACCGCCGATGCGGTAAAATATCCCGGGCATATGGGTGTGAATGTATTGCGGCCCACAGGAAGCTCTAGTGAATATGTGGCTATTTTTCGTTTCGACAGCTACGAGCACCTTTGTGCGTGGCAGGCATCTCCCGAGCGTAAAAGTTGGCTGGCCTCACTGGAGGGTCTGGTAGAGGGTGAAGACAGGGTGCAAAAAAGCATGGGTATGGAATATTGGTTCAGTTTGCCAGAGCTTCCCGACTCTCAGCCCTCTCCCCATAAGATGGCACTGGTGTTGTTCGTTGTTGTGTTGTGTCTGGTGCTATTACTGAACGTAACCTTTTACCCTTTTATGAGTGAATGGCCACTGCTTGCGCGTACTGGCGTTACCGTGCTGTTTCAGGTAGTGCTCATGACCTACGTGGTTATGCCCAGGGTAACGCGCATTCTGAAGCCCTGGTTATATGGTAAGCCGGGATAAAGACTGGCCTGTGTTCTTGAGTCGTATCTTCTGATAAGCTAGCGACCATTACTGACCAATCGGTTGGTCAGTAATGGTCTGCAATAACTATCCAGGATATCGAGGCAATGGCTCAAATCAACCCGCCGCTTACCAGCGGTGAAAATCGAAGCGGGGCAGCTCAAAACATCCTTGAGGTGGCAGGCCAGCTATTTGCCCGTAGCGGCTATGACGGCGTTTCTATCAATGAAATAGCCAACGAGGCCGGGGTGAGTAAGGCGAATATTTTTCACCATTTTAAGTCCAAAAAAGGCCTATACCTCGCGGCGTTGAACAAGGCCTGCAGCCTTTCAGCGGGAGTGCTTGAGGACAATGCCGTGGAGTCATCCGATGATTCGTCTGACCGTGTGAGACACTTTTTATCCAGTCACTTGGAGGTCTTGCTGCAGCAGCCGCTTGCCACTCGCCTGATTCAAAGAGAATTGCTTGATGGGGCCGAGGGCAATGGCAAGGAGTTGGCCGAAAAGGTCTTTGCCGAGACGTTTGAAAAAATTACTGACCTGGTGCGCGACGTGCAGGCCCAGGGTGCTATCAAGAGCTCGATCGACGCTTCACTATTGGCATTCCTGATGGTGGGCGCCAATGTTTTCTTCTTTGAGAATCGAGATTTGATGGCGCACCTGCCGGGCATTGATTTCGCCGGGGCTCCGGATCGGTACAGTGAGGCCGTTTTCGAATTGCTGGCTCACGGGTTTGAGGGGCAGAGCTGAATAAGCTGCTTGCAACCTTTATTTACTGTCTATAGAAAAAATGGAGCAACAATATCAATACGCGTATTAGCAGTTTATTCCTCTCCCTGTCTATGCTCATGACAGCCCTTGCCTGGGGTAATGAGTCGCCATCCGCTGTACAAAAGGCAATCAGCCTGCACACACCAGTGACAGCCACCAGGGCCATATCCCGCAATCTTGAAGTGTGGGAGTCATCGGTTGGGCAGTTGGAGGCCCGGGTTGAACCCCTGATCGCTGCGCAAGTAGCGGGGCAGCTTGGTGTTGTGGCTGTCGAAGTGGGCCAACTCATTGAGCAAGGACAGTTGCTCGCAGAGATTAACGCCGAGGATTTTTACCTGGCCGAGGCAATGGCTATGGCCGACATAGAGCGGCTGCAGGCCCTGCTGCACGCACAGCATTTGAAAACAGCGCGTTATCGCTCCCTGGTTAAAAAGGAGTTAACCAATCAGTCGACACTGGACGACGCCGAAGCCCAGGAGATAGCGCTGAAAGCACAGCTCACCTCGTCGAAGGTGCGTTTGCAACAAGCACAGCGCAATATTAAAAAAGCACATATTACCAGCCCGGTCGATGGCCGGGTTGACGACATTCGCGTGTCGCCCGGAGATTATGTGGCGGTTGGCTCGCCGCTGGTTCGCATAACCAACCAGCAACGGCTGCGGGCGCGCCTTCCTTTTCCAGAGACCCTTTTGCCCCAATTGCGCAGTGGCTTACCGGTTAGCCTTACCAGTCCTTCGGCCCCGGATGTGACGGTGCAATCGGTTATTGATGATGTGCGCCCCTCTGTGACGGTTGGCAGTAGAGCCGCCCAGATTATTATCAATGTGGATAACCCCGGCCCCTGGAAACCCGGCGCCACGGTTTCAGGCACTGT
>QNFP01000474.1 GCA_003645535.1 Gammaproteobacteria bacterium | reverse complement strand
TATCACCATATTGACTTATCAGCGATGATCGCTGCCAATCATCAAAAAGGATGCCAAAATGAAGACCCTGTTAAAACTCACTGTCGCAGCTTTATTACTTACCGCCCTGGTCGGCTGTATCAGCATAAATGGTTCACATAGTTGGGACGACACAGACTGGAAAGACACCCAGGAAGCAAACCGTAAGATAATCAGCGAGTTGGCTATTGGCACAGAGCGCAGCAATGCTTTAATGCGCCTTGGCACACCCAGCTTCTCCGAGGCGTTCGTCAAAGAGGGGGAGGAATATAGCGTCCTTTTTTATAGAACCCACCACACAGAATCAGACGGCGAAACCCGCAAAGATGAAACAACGCCGCTTATCTTTCAAAATGACAAGCTGATTGGCTGGGGCGATGACGTTCTTTCCTCTATACAACTGTAGTTTGCATCAGCCCACGTTGTGATAGACGTTTTGAACATCCTCTAAATATTCCAGCATATCAATAAAATTATCTAACGCCACCTGCTCCTCTTCACCCAGTGGAGCAGGCGATTGCGGGATGAACTGAATTTCGTCCACATCAAAATCGACCTCACCAAAGCTGTCACTAATTGCCTGCTTGGCCTTGAAATACTCGGTGTTCGGTGTAAAAACCGTCACCTTGCCGCCCTCACTCTCGATATCACTGACGTCGATATCGGCCTCCATCAACGCTTCCAGTACAGCATCTTCTTCATCATGTGAAAACACCAGGATGGCGCTGTGATCAAACATATGGCTGACACTGCCGGGGGTGCCTATTTTGCATTTTGATTTGGTGAAACACTGCCGCACATCGCCAAAGGTGCGATTGGGGTTGTCTGTGAGGCAATCGACAATCACCATACAACCACCGGGGCCAAAACCTTCATAGCGCGCCACGGAGAAATCCTCCCCGCCCCCGCCCTTGGCCTTATCGATGGCTTTTTCTATAACGTGAGCGGGCACCTGATCCTTTTTCGCCCTATCGATAATGCTGCGTAAGGAGAGATTACCCGCAGGATCCAGGCCGCCTGATTTGGCCGAGACATAAATCTCCCGGGCATACTTGCTGTATACCCGCGCTTTTGCATCGGACGTTTTGGCCATTGATTCTTTGCGGTTCTGGTAGGCTCTGCCCATAACTTTGTTCCATTAAAGGTGAAAATGATCAAGGGGTCAGGCTCATTGCAGTCAAGGAGTCTGACCCCTTGTGAATACCCTACTTCCCGGCATCAAACATCTTGCGCCTGGAGTGTTCCATCAGCGCCCACAGCACATTACTGGAGCTCACCTGTCCCACCAGCTTACCATTTTCAAGTACGGGGCGACGGCGCTGCCGGCTTTTCAACATCGATTGCGCGACCTCTACGATGCTGTCCGAGGGCGCACAGGTAACCAGGTCGGTGGTCATCGCGTCCTTCACAAAAGCATGCTCCGGGTCCCCATCGTTGTATATGGCGGTGAGTACAGCGTCCATGCAATCAAGTTCCGATAGAACCCCTACAGCAACACCATTGTCATCCGTTACAGTAAGGCCAGTCAGCTTGTATTCAAATATGGTTTCAATGGCCTGAACAATATTGTCATCGCAATGGATGGTGAGAGGGTTGCGGCGCATGCAGTCATTGATGGTGGTTGGTTGTGGCATTTTTATATTCCCAATTTGTATGAGTGTTTGACATTATCCAGAATGCTGATCTTAACAATATTCGCTAACTCTTTCGCGCGCCCGGGGTAAAAATGGCATAGGTACCATTGGCAGAGGCAACAAGTTTGTCCTCTACATACAGCCGCGACTCCATATTTGCCACGCTCTTTCCGCGATTGAGTATTGTGGTGTGGCAACGCAGCGTACCACCGCGCACCGCCTGATAGTAATTGAATTTAATTTCTATGGTGGCGCAAATCTGCCCTTTATCGAGGTTGGGCATAAGCGCTCCACCCATGCCGGTGTCTGCCAGTGCGTAAAGCACAGCCCCGTGTAGCACGCCATGGGGGTTGAGCAAATGGGGCAGAACCTCCAGGGAACAATCACTGGCATCGACAAAATGGCCATCCATCCGCAAACCAATCAGCTCGGCAAAGGGGTGTGACGGGATAACATGATCCACCGATTTCGGGGGCTCAGTTTCTGTGTCCATAGTTGCACCTTGGTAAATGCCCCAGTATAGGGCTGTTACATACATCTAGCCAGATGGGTTATATTTGAAATGCCGCCCCGGTCGGGGTTTTTAAACTGGATAGACACATGAGCACAAACGAAACAGCACTTATCCTTGAACGCGATGGGCCAGTGGCCATCGTTATCAACAATGATGCCCCCATTAATAGAATGACCCTGGAGTTTATTGATGAACTGAATCAACTTCTGCCAGAGCTGGCGGCAGACAGCAGTGTCCGCGCCATCATCATTCGAGGTGCTGGCGAAGAAAACTTCTCAGTGGGTATGAACCTGAAGCAACTCGGCACCGGAATAGAGCAAAAAGGCGGCATTGACGCCCTGCTGGACCAGCGGCTGAGCGTGTTGTCGATGATAGAGAAGATGCACAAGCCCGTCATCGCCGTGCTATGTGGCTATTGCCTGGGCGGTGGACTGGAGCTCCCCCTGGCCTGCCATTTTCGACTCGCAGCACAGCAGGACACGCAAATGGGCCTCCCTGAGTTGGACATAGGTACGGTGCCGGCCTGGGGCGGCACGGCTCGATTGACACGATGCGTGGGGCGGGACCAGGCTCTGGACATCATTCTGCGGGCGAAGAAAATTTCCGGCCCCAGGGCACTTGAAATCGGCCTGGTACAGGAGGTGTGGCCCAACGATGTTCTACAGCAAAAAGCGCTGGATCTGGCTCACGAATTATCGGCCATG
>QNFP01000473.1 GCA_003645535.1 Gammaproteobacteria bacterium | reverse complement strand
TTTTATGGCAACCTCTGTCTATTTGAGGGCCACGGTTTAAATCACTGGATGGCGGTGATGCGTAAAAGTATCGAAACGTTGAGGGACAAGCCCGAAGCAGAGTGGGATTTCGTCAAGCACACGGCTATTTCCTATCAGCTCTTCCCCAATACAATTTTTACCATGCAGGCAGATCACGTTGAAACCTGGCGGGTCTTTCCAGTAAAAAATCGTGTGGACAGGTGTGTCATTTACTTCGACTGTTATGTGCCCGAGCCAGTGACGACAGAAAAAGCCAAAAAATACTGGGACGCCAATATTGACCTGGCTATACGTACTGTCGATGACGAAGATATTGTCATCCAGACGGATATGGAGAGGAATTTCCTGTCGGGTTCCATGAAGGAGGTTCTTATAGGGCAAAATGAACCAGCGCTAGCGCATTTCCATCAATCCCTAAAGCAGGCCATGGCGGATAGCTAAAGGGCTCTGCTACAGGTTACGGGATAAATAATATTCGGTGGACAGAAAAATGTAAGTGACTATTATTAAAGCCACCTGTCTATAAAAACCGACCTGCCTGGGTGGAATAATAAAGTGGCTCTGTCTAGCTCTGATCCCGAAAACTATCGCTTTGAACACTTCTCTATAAAAGTTATGGCGGGGGACATGCGTTTTAGTCGTGACGCATTGCGCCCCGGTCAGCACTTACCCGACTTGCCAGTGACAATGGCTGATGGTGGTTCAACCAGCCTCTATCAGCTGGCCGATGGCAAACCACTGCTGTTGGCGACAGGCTCTATAACATGTCCGATGACGGTAAGCAGCATAGATGAACTGAACGAACTCCAGGAAGAGCTTGCCGATAATATCAACGTTGCACTGGTCTATGTGCGGGAGGCCCACCCCGGTGAAAATTTTCCGCAGCCACATAGCCTGGTAGAGAAGACAGATAACGCGAAACAATTTCAGGGGGATTACGATATTCGCTTCCCGAGCATTGTCGATGGCCTGGATGGGCAGCTACATCAACTACTGGATGTATTGCCCAATTCCGCCCACCTGATGGCGAGTGATGGCGAGATTATCACCCAATCCCTGTGGCTGGGGGATGTTGGCTGGCTTGAAGACGTGCGGGCACTGATTATATCCGATGGCGGCAGCGAAAAACCCCTGATCCACGGGCCGGGCGGTCAAAACAAGATCAGCCAGCGTATGTTAATGCCCTTTCTCAAAGGTGCTGGGTATATGCATGACACTCTCAACAAAGCCGGGAGCCAGGCCTATCGCGAGTTAGTGCGGGGTGCGCCGCCGGTCAGTTTGCTGTCGCGAACGGCCGCACTATTTAGTTTCCTGCCTAATGACAAACGAGGCCTGGCAGCGGCCATTTCTATGGCCGTGCTAATGGGGCTGGTTATTGGACTCGTCTGGTTGTGGTAACAAGCGCTGATTAAAACCTGGACTGGTGCGCTAGCAAAGCTACCATTAATCGCTCAATATCCAGATAATCACTTTGTTGCAAAAGCAATACTCCTACACAAATACCAATAACCGGACTAGCTCAAATCAGCCTGCAGGAGGCGGACGATCTTACTTCGAATTACCCTCTGGGCCAGCTTTATTTTACTGTTGGTAGCGTTCTGGAATCGTAACGACTTTGCAACGAACATAGTCTTCGACCCGGGGCTTGAGCGCGAACCCGTCCAGCGCGCAGTGCAGATAGCACCATTTGAAACTGAGTTTAACGATGTAACTTATCGTGTTGAGCCTGAGTACGATTACGACCTGTATGGCATGGTAGTGTCTTATCAGCATCACGATGGTGACAGTATGTTGCACAAAGCCTGGAATGATCATCTGAATATGGCCGATGTTTGCGTGGTGTGGCAGGACACTGCGTTTAGTCCGCTATTGAACAGGCTGGATTTCTGGAACGGGCAGTTTACTTGCAACGTGAAAACTAACGACAATGCGGCCTGGGCACAGTTCAGGATGGATCAGTTGTCGAATAACCACCTGATTTCTGATGATCTAGCTATTCGCAAGCAGATTAGCGATATCAAAATAGGCGATCAAATTCGTGTGCAGGGCTGGCTGTCGGCTTATTCCAGCTCTGCCCAGTCAAATAAGGGCGGGGGCAAGCGAGGTACCAGCACCGTACGTACCGACACCGGCAACGGTGCCTGCGAAACGATTTTTGTCAGGGAGTTCGACATTATCGAGGCTGCGAGTGGGGGCTGGAGAAAGTTGATGTACCTGTCTTCGAGTATTTACCTTGCGGCACTGACGGTGTATTTCTGGTTACCGTATCGACCCTACGGCCGCCGCTAGGATTTCAGGACTTCCAGACTTCAGCGGGTTAGATGCGTAAAAGACTATGTGTATAGTCGCTACCGTGTCCATACTATTTTTTAAAAGAACCGCTTATGGGGCCAGCTGAGTAATGATCCAGCTTTTACCTGTTTCATCGCGGCGATACTGGTAGCGGTCATGGAGGCGACTCTCGCCACCTTGCCAGAACTGGAATTCTTGCGGCCTTACTCTGAAGCCACCCCAGAAATCAGGGGTTGGCACCTCACCCTGGGAGAATTTTTCTTTCATCGCTATAAACTGGGATTCAAGAGCCTGTCGCGAAGTTAAGCGACGACTTTGTTTAGATGCCCAGGCCGCCAGCTGACTGTCTCTGGGCCTGCTGAAAAAATATTTCAGCACGTCGCCACGGCTTACTTTTTCGGCAACGCCGCCAATGCTGACCTGGCGGTCGAGGAAAAACCAGGGGAAGTGCAGGCTGACATTTGGGTTGTGCGCAATATCCTGGGCTTTGCGGCTGCCGAGATTGGTATAAAAAATAAAACCGTCTTTATCAAAACCCTTTAATAACACCGCACGATGC
>QNFP01000472.1 GCA_003645535.1 Gammaproteobacteria bacterium | reverse complement strand
TTTCCGGTGTTCCTGATTTCATCTGCCACTTTCACTTCCTGCGGGATATCGGCAAGGACCTGTTTGGCAAAGAATACAAAATCATCTTCGACCGCTTGAAAACACACGGTATTCGCACAGTCTCAGAACTCTTGACCCCTGGGAAAATGCGGTGAGTCCAAATTCAGTAGCTCGGTCGAATTTCAAGTTGGAGCGGCGAGTTGGTAGCGCAGCTTGAGTTTGGTTCCTGGGTAATTGAAGTCGGACTCGTTCAAGTGTTCGAGAAGATGCCTGACGGCACGATTGGAGCGGGCGTTGGCAAAGGAATGGATTTGGATGGTCAGTGTGCCGTTTTTTTCGTCGGGTAGGATGTCGGCGTCGGAGCGGCAGAGGTCTTGAATGAGAGATCGAGCGGTGTCTTTTTTTGCGAGTTTCTCCCGGACGATGTTGGTCATGGCGGTCTCGGCGCGGTAGGCTATCATTTTGACGGTGTCCACCAGGTGCTTTCGGCTGGGCTTGAGACGCTCGAACTTCTGTTCCTCCGGCAACGCCTCCCAGTCGAGGTGACGTGGCGTCTCTTTTTGTTGTTGTTTGATGTTCTTGAGCTCGTGCTCGAATTGCTCGATCTCTTCGACAAGTTGCTCTTTTTTCTTCTTCCAGCGGTTCAGTTTTCGGTCATCGAGCTCGGGATGTATCCCCATGTCTCCAAACTTTGCTTTCCTTCTGTCCAGCTTGGTGGTCACCGAGCGACGCTGTCTTTCGAGTTCTCGAAAGACGGGGTTTACAACCTGCTGAGGACCGGTAAATCCCTCGGTCCCATACTCGCTAAGTAGGTCAATTGCAAAGTGTTTTTCCATGTAGGCGAAAAAGTTTTCCTGAGACCATCTGGAGAAAATTCGAGCTGCATCTCGCGTGAAAAGCGCCCCTTTTGCGCTGCTGATGAGGCTAGTCTGGTGACCGCCCTCGCATAGCTTTCGTACCTCGCGCACCCAAAAACCGTCCTTCTTGCTGCCGATCCAGGAGCCCCTCTCGGCGAGTTTCATAGTGAGTTCTTCACCATTCGGCATTTCGAGCTTGGTGTCGTTAAAACACTCCGCCTGCCAATCATCTCCCGGAAACTTGTGATAGGTAATGCAGGCGATACGATGCTTCTTCCACATCTCTTTGAAAAAGACGGGAGAGTAACCTTCTCTATCAAAGACGATAGTGAACCGCGAAAGGTGCGGGTCACTTTCGAGCTGTTCAGTTGATGGTTGCCCGGGCACGTCATTGAGCAGTCTGGGGACAATGTCGGTGCGTAACGCCTCGAGCATTCCTCGATCTACCGGGCGACTGACCAGGAAGAACGGTTGCCCAAGAGCATCGTTGACCCAGTAGTCTGTCGTGCCACGTAGGCAAAGCTTCTCGCGTGAAACAAAGCGCTTTGGCAGTTCGGTTTTGCTGCCGTGATAAACGCGCACGTGCCCGTCCACGTATAGCGTTCCCGCGAGTTCCGGGGAGTCCTCCATCCAGTCCAAGCTGAGCAAACGAGACCATTTTTCCGGTGCATCATCTTCGCTGAGATTGGCGAGCTTGTTCCTCAAACAGCGGACTTCTGGCACCCGGTCGAGCCCCATAATCTTTCCGATCTCCCCTGGCAAATGCTTCTGTAGCTGCTCTACTACCTTGATACGGCAAAGCGCCATATAGCCCACGAGAAGTAACACCTGGACGATTGTGTAATATCCCGCAGGCATCTTGAAACACTCGTCCAGGTGGCTGAGCATGCCGTTCTTCACCAACGCGGGCAATGCACAGAGCAGGCCTCCGAATTTGACATCGCGACAGTGCTCAAATCGAGTTTCCGTGCCTCCTGGCAGAAGCCCAAGCGACGCTGCAACCCGCTCCAGAACTCGCGTACAAGCGTTTCCCATATCGGCCTGAGCATCCTCGAAACTACGCGTCGACTTGTCCGAGGCCTCGGATTTACCGCGTGCTGTACCGACAGCTATCGGTTTTGCAACACGCTTTTGAGCGATGGCCTTGCGCAGCGTTTCATAATTGATGTCCAGCTCGTCGGCGGCTTCTTTCGTATTCATTCCCGAGGCAAAAAGCTCATCAAGCTGATCATTGACTTCTTCGGTGAAAACCTTACTGCCCCGTCCTTTTTTCGGTTTGAAGAAAATCGCCGTTCCACCACTTTGGAACTTCTCGACCGAGCGAGCAACGCTGCTTTTGGAAACACCGAACGCTTTGATCACCTCGATCTGCCGGCAAGCCCCCTGACTGACCAACTGCGCTGTGAACATTTTAAATGAACGCAAGCAATCCGCATCATGCATGAACACCGGATTGAGGCCGCATAAATACGTCACACGATCATCGGTCTTGTCCACACTCCAAATATTGTTGATTGATTTCGTCCCACTTGGTATTAAGGGGAGCTGCATTTGCGGCATGGCACCTCTTTTGGTTTTGTCACTGGAAAGGTGCCATTTTATTTTCCCAACAACCGTTGATCAATCCCTAAAGTAAAAAATCAGATAGCGCCCAAATCACGCGGCTCCCAGCCTGTTTGTATCAATTTCTGACCCTTGCCGAGATCAGGAGTTCTGATCTTGGGCGGGATCGTCCGAGGTGCACGACCAGATGCCGAATAAAATGGCCACCAACCCTGCTGTTGCAACTAAATTCCGTTTATACATGTTTTCTCTCCTTCGGATAAAAACTCCAATTCATGCGTGCTGTAAAGTGGGACTAGGAGATCATTTCGGGTGAGAAATCTAAACGGCGAGAAATGAACTAGTGAAAATCCCGACTTCCAGCCCCTTCCGGAGAAAGCTTCAAATTGGGCACCCACAGGGAATCGACCACCAGGTGCGTGACCCCTTCTTGATTTTGAACCGTGCCGGATAC
>QNFP01000471.1 GCA_003645535.1 Gammaproteobacteria bacterium | reverse complement strand
TGTTGCTGATCTTCAATCTGCTGTTTCCAGCGGTATAGAATATTGGAGGCTATACCCAGTGACCTTGCGGCCTCCGGTACGGAATAACCTTGACCATGTACCAATGCAACAGCTTCTTCTTTGAATTCTTTCGTATAGGTTTTATAACTCCGTTTTTCACCCATCTGTGATACCTCAATAATTGACAGTTATTGTCTCTCATTAAAGTATCCGGTTCCATTAGACCAGAACATATGCAATTTAAAGGCGACACGGCAAGTAGGTTGCCGTAATACTGGCAATAAACAATAAACCAGCCAAAGTTAGATAAAAAACTTCAAATGGCGCCACCAGCATTACTAGCGATACCAGCAAGGGTGTCAGCAATTGCGATCCTTCTCGCCAAGTTGAGTAAACTGTTGTCATTGCTGTTCTTTCCCATGACTTGACCATACGCATGAAGGGAATGTTACTAAGTACATCCAGAATGACACCCCCGAGTGCAGCGATAATCCAATACAACAGTCCAATCGGTTTTGGTTCCCCTATGAAAAACAACAGAATCAAGGCAGTGGCCGTAACACATTGCCCACAAATGATCACTATCTTCACATTATAGAGATTCGCAACCCTTCGGATTAATGGACTTAACAATAGCAAGCCACTCACAAAAGATAGTAACCCTCCTGCTACCCAGTTAGGCAGGCCTGCCTCGACCACGTAAATGGGTCCATACATAAAAACTGACATCCAAAATATAGAACGTGTCAGAGTAATAAAGTAAGCAATTCGCAATGCCGGCTGCCCGAAGTATCTATGGATTATTTTAAATGGGCTGGTTGACTGGTTTTTCTTGGCTTTACGAATGATTGGATTATGGCCTAAGCGTAATAACCAAAAGAAAGCCACCATCACCAATGAGACCAATATAGTCAGTATAAAAGGTGACCAGTAGGCGACCTCATTCCATAGCCAAATACCGAGAGTAGGGCCAATTAACCATGCGATACCTGTGTAGAGCAACCTTCGGGACTCTGTATAAATCAGCTCCTTTCTTCCAATGTAATCCATGATATAAAGCGAAATGCAGACTGTAAACAAGGAGGCCGCTGCGGACTGCAATCCTATAGCGAGGGCTATGATCATGCCCTTACCAAACAGCAGAATCGTTGCAGCGATGATAGTAAATAGGCCACTTAGAGTTATAACCCATCGACGTTGCAACCAACGCTCAATAAAAGAAAAATTGAGAGTTATTGTTATCGTCAGCAATGATGCTAAAAGATATGCTTGAGTTACCGCCTCTTTGGAACCAAGAGCTTTCAATGCAAGAAGTGGAATCACGCCGATTAGTAATGAGCGCGCAAACCCCTGGAGCGAATTAAGCTGCGCTAACGATCTTCCAGCATCTCCAGAGAATGTCTGTAATCCTGTCGTTCTTCGTTCAAACATATATTTTTATTCGTGCAATGCCGATGATTTTAGGCTTCAATATCATGTAGTTTTCGACTATTACGATGAATTTTATCGAACGCCAGGTATTGATTTTTCGATCTCCCGTTCATCGACGTAATGTATTAATACTGCTTTATTAAGCTGGCCTGCAACGATCATAAAAACCGATTGACATAAACAATTTCTTTAGCTTGTGCGGCGAGATATTTAGTAGTATAAATTCACTTCTCCATAACTCGGATTGGAGACCCTTATCCCCAAAAGTGTATGGAACATCGAACCCGTTGATATCTAGCGAGAACCGGATTTCACAGGATTGATCGAATAAATGTTGTTCCTGCAGTTTTTGGGGAATTTTTTGCCCGGTTTTTGTCGCAAGCACTGCGGTCAGATGTGTGAGGTTTATCTGAGTAGGCAAGCAGTTTTGACTGAAAATACAAATGCTTCGTTGAATGCCATAGTATCGGATTCCACCCACCATTGTCAGATTTACCAGAGTGACTATTTATCGACCTGGATTGAACAATTTTAGGCAGCCACTGACACGGTTGACAGGGAGCCCCCCGGAGTGCAAGCCACTCCGAAGGCCCGAGCCCCGGCTCAGTTTACAGGCGCCTTGATGCAGGGTCCAAATAGTCGTCGTAGGTCTGAGTCGAAACAGACTGATCCAGCCCTGCGTCCTTGCGAAAGTGTGCGCTGAGATTTTGCATTTGACGCTTTGAATCGGCATTTTGCCGCCATTGCAAGACGCTGCGGTTCGCAACCGACAGGCTGTGGCTCAATATGTCGAGTAATCCTGCCGGAGCGTTTTTTACGCCGATTCGATTCATTGGCTTGGTGTTCATTTCAGTCTCCTGTTCTGCTCAGTATGTCGGTAATAATAGGCGGTTGCGTCGCCGGTGGCTTGATGGCTGGCTGGTCGTTTTGTGATGATTTAATGTGGGAAATATGAGGCGAGTTCAAATTAAAGCGGAGTTGGTATAATTCACCTATGCGTTATCAGATCGATCAAATAGTTCTCGATACCGATCGCTTCGAGCTGACCCGGGATGGGAAACTGCTGCACGCGGAACCCAAGGTCATCGAATTGATCGTGTTATTGGTCGAAAACCGCGAACGCATGGTACCCAGAGAGGAGATTCTGCGTACCGTCTGGCATGACCGCGTGGTTTCGGAATCCGCCCTGAGTAGTTGCGTCAAGGAGGCGCGCAAATTGTTCGACGATGACGGGCGCAAGCAGTATTTTATCCGCACGATACATAAAAAGGGATTCCGCTTCGTTGCGGCCATCAACAGCACGAGCGGCAAAGAGCCGCACGCGCCGATGCAGGTCGAACCCGACGCCAGGCGCAACCAATCCAAGCCCTCGATCGCGGTATTGCCGTTCAGCAACTCAAGCGGCGATCCGGAGCAGGACTCATTTTGCGACGGCGTGACCGA
>QNFP01000470.1 GCA_003645535.1 Gammaproteobacteria bacterium | reverse complement strand
CGCGGCGAACCATGCTTCCGTCAAACACGCCGCTCACATCCATTCCGTCGAGCGGGTGGGGATTGTCCACCTTGACCCCAACCATGGCGAGCAACGTTGGATACATATCGTAGGTATTGACCGGAACAGCGGTTCGTCCCGTGAGTTCTTTTGCGGGCCATTCGACGATGGCCGGCACCCGCAGTCCGCCTTCATAGATACTGCCCTTTTTCTTTCGCCCTCCTGAGCTTTCCTTCACCAGACCGCCGTTGTCGCTACAATACCACAGGATCGTATTCTCCGCGAGGTCCAGCTTTTTCAGTGTACGACGCAAGCGTCCGAATTGTTGGTCAAGTAATGTAATTTCCCGGAAATAGCCGGCGTTCTTTTCGTCATCATACAGGCTGGGTCCATCCGGCACCTCGGCATGCGGCAGGTGGGGCGACGGAAACCACACCACCGCAAAAATGGGCCGATCACCGTCTTTGTGCTTTTCCAGGAACGAAATGGTGTCGTCCACGAGAAGCACCGACCCCTTCCCTTTCCGATGCTCGACTTTTCCATTGCGGCTTAGGTAGGGATCGTTGTCGAAAAAGTTGAGTCCCACCACCCATTCGTCGAAACCCATGGCCGAGGGGTTGCACGGCGATCCGGGCTGGACCGAACCGATATGCAACTTGCCGAAGATGCCGGTCACGTATCCGGCGGCCTTCAGCGTTTCAGCCAAAGTGATTTCCTGCGGTCGCAGATAGTGGCCATGGCTATACACCTTTGTGCGGACAGGATGGCGGCCGGTCATGACGCTTGCGCGCGTTGGCGAACAGTTCGGGGCTGCGGTATGAAACTGGTCGAATACGAACCCATCGGCAGCCATGGCATCCAGTTCCGGGGTCTGCACAAACGGATGTCCGTTGTATCCGACATCCCCCCACCCCTGATCATCGGCCATGACCAGAATAATATTCGGTTTCGAAGGTTCGGCCATCGCCATTTGCGAAACCATCAGCGCCGCCGCACCCGCCATTTTCAGATAGACGCGTCTTTTCATGTTGCCCTCTCTTTCTTCTGTTTCCGAACCGGGGTTTTCTTCTTGCCGGATACGGTATTTATTTTTGGACGCGGGATCCTTTCGGATGGTCCGCGAAATACATAGGGATCCCAAGCGGCGCGGGCCTTTTCCCACTCCGCCAGCGTGCGGGTGGGATACCACGCCGGCCACCCGTTTTTCCGGAAATCATACTTTTTGCCATTTTGGGTATCCCATTCATTTACCGTGGCGGTCGGGCACTTTTCAGGAAAGACCTCCAGCGCACGGAACTCGGCAGATACGCCTTGGTCGTTGATCACGTTCTTGCGCCAGTTTTCCAGCTCGGCCAACAGCTCGGCCTTGACTGCGGAATAGCCTGGGTCATCCGCCACATTATGGATCTCGTGCGGATCCTTTTGCAGATCGAACAATTCAATCGCCGGCTTGCTCGGCGCCATGAAGGCGGCCTGCTCCGGCGTCAGCTGCCCCTTCATGTTCATCACATTCAGTTCCGCCAACATGGGATAGGCCGACTCCTTATAGCGGCTGTACTGGCACCAGGGGCGCTCCGGCATCAGGTTGAGGATCAACTTGTGGTTCTTCGACCGGATCGCGCGCATGGCATCGTGCGTCTCGTCCATCTTATCGCGCGCCGAAAAAACATACTTCCGGGTCTTCACCTCTTCACTGAATAGACTCTTGCCGTGCAGAGGAACCGGCGGCGTCAAACCGGCGGCTTCGAGGATCGTGGCGCAGATATCGATCGACATCACCAGTTCCTTGCCCACCTGCCCCGGCTTCACCTTCCCGGGCCAGCGCATAATCATCGGAATGCGGATACCGCCGTCATACAGGAATTGCTTCCCGCGAATGTGGCAGCGGCCGTGGTCGCCGATAAAGAAGACGATAGTGCTGTCCGCCAGGCCCTCATCCTCCAACCGTTGCAGCAGCGCACCCACTTGGCGATCAACCAGCTGCATCTGCTCCAACCCGTTGGCCCAATCGCGCCGCACAAACGGCGTATCGGGATAGTACGGGGGAATCTCCACATCTTTGATATCAATCGGGCGTTGCGGGTCGCGATTCCACGCCCGGTGCGTTCCGCCAAATGTAATGCGGGCAAAGAATGGCTGGCCCGGCTTGCGCTCCTTCCAGTCGGACCCCATGAACAGGTTCTTTTTGCCGGACGGCATAAAGTTGCAGTCGATCTTTTTGCTCATCAGGCAGGTGTAGTAGCCGGCCTCTGCAAACAGGTTTGGAATCGGCTTGATGCCGTGCGGCAGCGGCTGCTTATCGTAGGTGCGGTGCTGGTGCGCGCCGATATAGTTCTGGTGGAATCCGGTCATCATCGCCGAGCGCGAGGCCGAACAGACCGGCGCGGTGGTAAATGCCGTTTCGTAGCGGATACCCTCCGCGGCCAACCGGTCCACATGCGGGGTGTGAATCCCCTTCGTTCCGTAGCACGAAAGGTCCGGACACCAGTCCTCCGTCGTTATCCACAGAATATTCGGACGGACGTCCTCCGCCCGCGCAACCCCCGCCAATAGGGTCACCGTCGCGGTACCTGCAACAAAATCACGTCTGTTCATCTTTCACTCCCCCTATTCTGCTATCCACCATTCAACGAAATTCATGTGGTCTATCGGACATCCCTCCCGAAACCAATTTAACAAAAAAAGGGTACCGAATCGGCACCCTTTTCTCAAGACTAAACAAGAAAACTATTGTTCTGCTTCAAGTGCCGAAACCAGCTCGGCTTCCTGTTTGAGCCCAACAAACTGCTGTTTGTTTTCGCCATCCTTGAGAATGACCAGCGTGGGGATCGAACGAATACCGAACTTGGCCGCCAGATCAGGCGCTTCGTCCACATTCACCTTCGCG
>QNFP01000469.1 GCA_003645535.1 Gammaproteobacteria bacterium | reverse complement strand
TGTATGACATAAGAAATAACAGTGCATTTGTTAGTATTGGTACAAGCAAAGACACCAGTGAATTTTCTTGTGATTCGATAAAGCTTTGGTGGACGACCGTTGGGCGCAATCTCTACCCGAATGCGAGCTCAATTTTAATACTGGCCGATGGAGGAGGTAGCAATTCATCTCGTCATTATATTTTTAAAGAAGATTTACAGAAACTGGTTAATGAAATAGGTATCGAAATTCGAATGGCTCATTATCCCCCCTATACATCTAAATGGAATCCTGTGGAGCATAGAGTTTTTCCACATATTACAAGGGCTATGCAAGGAGTGATATTAAAAAACCATAATATGATTAAAACACTTATTGATCGAACTTCAACAGAAACAGGGTTAAACGTTGTCGCAAATATTATTAACAAGAAATATGAGATTGGCCGAAAATATGCGGCTGATTTTAAAGAAAAAATGAAAATAATTTTTGATGAATATTTGGGGCAGTGGAACTATCGGGCTATACCAGAAATAAGCTAATTATGTTCAGGTTATTTAGTTCCCGTTCCTAAGTGGTTTTAGATCATGGTCAATACCAATATTATTAACAACGGGAGGCTTGCGTTACTGGTTATTATATATTCCTGAGCAAAAATTTGCTGCTTAGGTGTCAGATTTATTGAAGTCATATTTGTCTCCCAAATTTTATAATTGGAGTCGCAAAATTAGGTTTTCCTTCAACTCTAGCTTTTCAACAACAATGCAACCCGCTGGGAAATATCACGTACGACATCGTTTGCCTGCATGTTTTTACGGATTGTAGATTTGCCGCAACCATGCTGTCTGGCTATCACTCTAATTGTTTTTACTCAGTTGCACAGGTAGTTGGTTATATTAAAAGGCAAAAGTGCAATTTACATAGCTCGGGCATATCTCTGGCAAAAGAAGAATTATGGTGGAATGAGTTTTTGGGCATTCGGTTATTTCGTTTCAACTGTTGGTACCGATGAGGAGGTTGTTCGTACGTATATCCGTGAGCAAGAAAAAGAAGATAAACGAGTACAACAGTCGTCTCATGTAAATGAATTAATGAGGAATTGTATATTTAGCATCTATATGGGCAGATTTAAACCGGAGATACAGGGTGGTGGTTTGCTAGGAAATTACAGGAGTTTTCGTTGAGCAACATTGCAATGATGAAAAAAGGCCTGTACCATCAACTTATCGAAGGTTTGAAAAATCCCCAGCAGGAATAATCTCATCAAAGGACGTGATAATTGGGCATTTCAGCAGGTACGTCGACAGTATCCATGCCAAACAGGAAAAGACCATATCCGACCCTACTGGCATTTCTGGTTGGCCGTTTCCCCAAGATCACCGAAATGACCTGGCTGGAACGTATTACGTCGGGAAAGGTGCTCTCCGAGGACGGGACTCCAGTCTCTCTGACTACGGCCTATACGCCCAACCAGCGACTATTTTATTTCAGAGAAGTGGCAGAAGAACCGGTAATTCCCTTTCAGGAACAAATCCTCTATAGCAGTGAGCACCTGCTTGTTGCCTGCAAACCGCATTTTCTGCCCGTCATCCCAGGTGGACCCTATGTCGGTGAGACCCTGCTAAACAGGTTAAAAGAGAGTACCGGAAATCTTTTCCTGTCCCCCATTAATCGAATTGACCGGGGAACTGCCGGTCTCGTGCTGATATCGGCGAACAAGGAAACCAGGGGCCTTTACCAACAACTGTTTATGGATGGGATGGTGCAAAAAACCTATCAGGCGGTGGTTGTGTTTCCAGGTGATACCAGCGAGACAGAGTGGTTGGTGGAAAACCGAATTGAACAGGGAAAACCATGGTTTCGGATGCAAACCCGTCAGGGCAAGGTCAATGCCCGCTCCAAAATATTTCTGCTCAAAACCAAGGGCTCACGTGCCCTGCTGCAACTATCTCCCGTGACCGGCAAAAAGCATCAACTTCGTATTCATTTAAGTGGTCTTGGCCTGCCTATCGTCAATGATCGGTATTATCCAACACTGCTAGCAAAAACAATCGACGACTACGAACTCCCCCTTCAACTTCTGTCAAAAAAAATCGAGTTCCGAGATCCGATCAGCGGAGTTGAAATGTCCTTTGAATCGAAAAGAGATTTAATCCTCTAAGCAACAGCCACAGCCTCAAGAGCCACCATAACCTCCGTTGGCAGTGCCTTAGCAAAAAGAGGAAAACCTCTCTGACGAGGTGCCTTTTTATGATCATCAGATTTAATTACGGAAGTCAAAATATCTCCTATGTATTCTGAGTAATTGAAACGTAGAGGAATTTCCATTTTTTAGACAGGATGTTCAGGATAAAAACAGAAAAAAATCTTATTAATCCCGTTAATCCTGTCAAGATTCTCGCAATAACTGTATTATTCGGTATGGCCAGTTAAAGGCTTTCCATGAATCTTTTCGCAACCTATTATTACTTTAGCATCGAGGTTAAGAATATGAAAAAGGTAGAGTATCGAGAACAAGCATTAAAAATTTTCCCTTGGATTTGTGCAAGCTGTGGTCGTGATTTTACAGGGAAAAATCTTCGAGAGTTAACGGTCCATCACAAAGACCATAATTATAAGAACAATCCACCTGATGGTAGTAATTGGGAGTTGTTATGTCTCTACTGCCACGATAACGAGCATTCCCGCTCACTCGATGCTGAATGGTTGTCCACAGAAAATCCTGATAAAGAAGATGGGCCCACTACCACGCACTCTCCTTTCGCTAATCTAAAAGACTTGTTGCGCAAGCCTTCGTGATTAACTTATGCACCACAAGTCTATGTTACTACAGCTACGGGTTAGTGAAGAAAGGAGTATTATGACCGAGAAGAAAATATGCGAAAAACACGGGGAGATTTCCGTCTGGGTTGTCTGCAAG